>JBEVHL010000457.1:0-12685 GCA_040511255.1 Mycobacterium sp. | reverse complement strand
GTGGTGAGAGTCCGGCGCAGGTCGCAGGCGAGACCGATCCCCTGACACCTCAGTGCCTGGCCTGGATCGCCGAATTCACCGAGGCCTTGTCGCCGTATGTCGACGGTGCCTACCCCAACGTCCCGAACACCGGCATGGCCGACTACGAGACCGCGTACTGGAAAGCGAACGTCGACCGGTTGCGCACGATCAAGACGAAGTACGACCCCGGCAATGTGTTCAGCTTCGAGCAGAGCATCACCCCTGGATGACCCCCATTGACCACCGGGATGTGGCCGAAAGTTGGTTTCTGCATAGAGGTTTGCCCGCCGCGCTGAATCTGCGCGCGCGGTCGCGTCACCTGGTGGCGCGGTCGGCGCCGGCGTTGACCGCCTACGCCGTCGTGGTGCTGGCCTTACTGGTGGTGTTCTTGCTGAGGGGTTCCAGCGAGATCTACATCGACGGTCCGCCCACGTCGGCGGAAAAGATCGTGCTGGCTGTGCTCGCGCTCGCCGTTCCGGCGGCTGCGGTGGTCGGTTGGGCGGTGTCCCGTCTGCGCAGTCGACAGACGCAGGGGGTGATCTCGATTGTCGCGGTGGTGGTGTCCGCCGTCGCCGGTGTCATCCAGGGTGGCTTCTGGCATCTGCTGGGGACCGTGTTGATCGTCGCAGTGGTAGCTGCGCTCACCGCGTGCGGCGCCGGTGCCGTACTGGCCTGGGCCGTGCGCTTGACGATGTCCCAGGCCGCGGCGATGGGTGGGCTCTTCGTCCGGGCGCTGCCGGTGCTCCTGCTGACCGTGGTGGTGTTCCTGAACACCTACGCCTGGCTGCTGGCCGCGACGATCAGCCGCGCCCGGCTGTGGTTGGCGATGGCGTTTCTGCTCGCCGTGACCATCGCTTTCCTTGTCTCGGTGAGCAATTCGCGAGTCCGACCCATGCTGTCGGCGATCAGCGCGCCACACCAGGAGGCCGCCCACGAGCTGGGTGCCACGCCGTTCGCCTCGACGGCCGATCCAGTCGACAACGACCCGCTGACCCGGGGGGAGCGGTGCAACGTCGTCGTGGTGCTGGCCGCCGCCCAGATCGCGCACCTGATGATGGTCGCCGTCGTCATCGCCGCCATCTATTTCGCACTGGGGCTCATCGTGCTGAGCCCCGCGCTGCTGGCGAAGTGGACCGGAAACGGGGCCGGCGACGGAACGGTGTTGGGCATGACCATCCCGGTGCCGCAGTCCCTGATGAACATGGTCTTGATCCTGTGCGTGCTGACCTTCATGTACGTCAGCGCCCGCTCGGTCGGCGACGACGACTACAAACGCGACTTCCTGTCCCCGCTGATCGAGGAACTCCACGTCACGTTGATCGGCCGCAACCGGTTTCGCGGCTCGCGAAGCGCGCCAGCTTAATTCTTGTGCTGGTCTTTGTCGTGCTCACCGATCGGGGTGGTCTCCTCGGAGACCGGGTGGGTGTCTTCGGTGCGTTCGGCGGTGGCCACCGACGACGACTGCTTCTCGGTCTCATGGTCGGCCGGGTATTCCTGCACCGGGATCGAGCCGGTGGGCGAATCGTCGCGGACCGCCTCGAACACATCGGTATCGGCCCGGTCGTCGTCGTTGGCGTTGGCCTTGCGGTTGATCGGCGGAGCGTTGCGGTCGATCAGCCAGCGGCCGATGGAGACGGCGATGATGGCGGGGATGAACACCAGCAGAGCGGTGAAGGCCGCGAAGGTGGTCACCTCGTTGATCAGGCCACCGGTGTAGAGGCCCTTGTAGAACACCGAGATCAACCACGAGACCGCGCCGCCGACGACGCCGGCGAACAGACCGGCCACCAGCCAGGTCATCGCCAGGTCGAAGCGACGGTCCGGGTCCGGGTTGGCCCGTGCGTCGGCGCGGCCGTCGAACAGGCCCCAGACGAAGACCAGGATGGCGTACACCGCCAGCAGCACGACGCTGATGAGCAACGCCTTGGTTTCGAACGCGTTGATCAACGCTCCCTGGACCAACCGGACGACGACCATCAACGCCGCGAACACCAACCCGCGCACCAACCACTTGCTCATGGGGGCACAGCGTAGCGAGTACCGTCGACGGTCGTGACACATTCCCAGCGACGCGTAAAACTGAGCGCGACACTGCGGTCCTTCTCCGGCGCCGACGAGACGGCTGAACCGCTCGATGCGATGCTGGTCACGGACCTGAACAACGTGCGCTACCTGTCCGGTTTCACCGGCTCGAACGCGGCGCTGCTGGTGTACGGCGACGACCGCCCGGCGGTGCTGTCCACCGACGGGCGCTACCGCACCCAGGCCGCCAACCAAGCCCCCGATCTCGAGGTGGTGATCGAGCGGGCCTGTGCCAGATACCTGGCCGAGCGCGCGGCTGCCGACGGAGTCCGCCGACTGGGCTACGAAGGCCATGTGGTGACCGTCGACGCCTACACCGCGCTGACCCGGGCGCTGGACACCCGGGCCGGGGTCGAACTGGTCCGCGCCTCGGGCGTGGTGGAAACGCTGCGGGAGATCAAGGACGACGGCGAAGTGGCACTGCTCCGGTTGGCCTGCGAGGCCGCCGACGCCGCGCTGGCCGACCTGGTCGAACGCGGCGGGTTGCGGCCGGGCCGCACCGAAAAAGCGGTGGGCCGCGAGCTGGAATCGCTGATGCTCGATCACGGCGCGGACGGCGTCTCGTTCGAGACCATCGTCGCGGCCGGGGCCAACTCGGCCATCCCGCATCACCGCCCGACAGACGCGGTGCTGGCCGCCGGTGATTTCGTCAAGATCGATTTCGGTGCGCTGGTGGCCGGTTACCACTCCGATATGACCCGGACGTTCGTGCTCGGCCCGGTGGCGGACTGGCAGCGCGAGATCTACGGCCTGGTCGCCGCCGCCCAGCGGGCAGGGCGCGACGCGCTGGCCCCCGGGGTCTCGCTGAGCGCAGTCGACGGCGCATCACGGCAGGTCATCGCCGACGCCGGGTACGGCGACCTGTTCAGTCACGGCCTGGGACACGGGGTCGGATTACAGATCCACGAAGCGCCGGGAATCAATGCCACCGCCGCCGGTACACTTCTTGCTGGTTCCGCGGTCACCGTGGAACCTGGTGTCTACTTGCCCGATCGCGGCGGTGTCCGGATCGAGGACACGCTCGTCGTTCAAGGTGGTGAGAAGACCGCCCCCGAATTGCTTACGCGGTTCCCCAAGGAACTGCAGATCCTGTGACATAGGGATCCAACGATTACAAGGAGTACCGACCGTGGCATCGACTGCCGATTTCAAGAATGGGCTCGTCCTGCAGATCGACGGCCAGCTGTGGCAGATCACCGAGTTCCAGCACGTCAAGCCAGGTAAAGGCCCGGCGTTCGTGCGGACGAAGCTGAAGAACGTGCTGACCGGCAAGGTCGTCGACAAGACCTACAACGCGGGGGTGAAGGTCGAGACGGCCACCGTCGACCGCCGCGACGCCACCTACCTGTACCGCGACGGCACCGATTTCGTGTTCATGGACTCCGAAGATTTCGAGCAGCACCCCCTGCCGGAGACCCTGGTGGGCGGCGCGGCCGACTTCCTGCTGGAGAGCATGCCCGTGCAGGTCGCCTTCCACGACGGTGTGCCGATCTACCTCGAGCTCCCCGTCACCGTCGAGCTGCTGGTCAGCCACACCGACCCCGGCCTGCAGGGCGACCGGTCCAGCGCGGGCACCAAGCCGGCCACCATGGAGACCGGCGCACAGATCAACGTTCCGCTGTTCATCAACACCGGTGACAAGCTGAAAGTGGATTCCCGCGACGGAAGCTATGTGGGTCGCGTGAATGCCTGACCCGAAGGTCGGCAAATCGAAGGGTCGCCACCACGCCCGCAAGCGCGCGGTCGACCTGCTGTTCGAGGCGGAGGCCCGCGGACTGACCGCAGCCGAGGTCGCCGAAGGCCGGACGGCGCTGGCCGAGGCCAAGCCCGAGATCGACCCGCTGAACGAGTACACCGTGACCGTCGCGCGCGGCGTCACCGAACACGCCGCCCACATCGACGATCTGATCAGCGCGCACCTGCAGGGGTGGACGCTGGCCCGGCTGCCCGCCGTCGATCGGGCCGTGCTGCGGGTGGCCGTGTGGGAACTTCTGCACGCCGACGACGTGCCGGAACCGGTCGCCGTCGACGAGGCGGTGGAGCTGGCCAAGGAACTGTCCACCGACGACTCGCCCGGCTTCGTCAACGGCGTGCTCGGCCAGGTGATGTTGGTGACCCCGCAGATCCGCGCCGCGGCCGACGCCGTGCGCACCGCCTCCGAGGAGTAGTCGGCCCGGGGCATCATGGAAACCATGCTGCCCATCCTCGATCTCGCCGAGGCCGATACCGACCCGGATGCGTTCCGGGCAGCGCTGCGGGACGCGGCGCACCGCTACGGTTTCTTCTACCTGACCGGGCACGGCGTGCCCGCCGATCAGATCACCGGCGTGCTGTCGTTGGCCCGGCAGTTCTTCGCGCTGCCCGCTGCGGCCAAGGACGAGATCAGCCAGCTCAAAAGTCCGCAGTTCCGCGGGTATTCGCGCGTCGGTGGTGAGTTGACCAACGGTCGGGTGGACTGGCGCGAGCAGATCGACATCGGACCCGAGCTCGACGTGCTCGACGGTGCAATGGGTTATTGGCGGTTGCAGGGCCCGAACCTGTGGCCGTCCGCCCTGCCTGCGCTGCGCGTTGCCTTCGAGGACTGGGGTGCGGCGCTGTCTGGCGTCGGGATGCGGTTGCTGCGGCACTGGGCGGTGTCGCTGGGGGCGGGGGAGAACACGTTCGACGCCGCGTTCGCCGAGTCGCCGGCCACGCTGATCAAGGTCGTGCGCTATCCCGGCACCGCGGACACCACGCAAGGCGTTGGCGCGCACAAGGATTCGGGTGTGCTGACACTGCTGCTGGTCGAGCCGGACTCGGCGGGCCTGCAAGTCGAGGTGGGCTCGGAGTGGATCGACGTGCCGCCGGTCGACGGTGCGTTCGTGGTCAACACCGGGGAGCTGCTGGAGGTGGCGACGGGCGGTTATCTGCGTGCGACGCAGCATCGGGTGCTGGCCCCTGCGCCGGGCACCGACCGGTTGTCGATCCCGTTCTTCTTCAATCCCGCCCTGGATGCGCAGGTGCCCGTCATCGACCTGCCGCCGGAGCTGGCGGCGGCGTCCCGTGGCGTCGCGACGGACCCGAACAACCCGATCTTCTCGACCTATGGGGAGAACGCCTGGAAGTCACGCACCCGCGCGCACCCCGACGTCGCCGCACTGCACCACGGCAGTACGAGCACCGGCGCGGCGTCGGCATACTGAGGCCGGCCGACACCGTCGGGTGCTACTCGTCGCGGTCGAACGCGCGCAGGCCGATCGCGAATGCCGTTTGATCGTCATGGTTCAACGGATCCCGACCCGTCAGCTCCAGGATCCGACCAAGCCGGTGCCGCACCGTATTGGTGTGCAGATACAGGTCCCGTGCGGTGTCACTCAGGGATCCGTTGGCAGACAGGAACACTCGGAGTGTGCGCACATGTTGTGTTCCGCGCAGCCGGTCCATCTCGGCCAGCGGGTCAATCAACTGCTGCTTGAAGGGCGCGAGCGCAACGAGGGGGAGCTGCTCGAGCAGACTCTCCAGTGTGCTCAGTTGACCGGGCCCCACCCGGTGGCCGCGTCGCTGGGCCAGATCCAGCGCGATCCGGGCCTGGCCGATGGCCGACCCGATCTCCGTCAGTGCCACCGGAGCTGCGTATCCCGAAGGTAAGGACAGGTCGTCGGCCAGGTCGAAGGATTCTGCCGTCAGCATCAGGCACAGGTCGGGGGCGTCGCCGACCAACGCCTCGGGCAGTGCCATCGACAGCAGTGCGCCTGCGCCGGTCGGCCACGCCGAGCAGGTCAACTCCGTGGCCGCGAAACCGGGCCAATCCAACAGCTGGCTCAGCGCATCCGGCAGCAACATCCGTCGCTCCACCAGCGACAGCAGCTGACCGACGCGCTCGCGCGCAAGCGCCGACTCGACATCGCGCTGAACCTGGGTGGCTCGGACAAACCGGGCGATCAGGTCCAGTAGTGCCGGCTCCGGTTGATCGCCACGGCCGACCCACCCCAGCGTGCCCAGCGCGGGCACCTGGACCGTGACTGCCGGCGTCTCGCCTTCCGGCGCGACGGTACCGCCGGGGTCGAGCAGAAAATAACACTCCAGGATCTGGCCGGCGGTGTCCAGCAGCTCCCGCGCCGACTCGTGTCGCCGCAACGACGAAAGCAACTCCGGCACAAGCGCATTGGTGGCGCGCGCGGTGGCGATCTCGGCGCCGAGCTCATACTCGGCGACGAACCTGCTGACCGTGCTGAAGGGCACGCTCGGTGACGCGATCAGCACCGGCAGACCGTGGCGGCGGCACTGGTCCAGCAGCGCGGGTGGCACCGTGTCATGGCCGTCGCCGATGCCGAAGCACACGCCGGCCACCCCGGCGCCCGTCAGCGAGTCCACGAAGGTCTGGCAGTCCTGCGGTGTCTGCAGGCTGATGCCCACCGTGCAAACCAGTTCGCCGCCCCGCAGATACCGCGCCGGTTCCCGCATCTCGGTCGCGTGTACCCAACTGATTGCCCGGTCGAGATCCTGCGGTGCACCGCCGGGTACCGCAAGCCCGAGTCCCGCAGCGTCCAGCAGGTCGCGCAGGCGAGGCGTGCCGGGATCGACCATTGGACGAGCGTAACGCCGTTGTCACATTCGGAGCCGCCGGCGTTGTGCGATCGTCCAATCCCACGTGGTGGTGCGGTGCGTTCGCTGCGTCTTCGGCAAATCCGCTGGCGCAGGGGCTGACCGGGCGTGATAGTTCCTGCCACCAGTGTCGAGAAGTGGGAGCAGGACATGTCGTCATCGATCATCCCCGCGGAGCAGCAGCCCCAGGCGCTGCGTCGAGAGTTCTCGTTGTGGTCGGCGTTTGCGTTTGCCTTCGCCTTCATCTCGCCAATCGTGGCCCTCTACGGCATCTTTGGCTTGGCGCTCTCTGCGGCAGGGCCGAGCTTCTGGTGGGGTTTCCTCCTGGTGTTCGGCGGGCAGTTTCTGGTCGCGTTGGTCTTCGCCACCCTGGTGTCGCGGTGGCCGCTGGAGGGCTCGATATACCAGTGGTCACGGCGCTTGCTCGGCACCACCTACGGTTGGTTCGCCGGTTGGGTCTACATGTGGACGCTGGTGATCGCGATGGCCACCGTGGCAATCGGGGCGGCAGGCTTCATCGCCAACATCTTCGGTGCGGAGGAACCGTCGGGCGGCACGCTGGCACTGATCGCGCTGGTGATCCTGCTGGCAGGCACCGCGGTCAACCTGGTCGGCCGGCGCGCCCTGAAGATCTTCATGGTCGCCAGCATCATCGCCGAGGTGATCGGTTCGGTGGGGCTGGGCACCTGGCTGTTGCTCTTGCACCGGCACAACTCGCTGTCGGTGCTGTTCCAGGGAGGCGGCCCGGATGTGGACACCCTGGCGTATCTGACGGGTCCCTTCATGTTGGCGGTCGCCTTCATCGGCTGGTCGTTCGTCGGCTTCGAGAGTGCCGGTTCCATCGCCGAAGAGGTGCACGAACCGCGTCGCGACCTGCCCAAGGCTGTCATCTTCTCGCTGGTCTTCATCGCCCTGGTGGTGGCCTACTCCGCTCTGGCCATCATCCTGGCGATCCCCGATCTGAGCGCAGTGGCGGACGGGACAGTCGCCGACCCCGTCTACGACACCTTGACCGCAGCGCTGGGTGCCGGTGTGGCCAAACCCGTCGAGGTGCTGTTCGTCATCGGCTTTCTGGCCAGCTTCCTGGCCCTGCAGACCTCGGCATCGCGTGTCATCTGGGCCTACGCCAGGGACGGTGCGCTGCCCGGCGCCGGTGCCCTGGTCCAGTTGCGTGGGCAGGCTCGGATCCCCGTGATGGCGATCCTGGTCACCACCGTGATCGGTGCGGCTCTGTTCCTGCTCAGCATCGTCGCCGGCGATGTCTATTCGCTGATGGTCAACTTCACCGCCGGTGGTTTCTACCTGGCATTCCTGTTCCCGTTGATCGGGTTCCTGGTGGCACTGATGCGCGGCGCCTGGCGGCCCGCCAAGTTCTCCCTGGGCCGCGCGACGCTGCCCGTGGCGGTGGTGGCTGCGGTGTGGGCGGTGCTGCAGTTCGTCAATATCGCTTGGCCGCGACCGGCTTTCGACGAGCGCTACCTGGACTGGTCAGTGTGGATCGGGGTCGTCGTGCTGGGGGTGGTCGGCGCCGTGGTCCTGGCGAGCGTGCGAAGCCGCATCGTGGGTACGGCGGTGATCGACGATGTCGAAGCCGCCGACGAACGGGCCGACGGACTCGCCGACGATCGGGCGGCGACCGGTGAATGAGCTGCCGGTAGCTCTGGTCACCGGTGGCGCGAGCGGGATCGGCGCCGCCGTCGTGGCAGCACTGACCAGGCGGGGGTTCACCGTCGGCTGCCTCGACCTGCACGGTCCCGTTCCTGACGCCGAACACTCTGTGGCCGTTGATGTTTCCGATGCCGCAGCGGTGCACGGCGCGGTAGCGGAGATTCGCCACCAGCTCGGGCCCATCAGCGCGGTGGTGACCTCTGCGGGCTATTACGAGATGGCGCCCGTTGCGGACATCAGCGCCGCGGCGTGGCAACGGATGCTGCGCGTCCACCTGGGCGGCCTGGTGAATGTAGCGCGGGCGACGCTGCCCGATCTGATCGAGCGGCGCGGCGCGCTGGTCGCGGTGGCCAGCGAACTGGCCGTCGGTGGTGGCGACGGTGACGCACACTACGCGGCGGCCAAAGGGGCGATTCTGGGGTTTGTCCGCAGCCTGGCTGCCGAAGTGGCCGGACGGGGCGTCCGGGTGAATTGCGTGGCGCCCGGGCCGACCGACACGCCGCTGCTGGCTGCCGATTCACCCTGGCGGGCAACCGATTATCTGATGACGTTGCCACTGCGACGGCTCGCCACCCCGCGCGAAGTTGCGCGTTGTGTCGACTATCTGATCTGCGATGCCACCTTCAGCGTCGGCGACGTCGTCAACGTCAACTCGGGAGCCGTCATATGAGTGTCGATCTGACCGGCCGGGTAGCTCTGGTCAGCGGCGCCGCACAGGGGATGGGCGCTGCGCACGCCCGGCGGCTCGCGGCCGCGGGAGCAACAGTGGCGGTCAACGATATTCGCGACAGCGCCGAGCTGACCGCGCTGGCCGGCGAGATCGGCGGGCTCAGCGCTCCTGGCGATGTCTCAGACCCGGGCGAATGTGCCCGGATCGCCTCGGATGTGGTGCGGATGGCAGGTGGCCTGGACATCCTGGTGGCCAATCACGCCTACATGACCATGGCTGCGCTACTCGATCACGACGACAGCGACTGGTGGAAAGTGGTCGACACCAACTTGGGCGGCACGCTCTTCCTCATCCAGTCCGTGCTGCCGTACATGCGCGCCGCGGGGGCCGGCCGGATCGTGGTGATCACCAGCGAGTGGGGGGTCACCGGGTGGCCGGAGGCCACTGCCTACGCCGCGGCCAAGGCCGGGCTGATCTCGTTGGTCAAGACGCTGGGACGCGAAATGGCTCTCGAACACATCATCGTCAACGCCGTCGCGCCCGGGGTCACCGACACCCCGCAGCTCCACGTGGACGCTGCTGCCGCCGGCGTCGAACTGGCAGCGATGCACGACGTTTACGCATCGTCGATCCCGTTGGGCCGGATCGGTTCTCCCGATGAGGTGGCTGCTGCGGTCGAGTTGTTGGCCGACTTCGACCTGGAAGCAGTTGTGGGGCAAGTTATCTCGTGCAACGGCGGTTCGACGCGGACCAGAGCATGACGACAGGAGAACACGTGCAGTACGTACAGTCGGATAATGGTGTCCTGGGGCAGGTCGATGCGCAGGCGGTCCCGCGGTACGCGGGTATCGGAACGTTCGCCCGGTTACCGCAACGCCACGAAGTGGACGACTACGACATCGCCGTGGTGGGTGTGCCTTTCGACAGCGGCGTGACCTACCGGCCGGGCGCCCGGTTCGGTCCCGCGGCGATCAGGCAGGCATCGCGGCTGCTGAAGCCGTACCACCCGGCCCTGGAGGTGGCTCCGTTCGCGGTTGCGCAGGTGGTCGACGCCGGCGATATCGCCGCCAATCCGTTCAACATCGACGCAGCCGTCGACGAGATCCGCGCGGGCATCCTGGGACTGATCACCCGGCCCGAGCAGCGGGTGGTTCTGCTCGGCGGCGACCACACCATCGCGCTGCCCGCACTGCAAGCCGTCAACGACGTGCACGGCCCGGTGGCGTTGGTGCACTTTGACGCCCACCTGGACACCTGGAACACCTACTTCGGCGCGCCGTGCACGCACGGCACACCCTTTCGGCGGGCTGCCGAGCAAGGGCTGTTGGTCAAAGACCACTCCGCGCACGTGGGTATCCGCGGGTCGCTCTATGACAGAGCAGATCTTCTCGAAGACGCCGAACTCGGCTTCACCGTGGTCCATTGCCGCGACATCGACCGGATCGGGATAGCCGGCGTGGTGGACCGCGTGCTCGCTCGGGTGGGCCGGCATCCGGTGTATGTCTCCATCGACGTCGACGTGCTGGATCCGGCGTTCGCGCCAGGCACCGGGACACCAGAGATCGGCGGGATGACCAGTCGCGAGCTGGTGGCGGTGCTGCGGGCGATGCGCGGGCTCAACATCGTCGGCGCTGACGTCGTCGAAGTGGCACCGGCGTATGACCAGGCCGAGATCACCGCGGTCGCCGGCGCCAACCTGGCCTACGAGCTGATCTCGCTTATGGTCGGCTGATGGATCAAATCCGTTGGCCCGCCGGGAAGACCGCAGCCGCCGCGTTCACCTTCGATGTAGACGCCGAATCGGCTGTGTTGTGGGGCGACGACACAGTCGGCGCTCGGATGAGCGTGATGAGCCACCAGGCCTACGGCCCACTGGTCGGCATCCCTCGGATCCTGGAGCTGTTGGAGCGCCACCAGATCTCCTCGACGTTCTTCGTGCCCGGCCACACCGCCGACCGTTATCCCGAGGCGATTCGCAGCATCGTCGCTGCAGGTCACGAGATTGCCCACCATGGCTACCTGCACGAACAGCCCACCAAGCTGACCCTCGAGCAGGAGATCGACGTCCTCGACCGGGGCCTTGCCGCGTTGGCCGAGGTCGCAGGAGTGCGACCCACGGGCTACCGCGCACCGATGTGGGACCTGTCGTGGCGCACCCCGGCACTGCTGGCCGAACGCGGCTTCCTCTACGACTCAAGCCTGATGGACTCCGATCATCCCTACGAGCTGGCGATCACCCCGGGCGCCGAGGAGTCTTTGGTCGAGATCCCGATTCAGTGGGCGCTCGACGACTGGGAGCAGTACTGCTATCTGCCCGATATCTCCGGAAGCGGGTTGATCGAGAGTCCGCGGAAAGCACGCGAACTGTGGCAGCTGGAGTTCGACGGCCTGCGAAAGGTCGGCGGGTGTTGGGTGCTGACCAACCATCCGTTTCTGACCGGGAGACCTTCGCGCGCCGCTGAGCTCGATGACTTGATGCGCTACGTGCTCGACCACGACGACGTGTGGACCACGAATGTGGGCGCGATCGCCGAACACGTTCGGTCACTTGAACTTTCGCCGCGTTCGATCACGCAGCCCGACATGCCCCGCTGACACTGACAGCTCAGTTGACAGGCGGATAGTCCGGCAGCTCAATCGAATCCGCGGTGGTGAACCACTTCTTCGCGGCGTAGCTGCGAAACGGCCAGCGTTGCATGTACTTCATCACCATCGCGGTGATCGCGATATCGCTGCTCTTCATCGGCGCGTACCCGTCCAGCCCCGCAGGCAGATCCTGGCACTTGTCGACGTAGGGCCGCAGCAGGGAGCCGTAGGAGGCCAGCGCACGGTCGACGTGCCCGCTGGTCAACGACTGCGGCGCGGGACCGAGTTCGCCGGCCAGTAGATAGCTGCCGACCAGGGCCAGGCTGGTGCCCATGCCCGACAACGGCGATGCGCAATAGCCGGCGTCGCCGACGAGAGTCACCCGGCCGCGCGACCAGCTGTCCATGTGCACCTGCGCGAACGCGTCGAAATAGAAGTCGTCCGCCTGCTGCGCGGCGGTCAACAGCGCATCGGCCTGCCAGCCCGCGCCGGCCAGCCGGTCGACCAGCAACTGTCGCTGCGTGGCAAGGTCGCGGCGGTCGTAGGCGATGGGTTCGGACCGAAAAGCCAAGCCGGCCTTGCTGATCGACGCATCGTGCGACGGGCGCATCGACACGTTGAGCCCGCCCGGCGCCTGGTACATCAGATACCAGCCGTCCAGGCCCACGGTGTCCGGGGCGGTGAACCAGGCGTGATAGCCGCCGAGAGGTGTGAGGTAGTTCTCCTCGGGGCCGAACACCAGGCGGCGCACCACCGAATGCGGTCCGTCGGCGCCCACCACCAGGTCGGCGTGCACCGTGGAGGCGTCCGTCAGTGTTGCCTCCACCCCGTCGTCGTGCACCGAAAGCTCTGAGATGCGGGTGCCGAACCGGTAGTCCACCCGGTCCCTGGTCGCCGCGTACAACACCTCGGCGAGATCGCCCCGCAGGATTTCCAGTTTGGACACCATGCCGTTGCCGTCGAATGCCTCGACCGGCATCTCGGCGCGACGGCTGCCGTCGGCGCGCACCCAGGCGACACCACGCTGAGCCAACGCCCGGTCCTGCATCTCAGCCAGCAGACCCATGCGCTCGA
>JBEVHL010000456.1:0-7331 GCA_040511255.1 Mycobacterium sp. | reverse complement strand
CCGGACCCGCAGATCACTGCGGGCACCGGTCGCCCCGCGGAAACCGCTGCGCATCAACAACTCTGCCGGCTGTTCTCCGAGGTGCTCGGCGTCGATGTCACCGGCATCGACGACGACTTCTTCGCTCTGGGCGGGCATTCGCTGCTGCTGGTCCGGCTCGCGGCGGCCATCCGTCGTGAGCTCGGGGTCGATGTCCCGGTGGCCACGTTGATGATGGCCCCGACGGTGGCCGAGGTGGCCGCTCGGCTGACGTCCGGCGCGGACAAGGCGGACAGTCTGGCGCCGGTCCTGCCGTTGCGGACGACGGGCACCGGGGCGCCGCTGTTCTGTGTGCATCCGGCCAGCGGGTTGAGCTGGCAGTTTGCCGGGCTGAAACGCTATCTGCCCGAACAAATTCCGCTCTACGGTCTGCAGTCGCCGCTGTTCTCCGGCCATCCGCTGCCGGAGACCATCGCCGACCTGGCCGCCGGCTACGCCGACACCGTGGCCGAGGTGGCACCGACCGGCCCGGTCCGCCTGCTCGGCTGGTCGTTCGGCGGATCCGTGGCGCTGCTGGTGGCGCAGGAACTCACCCGACGCGGCCGGGACGTCAGCTTCGTCGGGATGCTCGATGCGCGCACTGATGTGGTCGAGCAGCAGGAGTTCGATTCCGCCGCGGTACTCGGCGGGCTGCTGCGGGAGATGGGCTTCCCGGTGGAGCCCGATGCCAGGGTGACCGTCGACGAGGCCGTCGCCCTGGTGCGCACCAGTGGCGATGCGATCGCCATCCTCGACGACACCCAGATCGCCCTGGTCATCGAGAACTACATCTCGGCAGAGCGCTTCACCACCGACGCCGACTACGGCCGGTATGACGGTGACGTGTTCTTCGTGGACGCGACGATTCTGGAGATGGATCTGGCCGGTGTCGCGTCGCAGGGCTGGCGCGACCATCTCGGCGGGCGGTGCACCATCGTCGAATTGGACTGCCGTCATTCGGAATTGATGGACTCGGACACCCTGGAGCGACTGGGTCCACTGATCGCGGCCGAACTGGACCGTTAGTCGCTTTCGGCCCGTTTGGCCCGGGCCCGGCGCTTGCCCTCGTGCATGGCCGCCACCCGGGCGACCGGGATGGCACGGCCCTGCTCGATCAGGTCGTCGGGCAGGCGCTGCGGGGCGGGCATCGACTCCGCCCACGGGTCGCGATCGGCCAGCGCCGCCAGCGCGGTCCGCACGGTGAACTCGGCGGGGGACACCCGGTCCAGGTCAGACCAGGACACCGGGAACGACACCGGCGTGCCCGGGCGGAACCGCGGACTGTAGGCCGCGGCGACGGTGGCGCCGCCGGCACGGGTGGAGTCCACGAAGACCTTCCCGGCCCGGTCGTCGACGATGAAGGCGGTGGTGGCCAGGTCGGGGTTGATCGCCTCGGCCCGGGCGGCCAGGGCGCGGGTGGCCGCCGCGACGTCGTCGACCGGCGCGTGTGCGTCGATGGGGACGAAGACATGCACGCCCTTCGCGCCGCTGGTCTTCACGGCACCTTCGAGACCGGAGTCGGTCAGGGCCTGGTGCACCAGGTGCGCGACGGCCACCACGGCGGGGAAGTCATCGTCGCCCGGCGGGTCCAGGTCGAGAATCAGGTGGGTGGGCCGGTAGATGTCATCGGCCAGACCGAGCGTGGGGTGGTATTCGATGGCGCGCTGGTTGGCCAACCACAGCAGCGTCCGCCGATCGTCACAGAGTGCGTAGTGCACCTCGCGATGTGAAGCTTCGGCCCAGATCGGCACCGTCTTCACCCAGTCCGGGGTGTACTTGGGCACGTTCTTCTGCATGAAGGGCGCCCGCCCGCGCAGCACCCGCAGCACAGTCAGCGGCCGACCCGCCAGTCCCGGCAGGATGCGGTCGGCCACCGCATCCAGGTAGTCGACCAGGTCCCGTTTGGTGGCTCCGGCGTCCGGACCCAACGCCTGGTCCAGATTGGTCAGGTCGACTCCGTCGCGCTGCTCGCTGGTGGCCACCCCTGCATTCTCCACTGTGAACCTCACGACGCCTGACGCGCTGAAACGTCGTGACGTTCACAGTCGCGAGTGAGCGATGTTTGGCCCTCCGCGCCACCCGGGTAGTCAGTGCACAGCTGTTCACTGAAGATCAGTGCGAACGGAGCCGAGATGAAGTCCAAGATCCGAAATCTGTCGCGCTGGAGCGCTGCTCCGGCCAAGGACGTCGAGACCGCGGCATCGCCGAAGATCAACCTGCTGCGTGGGCTGGCGGCCAGGGCCACCACCCCGCTGCTGCCGGACGACTACCTGAAACTGCTCAACCCGCTGTGGTCCGCCCGTGAACTGCGGGGCGAGGTCGTCGACGTCACCAAGGAGACCGAGGACACCGCCACCGTCACGATCAAACCCGGCTGGGGTTTCACCGGCGACTACCTGCCCGGCCAGTACGTGGGAATCGGACTGCGCATCGACGGCCGGTGGCACTGGCGGTCGTATTCGTTGACCTCGATCCCGCGGCAGGACAAGAAGCTGATCTCCATCACCGTGAAGGCGACGCCGGAAGGATTCTTGTCCACGCACCTGGTCAACGGCGTCCAGGCCGGCACGATCGTGCGCCTCGCTGCGCCCAAGGGGGATTTCGCGCTGCCCAACCCGCCGCCGGCACGCCTGTTGCTGGTGACGGCCGGCAGCGGAATCACCCCCGTCATGGCGATGCTGCGCTCGCTGCGGCAACGCGGCCACCGCCCGGATATCGTGCACATCCATTCGGCCCCGTCGACCGCCGACGTGATCTTTCACGACGAGCTGCGCGACCTCGACAGCGAGCAGGACGGCTACTCGCTGCATCTGCAGTTGACGAACGACACCGGCCATCTCGATTTCGTGACCGACCTCGACGGCATCGTGCCGGACTGGAAAGAGCGCCCGACGTGGGCGTGCGGCCCACCGGCGATGCTCGACGCCATCGAGTCCAGGTGGACCGAGGCCGACCTGGCGGACAGCCTGCACATGGAACGCTTCGTCATCGCCCGCACCGACAAGGGCGGTGAGGGTGGCACCGTCACCTTCGCGAACTCCGACAAGACCGTCGACGCCGACGGCGCCACGTCGCTGCTGGAAGCCGGCGAACAGGCGGGCATTCAGATGCCGTTCGGTTGCCGAATGGGGATCTGCCAAAGCTGCGTTCTGCCTTTGGAATCCGGCCACGTCCGTGACTTCCGGTCCGGCACCGAACACGGTGCGGGCGATCGCATCCAGACCTGTATCTCAGCGGCATCCGGCGACTGCACCATCAACATCTAGGAGACTTTCATGGCGATCACCGATCTCAAGGAATACGCCCACCTCACGGCCGAGGACGTCGACGAACTGGCCCGTGAACTGGACGCGATCAGAACCGACATCGAGGAATCGCGCGGCGAGCGCGACGCCCGCTACATCCGCCGGGCCATTCAGCTGCAGCGAGCGCTGGCCGCAGGTGGCCGAATTGCGTTGTTCGCCAGTGGCAACAAGGTGGCGCGGGTGGTCGGGACCGGCATGCTGGCGACGGCCAAGATCATCGAGAACATGGAGCTCGGCCATAACATCACCCACGGTCAGTGGGACTGGATGAACGACCCGGAAATCCATTCCACCGAATGGGAATGGGACACCACGTCGCCCAGCGTGCACTGGAAGAAGTCACACAACTTCGTCCACCACAAATACACCAATGTCGTTGGGCTGGATGACGATATCGGCTACGGCATCATGCGCCTCACCCGCGACCAGCGGTGGGAGAAGTGGATGATCGGCAACCCGATCTACAACCTGCTGCTCGGCACGCTGTTCGAGTGGGGCGTCGCGCTGCACGGCGTGGAGACCACGAAGTGGCGCAGGGGCGAGAAGTCGATGGCCGAGGTCCGCAAAGATCTGCGGGTGATCGGCAAGAAGGTCGGAAAGCAGGTCGGCAAGGACTACCTGGTCTTCCCGGCACTGTCCGGGCCGAATTGGAAGCACACGCTGCGGGCCAACATCGTCGCCAACCTGATCCGCAACTACTGGTCCTACATGGTGATCTTCTGCGGCCACTTTCCCGACGGTGCGGAGAAATTCACCCGCGAAGAGTTCGAGAACGAAACCCACGCCGAGTGGTATCTGCGCCAGATGCTCGGTTCGGCCAACTTCCACGCCGGCCCGTTGATGGCCTTCATGAGTGGCAACCTCTGCTACCAGATCGAACATCACCTTTTCCCCGACCTGCCCAGTAATCGCTACGCAGAGATTGCGGAACGGGTGCGCGCGCTCTGCGACAAATACGACCTGCCCTACACCACCGGATCGCTCGGTAGGCAATACCTGCAGTCGTTCATGACCATCGCCAAGCTGGCGCTGCCGAACAGGTTTCTCCAGGCGTCCTCTGACGATGCGCCGGAGACGAACTCCGAACTGAAGTTCCGGATCAGGGCCGGCGCCAGGGAGACGTTCGGCATCAATCCGGAAACCGGGCGGCGCCGGGGTCTGCGGACGGCGATCCGCGAGCTGCAGTCCGAACCTGTGTAATCGCTGAACCGGGCCCCGAATCGGCCCAGGTTCAGATATTGTCCGGACGAATCGGGAAAACGTAGTTTTCCGGCGGGAATCATGCTCAGATACTCTCCGGGTTGATGTGCGAAACACGTTGACAGATTTGGTACTAACCGTCTCGGACGCCCTCGCGGCCCCGCGACAAAAGGCCCTTGCGGAAATGATTACCGTAAGGTAAACAGTCCGTGATCACATATCGCTCAGCGCGCGTTTGGCCAGCAAGGAGGGCATATGCCCGACGTATGTCGCGCGCGCAAACCGATGCCTCCGCCGTCTAACGGACGTCTTCGCAGCAGGCGGCAACAGATTTACAAATCTCACGTAATTTGTAATTCCGTCTGTCATCATCGTGCTTCCGTCGAGCAGCAGGAGGCCCGTTGACGCCCGCCTCGGTGCGCGCCCTGTGCGGGTTGGCCACCGTTGTCGTCATCGCCGCCGTCGTGGCGTTCGCCGTGGGCATGTTTCGCGGTGGCTTCACCGAATCCGTCCCGCTGACGGTTTTGTCCCAACGTGCCGGCCTGGTGATGAATCCCGACGCGAAGGTGAAGTTGCTGGGCGTACCGGTGGGCAGGGTCGCATCCATCGAGACGCAACCGGACGGCCAGGCCGTCATCCACCTCGAGATGGATCCGGCGGAGCTGTCGCAGATCCCGGCCAACGTTCACGTCAACATCGCCTCCGCCACGGTGTTCGGGGCCAAGTCCGTGGACCTGGTGCCACCGGCGGATCCGTCGCCGCAAACCCTCAAGCCCGGGCAGGTCCTGGACGCCGAACACGTCACCGTGGAGTGGAACACCATCTTCGGGCAACTGACCACCGTGTTCTCGAAGATCCAGCCCCAGAAGCTCAACGAGACCCTGGGTGCGATCTCCGCCGCGGTGGACGGTCGCGGCGAGAAGTTCGGTCAGACGCTGTCCGACCTCGACAAGATGCTGGCCAAGCTCAATCCCAGCCTGGACAACCTGAATCACGATCTTGAGGCCGCGCCCACGGTGCTCAACGCGTACGCCGATGCCGCGCCGGACCTGCTGAGCAGCGCAGACAGCGCTACCCAGCTCAGCAGGACCATCGTCGATAAGCAGGACAGCCTGGACGCGCTGCTGGTCAGCAGCATCGGCCTGGCCGATATCGGCAACGACGTGGTGGGCACCAACCTGTCCCCGCTGACCGACGTCCTGCACCTGCTGGTCCCCACACTCGACCTGACCAACCGGTACAACGAGGCACTGACCTGCGGTCTGCAGGCAATGAACAAGCTCGCGTCCGGGGCGCCGCTGAACCGCCCGGGTGTGGTGATCTCCACCGGGTTCGAGCTGGGCGTCGAGCGGTACCGGTACCCGGGCAACCTGCCGAAGGTGGCGGCCAAGGGCGGCCCGCAGTGCACCAAGGTGTCGGACCTGCCGTACCTGGACCTGCCGCCGTACGTCGTCAGCGACCAGGGCAGCAACCCGGCGCAGTACGGCAACGAGGGCATCCTGCTCAATTCCGATGCACTCAAGCAGGCGTTGTTCGGTCCGCTGGACGGGCCACCGCGCAACACCGCCCAGATCGGTCAGCCCGGATGACCGGGGCGCGGCCGGCGATCGTCAAGTTCGGCGCATTCGCGGTGGTGATGGTGCTGCTCACCGCGTTGCTGTTTGCGATCTTCGGGCAGTTCCGGACGGGTACGACGAATTCGTACTCCGCGGTGTTCACCGATGTGTCCGGTCTCAAATCCGGTGATTCGGTGCGGGCCGGTGGGTTGCGGGTGGGGACCGTGAACCATCTGGCCATGCGCTCCGACGGCACGGTCCAAGTGGACTTCGACGCCGACCGCAACGTCGTCCTCACCACGGGAAGCAAAGCGGCGGTGCGGTACCTCAACCTGGTCGGGGACCGGTTCCTGGAACTGGCCGACGGTCCCGGGTCGACACGGCTGATGGCCGCCGGCTCCCAGATCCCTCTCGAGCGCACCACCCCCGCGCTGGACCTCGACCTGTTGCTGGGCGGCCTGAAGCCGGTGATCTCCGGACTCAACCCGCAAGACGTCAACGCGCTGAGTGCCTCACTGCTGCAGGTGTTTCAGGGCCAGGGCGGCACCCTGGACTCGCTGCTGTCGAAGACGGCGACGTTCACCACCGAGCTGGCCGACAACAATCAGGTCATCCAGCAGTTGATCGACAACTTGAACACCGTGGTGGGGTTGCTCGCCAAGGACGGCGACCAGTTCTCCACCACCATCGACCGGTTCGAGCAGCTGATCACCGGCCTGGCCAAGGACCGCGATCCCATCGGCACCGCCATCACGTCGCTGAGCACTGGCACCGCGTCGATCGCCGACCTACTGAGCAGTGCGCGATCGCCACTGGCGGGCACGGTGGATCAGCTGAACCGATTGGCACCGATTCTGGAGAAAAACCAGAGTCAGCTCGACGTCGCCCTGCAGAAGGCACCGAACAACTACCGCAAGCTGGTGCGGCTCGGGGCGTACGGCAGCTGGCTCAACTACTACATCTGTGACCTGTCGATCCGGGTGAGCGACCTGGAGGGTCGCACCGTCGTCATTCCGTGGATCTCGCAGACGACGGGCAGGTGTGCCTTCCGCTGATGCTCAAATACCGTGGCTCCACCCTCATTCGGCCGGGCATCATCGGCCTCGTGCTGATCGTGCTGGTCATCACGGTCGGATTGCAGCCGGAGAAGCTTATCTCCTGGGCGACGTCGATCCGCTACCACGCGCTGTTCGCCGAGGCGGGCGGGCTCACCGTCGGCAACGACGTCCGGATGTCCGGGATGAAAGTCGGC
>JBEVHL010000455.1:0-6856 GCA_040511255.1 Mycobacterium sp. | reverse complement strand
GTCTCGATCTCCGCTGACCTGGGCAACGGCCCCGGCATCCAGGAAGTCGCGACGTTCTCCGTGGACGTCTCCGGCCCCAACGGTGCCGTCGCCGTCTCCAACGCTCACGGCACCGTGACCGGCGCTGCCGGTGGCGTGCTGCTGCGGCCCTTCGCTCGGCTGATCAGCGGCTCCGGTGACAGCGTCACCACCTACGGCGAGCCCTGGAACATGAACTGACCTTGCATCACCTGCTCGACCCGACTTCTCCCTAGCAGAAGAAGTACAGCAGCCCCGCCGGAAACGGCGGGGCTGCTTGTATTTTCCCCGATCGGGACGGGACGCTCGTCGACGGCTATGGTGCCGACTGGAGATTGCGACCCGGGAGGCGCCCATGACACAACTCGACGTGGACCTGGTTGTCCTTGGCTTCGGCAAGGGCGGCAAGACACTCGCAGCCGATATGGGCAAGCGGGGCTGGCGCGTCGCCCTGGTCGAACGATCATCGGCCATGTACGGCGGCACCTGTATCAACACCGGTTGCGTGCCGACGAAATCGATGGTCTACCAAGGTGAACGCCTCAGCGGCGACCATGTCACCCCGCAGGCCTATACCGCGGCAGTAGAAACCACCGCACACCTGACGGCCGGACTGCGAGCGGTCAACCTGGCGTCGTTCGACCCCATCGCCACGGCGACGGTGCTCACCGGGCGAGCGCGGTTCGTCGACGCCAATACCGTCGAGGTGACCACCGACGACGACGTCATCTCCGTCGCCGCGCGCTTCGTCGTGGTCAGTACGGGGTCCGAGCCCGTCATCCCACCGATCCCCGGGCTGGCCGAATGCCCGGTCGCGGTGAGCAGCACGCAGCTGCTGTCGCAACGTGACCTGCCCACACGTCTGGTCGTGCTCGGCGGCGGGTACATCGGCCTGGAGTTCGCCGCCATGTTCGCCAGCTACGGCTCACAGGTCACCGTGCTGGATCGAGGACCGCGCATCCTGCGGCGCGAGGACGACGACGTCGCGTCGAACGTGCGCGACATCCTGTCCGACAAGGGAATTCACCTCGTCGCAGGCGCCGACATCACCGAGGTGCAGACCGGTGACGAAGGAGGCGCCACGGTCCGCTACCGGGCGGGCGGTGAAGAGTTCGACGCCCCGGCGGATACCGTGCTGGTGGCGATGGGCCGCAGCCCGGTCACCGCTGAGCTGAATCTGCAGGCAGCGGGTGTGCACACCGCCGCCGACGGGTCGATCGTCGTCGACGAATACCTGCGTACCAATCAACCGCACGTGTTCGCCATCGGCGATGTCAACGGTGGACCGCAGTTCACCTACATCTCCCTGGACGATTACCGCGTCGTTCTCGACCAACTGATCGATGCGCCGCAGCCGCGTAGCACCACCCGCCGCGTCGCCGTGCCGAACACGCTGTTCATCACGCCGCCATTGGCTCGGGTGGGGCTGACCGAACGTGAGGCCCGCGACGCCGGGATGCGGATCAAGGTGGCGTCGAGCCCCGTTGCCAAGCTGGCCACCGTCGCGCGCGCCCGCATCGTGGCTGAGACCGAAGGGATGATGAAGGTCGTGGTGGACGCGGAGACAGATTTGATCCTCGGCGCCACCCTGCTGAGTTACGACTCGCATGAAGTCATCAACATCGTTGCGCTGGCCATGCGGCACGGGATCACCGCCACCGATCTCCGAGACGAGATCTACACCCACCCCTCGATGACGGAGTGCTTCAACCAACTCCTCGGCATGCTCGCCTGACCAAATCAGGGTGCACTGCGACGGCGATAGACCGCCACCGCGAGGACCGCGGCCAGCGGCACCAAGGTCAGCATCGGTGTCACGACGGGGGCGGTGAGCAGTAGTAGGCCGCCGCACGCCGCACCGACGACGGCCGCCACCAACGAGGCAACGCCCGCCGAATCACTGCGTCGCTTGGGCGCTCCCATCCAGCCCTCGATCAGGGAGGTCAACGTGCCGGTGAGATAGGTCGTGGCCACGGCTGCACCCAGCCCACGCATCGCGGCGCTCTGCATCCCCATACCGCCCGCTGCCGCCGCAAGCAGCGCGATCTGGACACCGCCGGCAGGATTCGCACCCGTCACCACCCAGCCAACCGCCAAGGCGCACAACACAATGAACTGCACACCCAGAGCGACCGTCACCCGCGGTGGCCACGCCGGATGGTCAGCCTGGCGGACGCCGGTGATCCGACTGCCCACCGCGACGCCGATGACGTAGCTCAGGACCGCCACCGCGGTGTGGATCAGCGCCGAGCCGTCGGTGCGCGCCACCCCCAAACCCATGAGCGCCAGATTTCCGGTCATCACGCTGGCGAACACCCCGCCCAGATGCATGAGGGTGAGGACGTCGAGTGCACCCGTCCCGAAGGTCAGCACCGCGGCGACGATCACCGGCCATCGCTCGCCGCCTGGTGTCACGATGGCGGCTACGCCGCCGTCAGCCGGAAGGACGTACCGACGGCATTCGGCACGAACGCGGTGGGCAGCGCCGCGGCGAACCGGTGCTGAGCTTTCCAGCCGGTGCAGTGCGCGGGCACCAGCAGATCGGGCGCCATCTCGACGAAGGCCGCCACGGTGGGTTCGATGACCGGTTCGAACGCCGGGCCGGTGAGGTGAAAACCGCCGAGCAGAGCGTGAATCCGAGGTACACCGGTCAGCCGCATCGCGTGTCGGGCGATGTTCACCGCACCGGCATGCCCGCACCCGGTGAGCACCACCAGGCCGCGGTCGCGCACATGCACCACCAACGCCTGTTCGTCGAGTATCAGTGGGTCGGGCTCCCAGCGCCCGTCGTGCCAGGCATCGTGGTTGGGCATACCGTGCTCGAAGTCGGTGGTGCGGTCGACCTCGCCGGTGATCAACACCGACCCGTCCAGGAGTAGCGAAGGCTGCCTGCGTTCGATGACGGCAAGACCCTCGGCTTCCAGCGCTGCGCGGTTCAAAGTCGGCATGTCCCAATGTGTTTGGTCAGGGAATGCGATACGACGCCGGCTCCAGACCAGCGGGTGCACGATCAGCGGCAGCCCACTGCGGCCCCGAAGGCGGGCCAGCCCGGGAAACCCTCCGGCGTGATCGAAATGGCCGTGGCTGAGCACCACCACCTCGATGTCACCGACGGCGATGCCCAATCGTTCGACGTTGGTCGCCATCCCGTCCGGTGAGACGCCGGTGTCGAACAGCACCGTATGCGTCGTCGTTCCCCGGCGGGTGGTCACCAGGGCGGAGAAGCCGTGTTCCGCGATCATCCCGGCGGAGGTTCGGCCCTCGGTGAACTGCGGGGCGGACACTGCGGGCATTCGCGCGATGGGCGCGCGTCGCACCATGTCGGTGCCGCCCATCAGCGCGTCGTAGCTGTTGTCCACCAGTGTCGTGACGACGATCTCGTCAACGGGTTCCAGGACGATGGGATCTGCCGCCTCGCCTGGAGCCGACCGCGGTACCGACGCGGCCACCTCGGCGTGCGTGCTGCAGCCGTCACACATGAAGGCAGGTCTACCACCGCGATCAATCCTTCGCCATCGGGTGGGCCGTACGCGGCGCCACCGCACTCGACGCGCAGGCACAGATCAGCACACCGCACAGCGGCAGGAGCAGCGCGGTGTTCAGCGACAGCAGGTCCGCCAGCCAACCGATCACGCCAGGTCCGGCCAGAATCGCGACGTAACCGGTGCCGACCACCCGGGACAACGCCTTGCCCGAACCGCCGGGCAAATTGCCTGCGGCAGTGAACACTTGAGGTACCCCACCGCACAAGCCGAGGCCGAGGATGGCCCAGCCCACCAGCGCCAGCACCAACGTCGGCGACGCGATCACGATCCCGAACCCGACCACCGCGGCAGCCCCGCCCCAGCGGACCACCCAGACCGGTCCCACCCGTTCGACAAGTCGGTCGACGACGAGGCGCCCTAGTGTCATCGCCGAGACGAAACACCCCAGTGCCAAGGCGCCCAACGACGGGCTGGCGCCGAGATGCTGCTGAGCGTGCAGGCTGCTCCAATCCATCGCCGAGCCCTCGGTCAGCAGCAGGAGAAATGCCAAGGCGCCCAACACCACAACCCGCCCGCGCTGCGGCGGCGGATCGTCCTGCTGAGCCAGCTCAGCGGCCGCGGGCACTTCGCTGTGCTGGACCCGCCCTCGCCGCAGCAGGACGGTAGCCGCCCCGCCGACCAGCAGCAGGGCGATCACGGTGACCGTCAGAGCCGTCGCCAGGATGCCGACCCCGAGGGCGAAAGCCGCGGCCCCGATGAGGGCACCTGCCACGTTGCCGATGGAGAACACCGCATGAAAGGCCGCCATGATCGGACGGCCGTAATCCCGCTCCACATCAACGGCGGCGGCATTCATCCCGACTTCAGCTGTTCCGGTGGCGATCCCGAGAACGAACGCGCCCGTCGCCGCGGTGACGAAGGTGGACGCCATCAGCGGCGGGACAAACGCAACCGCCATCCCACCCACGCCGAGTACCGCGATCGGGGCGCTGCCGAAGCGGTCGACCAGCAGACCGCTGACCTGCATCCCCACCAACGCTCCCGCGCCGAGGATCAGCAAAATCGTCCCGAGCAACGACGTGGATACACCCGTCGCTTGCTTCACCGACGGCAGGTGCACCGCCCAGGTCGCGATCACCACCCCGAACGCGGCGAACAAGCAGAACACCGCGGCCCGGGCGCGAAGCAACAGACGACGTTGGCCAGCGTCGGTGCCCATCAATCCCCGTCTCGAGTAGGTGGCACAGCCGCGACGCCTCCGTCACGGCCCTGGCCCCGTGTGGAGCCCTCCGAGGCTACCGACGCGCCACTATGGTGTGAGGATCGAGCACCTTCGCCCACCTCGGAGGGATCATGAGCGACGCAGACACTCCCGTTCACGGCCGTCCACCGGAGCTGCTCGGACAGACCGTCGTGCTGATCGGCGGTAGCGCGGGCATCGGGCTGGAAACAGCCCGACGTGCGCTGACCGAAGGTGCCGACGTCATCCTGACGGGCCGCAGTGCGGATCGGCTGGACGCCGCGGCGCAGGAACTCGGCGTGCAGCACACCGCGGCCTTCGACGCCACCGACGCCGAAGCTCTTCAGTCGTTTTTCGCTGACGTGCCGGGCCCGGTCGACCACGTGCTGGTGACAGCCGGTGGCCCGAGCTACCGGCCGCTACTGGAAATGGACACAGCTCAGGTGCAGCAGGCGCTCGGCGACCATCCGGCGCTCGCCCTCGACGTCGCACGCAACGCCGCGCCCAAGATGCGGGCTGGCGGATCGTTGGTGTTGATGGGCGGCACCGGCGGTCGACGGGTGGGCCATGGCCTTGGCATTGTCTCGGCGGCTACCGCTGCCCTGCCCCCGTTCACCGCTGCCCTGGCCCTGGAGCTGGCACCGATCCGCGTCAACCTCATCGCGGCGGGCTTCGTCGACACTCCACTATCGGCCGCCCTGCTCGGTGACCGCCTCGAAGAACGCCGCAACGAACTGCGAGCCACGCTGCCGATCGGCCGGGTGGTCGGTCCGCAGGATGTGGCCGCGCTTGCTGTGCATCTGATGTGCAACACCGCCCTGACCGGGGCCACTTACGACATCGACGGTGGTCAGCAATTCATTTGAGGTTCTGACGGGCAGCAGTGCGCGGGGGTGGCTCCCGACGCGGCCTGTGGCTTTACTGGCAGTGAGCTGGCGATCCCCTGGTGATCCCCTAATCCCCTAACCGGGTTCCCGGGCAAACCCCAGACCCTCGGGGACAAGGACGGGCAACGACCCCGTGTTCCTGCGCGGCGGAGGTCCATAGCGTTGCTGTCATGACCGGATGCGTCCGGCAACGCGCTCTTTCGAGACAACGAGAAAGGTCTTCCAATGGACTCCGTGCTGAAATTCATTCTCGATCTGTTCAACAACGAAACCGCTGCCCAGCAGTTTGTCGCCGACCCCGACATGGCGCTGGCGACCGCCGGGCTGTCCGATGTCAGCCCGGACGTGCTGCAGTCGGTGGCCACCAGCGCGGTGCCCGGCCTGCTGCTCGGTGGTGCCAACCCGATCTCCGGCCTGCAGCAGGCCGTGTCGAACCAGTTCGGGTTCGCACCGGTTGCCGAGCCGATCATCGACAACGCGGCGAACCTGGTCTCTCCCGTTGCCGAGTTCCTGTCACCGAGCGTCGTGCCCGACGTTCTGGGTGGGTTGCTCAGCAACAACACCATCGAGATGGGCCGCGACGCGGGCGTTCCGGCAGACGGATTCGTCGGCCAGGGCGCCAACAACGGTTTCGTCGCCAACGACGGTCTCGGCCTGGGTATCGGCGCGGGCGCCGAACTTGGCGGCAGCTTCGAGGCCGCGCTCGGCGGCCAAGCAGGTTTGGGCCTGGGCCTGGGTAGCGGCCTTGGTCTCGGCGCAGGTGCCGAAGTTGGCGGTGGCTTCGAAGCCGAACTCCACGGCGGGTTCGGAATCGGCGCGGGTGTGGGCACCGGTCTCGGTGGTGGGCTGGGAACCGGCCTGGGCGGAGGCGCAGGTATCGGCGCGGGCGCTGAGCTCGGCGGCGGGTTCGAAGCCGGACTCGGCGGCGGAGCCGGACTCGGCCTGGGCCTGGGTAGCGGCCTGGGCATTGGCGGCGGTGCTGAAGTTGGCGGCGGATTCGAAGCCGGACTCCACGGCGGAGCCGGACTCGGCCTCGGCGGCGGACTCGGCGGCGGCGCAGGCGCAGGCATCGGCGCGGGCGCCGAAGTCGGCGGCGGAGTCGAAGCCGGCCTCGGTGGACAGGCCGGGTTGGGTCTCGGCGGCGGACGCGGCGGCGGCTCAGGCGCAGGCGCCGAAGTCGGCGGCGGATTCGAAGCCGGACTCCACGGCGGAGCCGGACTCGGCCT
>JBEVHL010000454.1:0-6609 GCA_040511255.1 Mycobacterium sp. | reverse complement strand
ACCAGTGGGTCGACGATCCTGAGTGCTTCCGGAGTCACCTGGTGGCGCACCCACTCCGGCGTCACCCACCAGGGGTAGCGCTGTGAGCGGTCCGTCCCGCGGATCCCGACCGGGATGACACCGTCAAGCGCCTCGGCGCGCCGCACCACCACCCATGGCGTCCTCTGCAGCACACTGCGAACCCATGCGGGCGCGTCGAGCGGCAGCAGGTCGCCGGCAGTGGGATTAAGCCGCAAGAGGTCGTGTGGCCGCCATGTCATGACTTCCATTGCCTGCCTATCAGTTCACGAACGGCCCGTGAGGCGTGTCGGGTCACGACGGCCGCGTCGGAGTCCAACCGCGTGGATAGGTCCAGCGGTCCGTGGCGGGCGCGGTCGATGGCGTCGCCGACTGCGGCGCTCACCTTGTCGATATCGGCTGACGTTGGTGCCGTGGGGCTTTCGACCGTCAGCAGCCCGTCGCAGAAGCCGAGTTTGGCCCAGTCTTGGACGTGGTAGCTCAACGGCACGATGGTCTTGGCGAGTTCGTCGAGCTCGTCAACGGTGCGCCGGGTGATGCGCGCTGCGGCGGCTTTGTGCATGGCGTGGATTTCGACACCGGGATCGTCGAGGGCGAGGATCTGGTTGGCCTGCAGCCCGTGGGTAAGGAACCCGCCGGACAACGCCGCGCCGACGACGACCGCGACGATCGGGTGTCCCGCGTTGCGCGCCGCGTGATAGGCGTCGACGGAGGCAGCCATCGCCTGATGTAGGCCACCCATCTCCTCGAACCGTCCGTAAGCCTGGCTGGGTAGGTCTACGACGGCGATGATGGCCCGCTTACGATCCTCGCCGCGGTCAGCGTCGACGAGACCGCGCACTGCTTGAGCCAACGCCAGCGACTCCGTCAGCCCGACCTGACCTTCCCGGGCCCGGTAGAACCGGTTGGCGGGGTCGGGTACGACGGCTAGGTAGCGGGCGGTATCGGTGGTCGCCATCACCACCGACGGGATGACCTGCTCGACCACAGCGTCTCCGCTGAGGGCGTCCAGCCAGGTGCGGCCGCGGGTGACAGGTCCGGCGGGCACGTCAGCCGCAGCCGCGTGCTTGGGAGCGGGGAGGGGAACGTAATCCGAGCCCCACCGAGCGCGCAGGTCGGCCGCCGTGGGGGCGTCAGCAGGGTCGAGCGCCGCCAGGCGGGAAGCCAACACGTCGAGGCGTTGGCTGCGGTGTTGTCCCGGCTCGGTGATACCTGCCTTGATGGCCGCGATGAGCGCCTCCCGCAGCAGGTCGGCGTCGTCAGGTACCAGGTCATCGGCCAGTGCGGTGGCATAGCGTTGTTCGCCGCCGTCGATGGCCCAGATCAGGGCGTGATCGTGGGAGTCGAACTCTTCGATGCCGCCTTCCTGTTCGATGACGGCGGGACCGTCGAGGCCGATCCTCGCCTGGGGTGTGACGATCAGCCGGGTGCACAGGCCCGCCGCGATGCTCATGCCGCCGAAGGAGCCGACGGTGCCGGCGACGATCCCGATCACCGGGGCGTAGGGCCGTAGATCGAGGACCGCGGAGCAGATTTCGGCGACGGCGTTGAGCCCGAGATTGGCTTCCTGAAGTCGGACGCCGCCGGTTTCGAAGAGGATGACCGCCGCAGTGGGTGTCCCTGCTCGCGAATCGGCGGCGGCTCGCAGTAGTGCCTGGGAGATCTTGGCGCCGGACACCTCACCGGTGCCACCGCCTTGAAATCCTTGCTCGATGGCGGCGATGACGACGGGGCTGCCGTCGACGGTGCCGCTGGCGATGACGGTGCCGTCGTCGGCTTGGGGGGTGATGCCTTGGGGTTCCAGCCAGGGAGATTCGAGCCTGTCGAAGGGGCCGGCCAGCACCCGCAGGGTGCCGGGATCCAGTAACGCGGCAGCTCGGCCGAGGGCGTCGAGTTCGAGGAAACTGCGTCGCGCGAGCAGCTGCTGCCACGTGAGCCCGGCCAGCAGGTCGGTGTCGGTCATGACGGGTGCCCTTCTGCAATGGCGGACTCATAGGCCTGCCGTAGCCGCAGGGTGACCACGCCAGGGGTGGCGCCGAAGTCGTTGAGTTCCCAGCGTCCGGACAGCGCGGTACGGGCGAAGAACCGCGTCAAGACGTCACGCCATACGGTGTCGAATCCGTTGACGCTGGTACGGACGCGCACGGTGGCGCTGTCGGTGGGGTCGCTGTCGGCCGGTGGTTGGAGCAGGATCTCCAGGTCCCCGGAGCCGACGACGCCGATGTGCACGGCGCGAGATGCGGGCTGCGTGGCGGAGAATGTGTAGGTCAGCGTTTGCACGGTGTGCACCTCTTCTCAGTCATCGCATCCAGAAAGATCGTGGCCGACAACAGATCTCCGCTGCCGCCGGGTGAAAGTCGACGCGTGCGGCACAGGTCGTCGAGCGCGGCAAAGCGACGCCCGCCCTCCGGTGTGTCGACACCGCCGGCGGTCAGCACAGACCGTGCCCCCGACTGCAGCGCGCGTAGCCCGGACTGTCCGCCGCGGTGCAGCACGCAGGTGTCGTCGAGGTGGGCCATCAACGCCAGCAGTGTCGCCAGCCGCGCCGATTCTTCGTCGGCGCCTGAGCACCTGGCCGCCCGCAGTGCCGGCAGGGCGTAGAGCCGTACATGCGGAAATCCCGACTGGGCTTCGCCGGCAGCGCCCGTTGCCCCGTAGCGACACCGGACCTCGGCGCCGTGTGTCCTCGCCGGGGTGGCGCGGCGGTCCGGTGTCCGCGCGAGTTGTGCAGCGAAGTCAATGGTTCCGGCGGTGTCGCCGGGGGCGGCCGCGGCTCCTGCACTGAGTAAACCGAGTGCCCACAGCGCGCCGCGGTGAGTGTTCACCCCTCCGGTGGCCTCCAGCATCTGGACTTCCCCAGCGCGGCCGATCACGCCGATGGCGTCACGCAGATCGGAACCGACATCGAGGTGCCTTGCTGCCGAGGCACATTCGAAGAAGGCGTCGCGCAAGGCCTCAGCGGATCCGTGCAGCATGGCCAGGTCCATGTCGGAGTGTGCGCCCGCTCCTCGCCGGTCGACCAGGCCGGGCTTCGGAGTGAGGTCGGCTTCGGCGCGGAGGGCGTATACGGCCGACTCAGCAATGGCCTCGTCGGTGAGACCTGTGGTGGTGGGGGAGAGCACGGCATTAGTCATGGTCACCAGTCCCTGAATTGTGATGGCGGTTCGTACAGGCCGCCGGACCAGGCGACGAGGTCTTCGATGCTGCGGGCGGCCAGTAGTGACCGGTCGGCTAGTCGGGTCTCGACTTTGAGGTCCTCAGGGAAGGCGACCAGCCCGTCGCGGCGCAGTTCCTCGATGCGCTTTGCGTCGGCGTTTCTACCGATCGGCGTGACGCCGGCGATGGCGGCCAACGCGGCGCGCCGGTCAGTGAGGGAATGGGCTTTGTAGAGGTAGGCGACGCCTTCTTCGGTGACGACGTGGGAGACGTCGTCGCCGTAGATCATCACCGGCGGTAGCGGCATCCCGGCCTGCTTGCCCACCTCAACCGCATCGAGGGTCTCCACGAACGTAGGAACCCCACCGGCTCGGAACGTCTGGGCCATCTGCACCACCAGCTTGCGGCCTCGCCGGCTCGCGCCCTCGCCGTGGGCGAGGTCCAGCCACGCCGCCGACGGGTGGCGCCGACCGTGCGGGTCGTGGCCCATGTTGGGGGCGCCCCCGAACCCCGAGAGCCGTCCGTCGGTCACGGTCGAAGAGTTCGCGTCCTTGTCGATCTGCAGCGAAGAGCCGATGAACATGTCGATGGCGTACTGGCCGGCCAGCTGGGCGAGCACCCGGTTGGAGCGCAGCGAACCGTCGGCACCGGTGAAGAACACATCCGGGCGTGCGGCGGCGTACCGATTCATGCCGGATTCGCCACCGAAGCTGTGGATCGACTCGACCCAGCCGGATTCGATGGCGGGGATCAGCGTCGGGTGCGGGTTGAGCACCCAGTGCCGGGCGATCCGGCCCTTGAGGCCCAGCGAGTCCGCATAGGTGGGGAGCAGCAATTCGATTGCTGCGGTGTCGAATCCGACGCCGTGGTTGAGCGAGACCACCTCGTGGCGTTCGTAAACACCGCGGATGGCGATCATGGCTTTGAGGATCTCGACGTCGCCGATGTGACGTGGGTCGCGGGTGAACAGTGGTTCCAGGAAGAACGGGCGGTCGGCTTCCACGACGAAATCGATCCAGCTGCCGGGGATGTCGACGCGGGGAAGGGTTGTTGTGTCGACGATTTCGTTGACTTGCACGATGACGACGGCGTCATGGAACGCAGCCGCCTCGGCGATGGTCGGAGTGTCTTCAGTGTTGGGACCGGTGTAGAGATTGCCGTCGCGGTCGGCTGTCTCGGCACAGAGCAGGACGACGTGGGGAGCCAGGTCGACGAACATCCGGGCGTACAGCTCGACGTAGGTGTGAATGGCGCCGATACGGACGGTGCCGTCTTCCACCATTTGCGCGATTCGCACGCTCTGGGGTCCGGCGTAGGCCAGGTCGAGTTTGGTGGCGATGCCGCGCTCGAACAGGTCGAGATGCTCTGCGCGCGACACCGATCCGATCAGCATGTGCAGGTTGTTGAGGCGTTTCGGGTCGCAGTCGGCCAGGGTGCGGGAGAGGAAGTCGGCCTGTTTCTGGTTGTCGCCTTCCAGCGCCACCCGGTCACCGGGGCGGATTACCTCGTGCAGCAAATTTTTCAGCTGGGCGGGATCGATGACCTTCCCGGTGCTGTAGGCGCTGCCGGCCTGTATGCGCACCGCCTTGGCCGTGCGACGTGTGTTCCACTGTGGCGCAACCGTCTTGTTGTTCATGGCTGCTGTACGGAGTCGATGGCCTGCTGGATGACGGCCGTCACGGCTTCGGGGTGCGAGACCAGGGTGAGGTGTGAGCCGCCGTCGAAGACACTGACATGCGAGCGGGCACGCGCAGCCATGGCCTGTTCCGAGGCGGGTGTGATGATCTGGTCGCCGCTGCTGATGAAGTACCACGACGGAATGGTCTTCCACGCCGCGTACTGCGATGGCGTGTCGAAGGCGCTCGATGACGCGGGCCGCTGCGTCGCCCATAATTGGGTGGCCTGCTGGGGTGGGAGATCGTTGCCGAAAGACTGCAGGAAGATGTCCTGTTTGAGGTAGATGTCTGAGGCTCCCGCGGGTGCTCCCGGGTATGGAAGTGTGTCGAAGAGTTCAGTTTTGGGCTTCAGGGTGAGCACCGAGTCGGCGCCGCTCAACGACCCGGTGGTCTCGCCGACATCGGGTGCAGCGGCGTCAACGTAGACCAGGGCTTTGACGTTCGGATTTCCCTGGGCCGCGTTGGTGATCACCGACCCGCCATAGGAATGTCCGACCAACACGACGGGCCCATTGATCGTCCGCAGGAAGTCCGCGACGGATTCGGCGTCAGTGGTCAGGTTCCTCAGCGGGTTGGCGATGGCACGCGCGTCGTACCCCTGGGCCCGCAGTGCTGCGACCTCGCCGTCCCAGCTCGAATTGTCGGCCCACGCGCCGTGGACCAGCACGATGGTGGGCCTGCCGTCCGGCGATGCGTGGGCCGAACCTGCAAGCAGAGCGCCTATAACGACCGCGGAGGTCACCAGAACGGTAAGGCGCAGAGCCAGACCGAGCAGAATTCGAGACATAGGACGGTTCCAATCCGTGGCGGGCCCGGCTGTCATGATATTGAGGTTCGTCGATGGATACTGCCGAGACAACGGTGCTGGCGGGTGCCAGTAGTGGCGGCTAGCTGGGGGGTGCCGCGGCGAAGGTGCGTCGTCGATGGGCAGGACGACGTCCATGACTTGCCATCAAGACCATCGAACGTTGCTGAAAGCAAGGTAAACACCCCACCTCTCCGGGTTCTGGTGAGCAGTGCGCTCAGCATTCACCCTTGCAACAATTCTGATCGTCGGTAACCCGTACATACCCCGGGATCTGGCCTGCTGGTACCGCCGCGGCAGAGCCCGGTGCGTCAAGTGATCTCCAGTGCGATCCTGCGCAGGTCTCGTCGCGTTCGGACACCGAGCTTGGTGAAGATCCGACCGAGGTGCCATTCCACGGTTCGGGGGCTGAGGAAGAGTACGGCTGCGATCTCGGTGTTGGTGTGGCCGTCGCGAGCGAGCTTTGCGATTTGGTGCTCTTGCGTGGTCAGGATTACGCCCGCGTTCGATTCTTCGTTCTGTACGACGGTTCCCGTCGCACGCAGTTCGTTACGCGCACGCTGCGCGAACCCCTTGGCGCCAGCCAGCGTGAATTCGTCGCAAGCTATTTGTAGATGTTTACGTGCGTCGCCTCGGCGCTTCGCGCGTCGCAGCCATTCTCCGTACACCAGATGTGTCCGATGCAGGAAGAACCTGACCGGGCTGCGCTCGAAGTGATCGATCGCCTCCAGGAACGCCCCTTCGGGATCCGTATCGTCAGCCAATCCCTGTGCACGGCAGGCCATGCCACGGGCGGCCGCGGTGCCGCTGATTCGTGCAAGCTCGACTAGCTCACTGCAGGCCTCTTGCGCGGCCTCGCTCGCACCGCTTCGAGATGCTGACTCCACTAGTTCGGTCAACAGCAGGGCACGGAGGCCGAAGTCGTCGTATTGCAGACCTGCCGACGCCGCAGCG
>JBEVHL010000453.1:0-13813 GCA_040511255.1 Mycobacterium sp. | reverse complement strand
CCGATCGGGACGTTGCAGCCCGGTCATCGGGGTTGCCCGGTCGCGGCGTGCCTGCACTGGGGTGCGATGTGGGGTCCGGCGGCCCGCGCCGACTATGTCGATCCGCTGGGGTTACTGGCGTCGACCCCGGTGCGGCTCAAGCCGCTGCACGGCTGAGTGCTCAGGCCCGCGGGTGGGCCTGGTCGTGCACGGCCCGCAACCGCGCCACGGTGACGTGGGTATAGAGCTGCGTGGTGGCCAGCGACGAGTGGCCGAGCAGCTCCTGCACGATCCGCAGATCTGCGCCGCCTTCGAGCAGGTGGGTCGCCGCACTGTGCCGCAGGCCGTGCGGACCCATATCCGGCGCGCCGTCCACCGCTCCCACGGTTTCGTGCACCACCGTGCGGGCCTGGCGCGCGTCGAGCCGGCCACCCCGGACACCCAACAACAAGGCCGTCCCCGAACTCGCCGACACCAACGCGGGCCGACCCTCGGCCAGCCAGCGGCGCAGCGCGTCGTGTGCGGGTTCGCCGAACGGTGCCGTGCGCTGCTTGTCGCCCTTGCCCAATACCCGCAGCAGCCGGCGATCCATGTCGACGTCGTCGAGATCCAGCCCGCACAGCTCGCTGACCCGGATGCCGGTGGCGTAGAGCAGCTCAACGATCAACCGGTCCCGCAGCGCCATCGGATCGCCTTGCTGCGCACCGGAACTCGCGGCATCCATGGCGGCCAACGCCTGATCCTGGCGCAGCACCGCGGGCAGGGTGCGGCGTGCCTTCGGCATCTGCAACCGGACGGCAGGGTCGGCAGCGAGCAGGCCGCGGCGGGTGGCCCAGGCCGTGAAAGTCTTCACCGCCGAGGTGCGACGGGCCAGCGTGGTCCTGGCCGCCCCCGCCCCGGCCTGACTGGCCAGCCAGGACCGCAGCACCGCCAGCGAGAGTGCGGACAGATCGGCGCCGGGTGCGCGCTGCTCGAGGAAGTCGAACAACAATCGCAGGTCGCCGAGATAGGCCCGTTGGGTGTGAGCGGACCGGCCGCGTTCCAGGTCGAGGAAGGCGGCGAACTCGTCGAGCACGACGGCAGTGGACGGCGACACGACCCCACCGTCGCAGACCGGCCCGCGGGACGCGGTCAAGGCGACCGCGTGTCAGGGCGTTGTGTCCCTACTGAGACGCTTCGGCCTCGGCGAGTTCGCGCTTCCACTGCCGGAACGTTTCCTCAGTGCGGCCGCGACGCCAATACCCGGAGATCGACGCCCATTTCGCGTCGACGGCGCGGTCCTTGCGGATGTAGGGCCGCAGGTTGTGCATGACGGCCTGGGCTTCCCCGTGAATGAACACCTGCACCTGGCCCGGCAGCCAGAAGGCACCCTTGACGGCCTCGATCAGCGGGGCGAAATCCCCGGCCTGATCTTCGGGTACCAGATCGGCGCGGCCACCGCGGTAGACCCACTGGACGTCGACGCCCTCGGGTGCGGCGATCGCGATCTCGTCTTCGGGCCCGGATACTTCGAGGAAGACCTTGCCGATCGCGTTGGCGGGCAACGATTCCACTGCGGCGCTGATCGCGGGGATCCCCGCCTCGTCGCCGGCCAGCAGATGCCAGTCCGCGGCGGGATCGGGTGCGTACGCCCCGCTCGGACCCATCAGGTAGGCCGGATCGCCGGGTTGGGCCGCGGCCGCCCACGGTCCCGCGACCCCGTGTTCACCGTGCACGACGAAGTCGATGGCGATCTCCCGCGCTGCCGGGTCAGCCTTGCGAACCGTGTAGGTCCGCACCACCGGCTGCAGCGTGGGCTCGAGCTCCTTGAAGCTGTCGATGGTCAGCGGCCGCGGCAGCGCGTCGACATCGACGTTCTTGGGCACGATCGCGAGTTTCACGTACGAGTCGGTGAACTCCACCGGGGAGAAGGTGTCGAACCCGGTACCGCCGAGGACGACGCGCACCATGTGGGGCGCGATCTGTTCGGTGCGCACCACCTCGAACGTGTGTAACGGTCGACCCGCCACTGATGTCCTCCCAACGATTGCCTGCTGACCTGGTCGACTATACGAGCCGGAATGCGGTACCCGGTGGGCTACGTGGTGCGCTTCACGATGCCCCAACACCCGTCCTTCCGATACACCAGCCCAGCCAGCTCCAGCATCGCCAGCGGGCCGAGTACGCGATCAGGCACCAGTCCTGACGCGAACGCGATCTTCTCGGTGCTGTGCACCCCGCGCCCCGGCAGCGCCTCATAGACCACGCGCTCCACATCATCGAGATCGTCCAACGGCGTCCTGGGGTGGTCCGGCTCGTCGGCCAACTCCCCCATCCGGCCGACGATCTCCACCACCTCCTCCGCCCGGGCCACCAAATTCGCTCCCGCCTTCAACAATTGATGCGAACCCGCCGACGACGCCGAGGTCACCGGACCCGGAACCGCGCACACCGGCCGGCCCATCACCTTGGCCCACGCGGCGGTATTCGCTGCCCCGCTGCGCAACCCCGCCTCGACCACCACCGTCGCCGCCGAGAACGCCGCCACCAGGCGATTGCGGGTCAGGAAGCGATACCGCGCCGGCCGGATGCCGGGTGGGTATTCGGTGACCAGCAGTCCGCTGCCACCGATGCGATGCAGCAGCGCCGAATGCCCAGCGGGATACGGGATATCGATCCCGCCGGCCAACACTGCGACCGTGACTCCCTCGGTGGCCAGGGCGGCCCGGTGCGCGGCGCCGTCGATTCCGTAGGCCCCGCCGGAAACCACCGCGACGTCACGCTCCACCAACCCGGCCGCCAGATCAGCCGCGACGTGTTCGCCGTATGCGGTGCACGCGCGGGTGCCCACCAGGGCGGCCGCCCGCAGGGTGAGCTCGTCGAGCCGGGCCGGCCCCAGCGCCCACAACACCAGCGGCGGGTGCCCATTGGCTTTCTCGCGGACCTTGTCCCCATTGAAGCTGGCGAACGCCAGATACGGCCATTCCTCGTCGTCCGGGGTGATCAACCGGCCTCCCCTGCGCTGCAGCAGTTCGAGGTCAGCCGCGGCCCGGTCCACGTGGCGGCGGGCCTCGGCGTGGTCCACCGCCCCTGCCTTGACTTTCACCGCGGCTTCGACCGGGCCGCAGTCGGCGACCAGCTCAGCCAGCTCTTGGCACGGCGGCTCGACCACCCGCGACAGATAGGCCCAGGCGCACAACTTCTCATCGGTGGCCATGGCGGGCGCGCTCACTGCTGGGCTCCCGGCTTGCGGAAACTCAGCGCGGTGGAGACGTCGTCGCGGTTCGGCGACGTGCGACCGGCCAGATCGGCCATCGTCCACGCGACACGCAAACTCCTGTCCACCCCGCGGATGCTCAGAATGCCTTGATCCAGCGCCTTTTTCAGGGGCGCCATGGCCTGCGGGCTCGGCCGGAAACCCCGCCTCAACACCGGCCCCGGGGCCTCGGCATTGGTCCGCACCCCCACCGCCTGCCACCGCTCGGCGGCCGCATTCCGTGCCGCGGCGACTCGCGCCTTCACCACTGACGAGGGCACGTTCGGTTCGTCGGTGAATGCACCTGCGCGCACCGCATTCATCTCCACGCGAAGATCGACACGGTCGAGCAACGGTCCCGACAGCTTGCCCAGATAGCGGCGCTTGGCGGCCGGGATGCAGATGCAGTCCCGCGGGTCGGGCGGCGCGCACGGACACGGATTGGCAGCCAGGATCAGCTGGAACCGGGCCGGATACCGCGCCACGCCGTCGCGTCTGGCCAGGCGAATTTCGCCGTCCTCCAACGGGGTTCGCAGCGCCTCCAACGCGCTGACACCGATCTCGGCGCACTCGTCGAGAAAGAGCACGCCGCGGTGGGCCCGGCTGACCGCACCTGGCCGGGCCAATCCTGATCCCCCGCCGACAAGCGATGCCACGCTCGACGTGTGGTGCGGCGCGACGAACGGCGGCCTGGTGATCAACGGCGTGTCGCCCGAGAGCAGCCCGGCCACCGAATGTATCGCGGTCACTTCCAGCGCCTCACTTTCACACAGGTCCGGCAACAGACCTGGAAGTCGTTGCGCCAACATGGTTTTCCCGATACCCGGCGGCCCGGTGAGCATCAGATGATGCGCACCCGCCGCGGCCACCTCCACGGCGTAGCGCGCCTGGGTCTGCCCGACGACATCGGCGAGGTCATCGACGGCCACCGGTTCCGGCTCGAACACCGCCACCTCGTCTTCGAGCCGACCCGTGCCTTCCAGCCAGGCGTGCAGTTGAGTCAACGTGGCCACCCCGAGCACCTCGATACCGCCGACCAGACCTGCCTCAGCCAGGTTCTCCATCGGCACCACCACCGTCTGCCAGCCCTCCCGCTGGGCCGCCAACACCGCAGGCAACACCCCGCGCACCGGGCGCACCCGGCCGTCGAGCGCCAATTCGCCGAGCAGCAGCGTCTTCTCCAACCGATGCCAGGACTTCTTGCGTTCCGCCGACAACACCGCACTGGCCAGGGCGATGTCATAGACGGAGCCCATCTTCGGCAGCGTCGCCGGCGACAGCGCCAGGGTCAAACGCGTCATCGGCCACTGGTGTCCGCTGTTGGTGATCGCCGAGCGGACCCGGTCCCGCGATTCTTGCAGCGCCGCATCCGGCAGCCCCACCAGATGCACCCCCGGCAACCCGGAGGTGATGTCGGCTTCGATCTCCACGATCTCCCCGTCGAGGCCGCGCACCGCCACCGAAAATGCCCGCCCCAACGTCATCAGCCGACCCCTTGGATGTGGGTGATCTCTGGTGTCCGGCGCCGCCCGATCCGCACGCCGATCACGTCGATGCGAATGGCCGCCCATCGTTCGTCCTGGCCGGCCAACCACAACGACGTCAGCTGCCGCAGCCTGCGCACCTTCTGCGGCGTCACGGCATACTCCACCCCACCGAAGCCATCGCCGGAGCGGGTCTTCACCTCGACGAAAACCGCTGTGCGCGAATCGGTATCGGCGGCGACGATATCCAGCTCGCCGTGCCGGCACCGCCAGTTGCGGGCCAGGATCTGCCAGCCTTGCGCCGTCAGGTGCTCAACGGCCAGCTGTTCCCCGAACGCCCCGAGCTGAGCCCGGGTCAAGGTCGGTTGAGATGTCATGGCGCCAGCATGGACATCGGGGCCGACTGGCCGCGACGACGCCCGACGCTATCCAGGCGCAATTGGCCGACTTATCCCCAGTCAGCACTTCATCCACAGCCGATGTCACATTCGGCGAGGCTGCGGTGTCTCAATGCCATGACGAAAACACTGAACCGCATCCTGCTCGCCGTGCTGGCGCTCGTCGCCACCATCACCGGTGTGTGGGCCTACGTCGCGCCGCGGTCCTGGTATGACAGCTTTCCCGGCCTCGGCCTGAGTTGGTTGCCGCAACTCGGTCCCTACAACGAACACTTCTGCAAGGACGTCGGCGCCATGTTCCTGGCACTCCTGGTGCTCAGCGTGACCGCCATCTTCTGCATCGACAACCGGGCCGTCGTGCGGATCACCGCGGCCTCGTGGCTGACCTTCAACGTCCTGCACTGGTGGTTCCACATGACGATGCTGCACATGTACAACACCCGAGACGCCGTGCTGAACGTCATCCTGCTCAGCGCGCTGGTCCTCATTTCCGCGGCCTTGCTGGTCCCCATCCGCGCACGGACGCAGACCTACGTTGCGTCGTCGTCCCGACTGTGAACGTCACGACGAAATCCGCTCTGAAAGCGTCGTGAGGTCCACACTCGCGGCTCAGGCTGAACGCCGCCCGGTTTACCGTCGCGCAATACCGGGGTATGCGCCGCGCATGGTCAAAGCATTCGGATACAACAGCAACGGTGGCGCCGACGTCCAGGAGTTTCTCGACCTGGAGATGCCGACGCCGCTGCCCGATGAGTTGCTGGTCGAGGTCCGCTCCGCCGGCGTGAACCCCGTCGACTGGAAGATCCGCTCAGGCGAGTACGGCGCAGACAGCAGCACGTTCCCCGGCATCATGGGCAACGAGGTCTCGGGAGTGGTCCGCGAGGTAGGCAAGGACGTCGACGGCTTCGCGGTCAACGACGAGGTGTTCGGCACCACGGCCGTCGGCTCTGGCGGCTATACCGAATTCGCCATCCTGCCGGCCAGCGCCGCAGCCAAGAAGCCGCCGCAGGTGTCGTTCAACGATGCCGCGACGCTGGGCATCGCCGCCGCGACCGCCTACGACGCCGTCACCCAACTGAACCTCAAAGAGGGCCAGACCCTCCTGATCAACGGCATCGGTGGCGGCGTCGGCGTGGCCGCGGCTCAGATCGCGCGTGACCTCGGCATCAACGTCATCGGCACCGCAAGCGAAGACAAGCGCACGCTGGTCGAGACGCTCGGCGCGACGCTGGTGGTCTACGGCGACGGGGTGAGTGACCGGGTCCGGCAGCTGATGCCCGACGGTGTCGACGGCATCTTCGACCTGGCGGGCCACGACGGCCTGAAGGCAGTTGCGGATCTGCTGACCGACCGGGACAAGTTGATCAGCGCAGGCGATCCGGAAACCGTCACCGAACTGGGTGGCCACATGGTCGAACGGGACCGCACCACCCGGGTCCTGGAGATCGTCGGCGCAATGGTGGCCGACGGCAAGCTCGATCCGCACGTCGAGGACGTCCGGTCGCTCGACGAGGCCGCCGAAGCGGTGGCCGCGGTCGAGATCGGCCACGCCAGGGGCAAGGTCGTGATCGAGGTCAGCACCTAAGGCGTGGGGGTTGCCGTAACTGTCACTGTCACAGTTTTTGAATTCGTCCGCATGTCGTCGAGCTTGTCGGCTTCGGCGGTGTTGAGCAGCGCGGCGACCACGGTGGTCACCGCGCCCAGCACCACGAAAATCGTGTACGAGTAGGGCATCAGCCGCCGCACCGTGGCCACGACCACGTTGACGGCCGCGGGCTTGGTGTCGCGCACATCGGTATCGATCAGCGCTGCGTCCACGTGCGCGTGCGGGGCGCCGTCGGTGATGGCGCTGACGATGAACGTCTTGCCTTTGGGTAGCAACGTGGGTGGCACGTCGATGCTGGTGGCCCGGTACTGCTCGGCGACATCGAGTCCGTCGCAGCGCAGCAGGGCGATCATCGGCACGCCGAACGCGATCCGCAGCGGCTTGCCCTGGTCGAAATCGGCCGACGTAATGTCTTTGGGGCCAAGGCATTCCACCACCGCGGTGAGCAGATGCGGATCGGCGACCACCGTGTCGTCATACCGCAGGCTGATCGCGCTGCCCGCCTTGGTGTCGCGCTCGACGATCATCGGCTGGCTCTTCACACTGACCACCAGTTCGTTGCGGCGACGGCCCTGCCTGGCGTAGAACACTGCCGCCAGCCCGCCGAGAGCGGTCAGAACCAGGCCCGCCACCGCGACGATCAGCAGGCCCATGGTCGCCACTCAGCCACGGGTGGGCTCCCCGACCTTGACCAGCATCTTGCCGATATTGGCCCCGGTGAACAGCCCGTTGAGGGCGTCGACGCAGGATTCGATGCCCTCGAAGATGGTCTCGCGGTGCACCAACAGGCCTTGCGACTCCCATTCCCGCAGCGCGGCGAAGGCCTCCTCGAAGCGGCCCCATTCGTTGAGTGCGTTGAACCCCTGCATGGTCGCGGTCTTGGCCAGCAGGTTGACGTAGTTGGCCGGTCCGGGATGCTCACCCGTCAGGTAGCTGGAGATGACGCCGCACAACACCACGCGTGCGTTGGTGGCGAGCCGGCCCAGCACCGCATCCAGGATGGGCCCGCCGACGTTGTCGAAATATACGTCGACACCCTTTGGGCAGTGCTGCTTGAGCGCGCCGGGCACGTTGCCTTCGCGGTAGTCGATGCAGGCGTCGAAGCCGAAGTCCTCCACCACCGCCCGGCATTTCTCCGGGCCACCGGCGATGCCGACCACGCGCGCACCGGCGATCTTCGCGATCTGCCCGGCCACCGACCCCGTCGCACCGGCGGCAGCGGAGATCACCACCGTCTCGCGTGCCTTAGGCCGGCCCACGTCGTTCATCCCGAAGTAGGCGGTGGCGCCCGTGGGACCGTAGATCGACATCACCGCGGGCTGGTCGACGTTGTCGAAGCCGGTGACCGGCGTGCAGAACAGGTCATCGCGGACGATCACGTACTCCTGGAAGCCGGTCAGTGTGGTGACCACATCGCCGACGGCGTAAGCGTCACAACGCGATGCGACCACCTCACCGATTCCTGCGGCCCTGATGACTTCACCCAGCTGGACCGGCGGCAGGTAGCCGGGCTGATCGTCGAGCCAGGTCCTGGCGGCGGCATCCAACCCGACGTAGGTGGTGCGGACCAGCGCCTCGCCGTCGGCGGGTTCAGGTGCCGTCGAGGCGACGAGCTCGGTGTCAGCGGGTGCGACCATTCCGGTCGGGCGGCGGCGGAGCAGGATCTGGCGGTTCGTCAGGTCGGTCACAACGCGGAAACTACCTGACGCACTGGCCGTTTCGGGCTATGTCGCGAAATCGACCACCGAGTAGACCAGCGGATAGGTGTCGGTCTGCGGCCCCGCCGGGCCGGTGACGGTCAACTTGGGCGATCCCCCGGCCACCTGCGCCGGGTCGCTCAGTTCCTTCGGGCCGATCATGCCGGCGAACTGATAGGTGCCGACCGCAAACGGCAGGCTGTTCGACGAGGTGATCTCGGGTCCGTCGGCGAGTTGGAAATGCAAGTGCGGCCCGGACGAGTTGCCGCTGTTACCCAGTTTGCCGATCACCTGCCCCTTGGTCACCTTGTCGCCGGGTTTGACGGTGATACTCCCCGGTTTCGCATGGGCGTAGATGGCGAAGACGCCGGGCGAAATCGCCAGCGAGACATGGTTTCCGCTGTAATCCTCGGGCTTGCCGATGCCTGCGGCGGGCGCGAGGGGTTTCTGATCGGGCTGCCCGTCGCCTACGGCGGCAACCGTCCCGTCGGCCACCGCGAGCAGATCGACGCCGTAGCCGTACCAGTCCTCATTGCGGCTGCCGTCACCGGAGAACAGCTTCCGGTCGCGCATCTGCACCCAGTCGATGGCGAACTCTTCGGGCTTCTTGATCGAATTGCCGCCCACCGCAAGCCGAAAGCTGCGGTGCGGTGTCTGCGCATCGCAACAGGCGTTGGCGTTCAGCCACTCCGCGCCTTTCACCGGGGGCGCGATGGTGGTCGGCTTTTCCGGGTCGACGGTGAGGTCAGGGCCGACGATGTCGGTGGTCCCGATAGCCGAGGTGAACTCCGACGGACCCACCGTGTAGGCGATCCGGTGGCTGAGCTCCGCAGGCACCTTGTCGGGGCTCACCACCACGTCGATCACCGTGCCCAACGACCCACCCGGCGGAACAACCGCAGTCGGCGGGCCGGGAAACACCGGCATGCTGACCGCGGTCACCTGATCGCCGGCGAGCCGCAACAGCGACGACCCATTCCCGTCGACCACATCGATCGAGGTGACCGTGACCGGGGCGTCGAACACGTTCTGCAGGATCAGGTCGTAGTCGAGGTGTGTCTTGCCGTCGCTGCCGAACAGTCGCAGCGGCGGATGGACGGCATGGACCACCACTGCGGTGGTGGTCAGATCCGCCTCAGGTGCCGGGGCGGCCGGGGACGACGACGCAGGGGTCGTCGGTGCACCCGCACAACCGGTCAACACAGCGCAGGAGAACAAGATGGCTAGCCGGCGGCGGTTCACCGCCACATCGAACCATGGCGCCTATTCGGGCAGGCGCAGCTCGGGCTTTTCCACTTCTTCGATGTTGACGTCTTTGAACGTGATGACCCGGACCTGCTTGACGAAGCGAGCCGGGCGGTACATGTCCCACACCCAGGCGTCGGCAAGCCGGAGTTCGAAGTACACCTCGCCGTCGGCGTTGCGCGGAATCAGCTCGACACTGTTGGCCAGGTAGAACCGGCGCTCGGTTTCGACGACGTAGCTGAACTGACCGACGATGTCCTTGTATTCGCGGTACAGCGAGAGCTCCATCTCGGTCTCGTACTTCTCGAGATCTTCAGCGCTCATCTACCCAGCTGTCCTTTTGGTCGTTGCGTTCCCATGATTCCCTACCCGTGTTCGCTTCGCAGTTGGACACCTTCGGAGGTGTCGGGGTCCCGCATCTCGGCGACGATCTTGGTGCCCTCGGGCGTGGCGACCCGGCGGACGTTGATAAACGAATACCGGTGCTGACTGCACGGCCCGCGTTCGGCGAGGGCCGCGGTGTGGGCGGCGGTGCTGTATCCCTTGTGGTCGGCGAACCCGTAGCCCGGATGTTCGTCAGCCATCTTGACCATCAGCCGGTCGCGACTGACCTTGGCCAGCACACTGGCGGCCGCAATACAGGCCGCGGCGGCATCACCGCCGATCACCGGCAGGGACGGCACCGCCAATCCGGGCACCCGAAAGCCGTCGCTCAGCACGTAACCGGGCCGTGTCGGCAGACCCGCGACCGCACGGCGCATGCCTTCGATGTTGGCCACGTGCACGCCGCGGCGATCCACTTCCGTCGACGGGATGAACACCACGTGATACGCCAGCGCATACCGCCGGATCAGTGGGAACAGCCGCTCGCGCTCTTTTTCGGTCAGCTTCTTGGAGTCGTCGAGCCGCGCCAGGCTGCTCAGCCGGTTGGGCCCGAGTACACACGCCGCCACTACCAGCGGGCCTGCGCACGCGCCCCGGCCCACCTCGTCGACGCCGGCCACCGGCCCCAACCCGCTGCGGTACAGCGCGGATTCGAGCGTGCGCAACCCGGCGGACTTGCGGATCACCGTGCGCGGCGGCCAGGTGGCAGGCACCTATCCGCCTTGCTGCGGATTCACCGTCTCCACGCCGCCCCATCGGGACGGCGGCCAAGCGATGAATCTGGCCTTACCGATGACGTTCTCGACCGGCACGGTGCCCGCGACGGGATCCCCGGTGCACTGGATGCCCTTCTGGAAATCCGCAGCGGAGTTGGTGCAGTGGAAGCGCGAGTCCGCGGAATGCGTGCGGTTGTCGCCCATCACCCACAGTCGGTCCTTCGGCACCTTGACCGGGCCGAACTCGAAACCGAGGCAGGGGTAGACGGCCGGATCCGACATCATCGTGGTCGGGTCGAGATAGGGCTCGTGCAGAGGCTTGCCGTCGACCGTCAAACCGGTGTCGACCCGGCATTCGACAGTCTGGCCGCCGACCGCGATGACCCGCTTGACCAGGTCGTTCTCGTCAGGCGGGACGAAGCCGACGAACGACAGGACGTTCTGCAGCGTCCGCACGGCAGGGTTGTCCGACCGGATGGACTTGTAGCCGGCGTTCCAGGCGGGCGGGCCCTTGAACACCACGACGTCGCCGGGTTCCGGCGAGCTGAACCGGTAGGTGACCTTGTCCACCATGATGCGGTCACCGACGCAGCCGGCACAGCCGTGCAGCGTGGGCTCCATCGACTCCGACGGAATCAGATAGGGCCGCGCGACGAACGTCAGCATCACGTAGTAGAGAACCAGCGCGATGGTGACGAGAATGACGCCCTCGCGCAGCGCACCGCGCTTCTTCCGGCCGCGACCGTCGGTTTCGTCGTGTTCGACAACGTCGGAGTCCGACGACCGCTCAGAATCGGCCGCGTCCGTGGTTTCTGTCACGGGATCAGCGTAGCCAGGAGGGGCGGCCCGGAGACCGACCCAGATCCGAAGTCAGCGCTTTTCCTTGATCTTGGCCTTCTTGCCACGCAGTTCGCGCAGGTAGTACAGCTTGGCGCGACGGACGTCACCGCGGGTGACGACCTCAATGTGATCGATGTTGGGCGAATGCACCGGGAAGGTGCGCTCGACGCCGACGCCGTAGCTCTCCTTGCGGACGGTGAACGTCTCGCGGATGCCGCCGTTCTGACGACGCAGGATGACGCCCTTGAAGACCTGGATGCGCTCTTTGGCACCCTCGATGACCTTCACGTGCACATTCACGGTGTCGCCGGGGCCGAAAGCCGGGATATCGTCGCGTAGCGACGACTGATCGACGAAGTCCAGCTTGTTCATCGGTGACTCTTCCTTGCGGTCGCGGCTCCGAGCAGCGCGGTTCGCTTTCTACAGCGATGCGGTTGCCGAAGCCGATGGATCGAGCTTCTCGGTATGTCTCGCAGCAGGCGGCACGACCGGCCCCGCGCGGACAACTGCTCAATTGTGCCAGACACCGGGCCACGCAGCGAAATCGCGCCGCGCTGCCAGCGCCGACGGCTTGTCACCGGGCCGTTCTGGGTACGCAGTCCCGCAGGTGACCAGTTAGTCTGACTAGGGGGCTGCGACACCGTGGTGAGCCCTCAAATCCGACACCAAATCGTGTGAGGAGATCCATGCGCACCCGGCCGTCGACCCTGACGAAAGCCGTCGCAACGATCTCCTGCGCCGCGCTGGTCGCCAGCAGTGCCGGTTGTGAAGCCCGGGTATATGGCTCGCCCGGCGACCAGTCGGACGGCCCCATGCTGACGGTCGTCGCCGCACCCAGGGTGCCGCTGGACGCCACGCCGCCGCTGGCTCCCCCGGATCAACCCGAAGCCGCCTTCGACGGTCTGCAGGTGCGCGAACAGCAGGCCACCTCCGATGCCGCCGACGACGGCGCCGACATCACGGTGGCCGTGCTCGACCGCGACACCGGCCAACTGGTGACCAACGGGCGCAACACCAACATCGCCATCGCATCGGTGGTCAAACTTTTCATCGCCGACGATCTGCTGTTGCAGGTCTCGCAGGGCAAGACCACGCTCACGCCGGCAGATCAACAGCTGCTCGACGTCATGCTGCGGTCCTCGGATGACAGTGCCGCGGAAACCTTCTGGAACCGCAGCGGCAAGAGCGCGATCATCAACCGCGTCGTTGCGCGCTACGGCCTCGGTTCGACGCGCCCGCCGAGCAACGGGCGCTGGTTCAACACCATCAGTACGGCGACCGACCTGGTCCGCTACTACGACATGCTGATCAGCGGCGCGGGCGGCCTGCCGTCCCCACAGGCCAACGTCATGCTCAACGACCTGGCCCAGTCCACACCGACAGCGCCCGACGGGATGGTGCCGGGCGGGGTGTATCCACAGCGGTTCGGCATCCCGGAGGGGATTCCCGGTGAACCGGTGGCGGTCAAGCAGGGTTGGATGTGCTGCATTGGCTCGGACTGGATGCACCTGTCCACCGGAGTGATCGGCACCGACCGTCGCTACGTGATGGCGATCAGTTCGATGCAGCCGACCAGCGCAACGGCGGCGCGCGCCACCATCACCCAGGCGGTCAAGACCATCTTCCCCGCTGGGCGCATCTAGCTACGCCAGTAGGTCGGGTCGACGCTCACGGGTGCGCTCCAAGCTCTGCTCGCGGCGCCACGCGACCTGCCGAGCATGGTCACCGGAGAGCAGCACGGGGGGTACGTCGAGCTCCCGCCAGCTCGCCGGCCGGGTATAGCTGGGACCCTCCAGCAGACCTCCGGTGAACGCGGAGTGCGAATCCTGTTGGTGCGACGCGGGATTGCCCAACACATCGGGTAGCAGCCGGGCCACCGCTTCGATCATCACCAGAGCCGCAGACTCACCGCCCGGCAGGACGTAGTCGCCGATCGACACTTCCTCGACCCGCATGCGCCGGGCCGCGTCGTCGGCAACCCGCTGATCGATGCCCTCGTAGCGGCCGCACGCGAACACCAGATGGCGCTCCTGGCTCCAGCGCTGCGCCGTGGCCTGGTTGAACAACGACCCCGCGGGCGTGGGAATGACGAGAATGCTTTCCGCCGAACAGATTTCGTCGAGCGCCTCGCCCCAGACCGGCGCCCGCATCACCATGCCGGGACCACCGCCGTAGGGCGAATCGTCGACCGAGCGGTGCACATCGTGGGTCCAGTGCCGCAGATCGTGC
>JBEVHL010000452.1:0-13161 GCA_040511255.1 Mycobacterium sp. | reverse complement strand
CGCTCATCTCCACGCGGGTGCCGATGCCGTCGGCCAGTGCGGCGGCGACGAGGGTGCAGGCCGTGGCGAGATCCTGTAGGCCGATCCCGACCGAGTTGAACAGGGTGATGTCGTCATCGCCGCGACGGCCGAGGCCGGGTGTGACGATGACATCACCCAACTCGACAGCGACGTCACCTTCGGTGAGATGACCTTCGTCGATCGCCATCAATACGTCGCCGGATTTGGCCAGTGCGGTGGGCCGACTGTCGACGACCAGTCGCGCTGAACCCATTCCGAATCCGTCGACTTCCCGGTGGTCGGCTCGCGGTGGGGCACCGACGGCGTTGAGGTGCAGACCCGGCCGGAACCAGGCGCCCTGGATGATCGGCTCTTTGGACGGCGTCAGTGTGCAGACGATATCCGCGGCGCCCAGCACGTTGCGCGGGGACTCGGCGTACTCGACGCTCAGATCGAGATCGTCGATGCGGCGGCGGAATTCGTCCACTGTGGCCGCGCTGCGGGACCAGACGAACACCTTCTCGATGGGGCGGACGCGGGCTATCGCCCTGGTGTGTTCGACGGCGAGCGTGCCTGCGCCGATCAACCCGAGCGAGGCACTCGAGGCGCGGGCGAGGTGGGCGGTGGCCACGGCGCTGACCGCGGCCGTGCGGATTGCGGTGATGAGCCGCCCGTCGAGGATGGCCTGGCATTCGCCGGTGTCGGCGGACATCAGCATGATCGTCGAGCGTTGGGTAGGTAGTCCGCGTGCGCTGTTGAATGGCATGTCGGACAACATCTTCACCGAGCTGACCCGCTGCCGGGTGGCGGTGGCGACCATCGGAAGCAGCGCCCCGCCCTGCTCGAGTGGCAGCACCGCGGGGGCGGGGTTGGCTGCGGCGCCGGTGGTCAGGTCGGCATGGGCGCGTTCGACGTCGCCATAGACGGTGGTCCGGTCGATGAGAGCGGAGATGTCGGAGTGGGTGAGCACGAGTGTCATGGTCAGTTGTCTTTCGTTGTGGTGGCGGCTAGACGCGGCCGACGTAGGGGACGGTAAGGCAGGTCGGCGCTTTGCGGCCGCCGACGAAGCCGCTGATCGCGACGATGGCGATGAGGTAGGGCAGCATCACCAGCACGGCGTAGGGAATGTCGACCCCGAGTGCGGGCAGCGCGAACTGCATGGCCCGCGCGACGCCGAAGAACAATGCGGCCCAGAGGATTCCGGTCACCCGCCAGCGGCCGGCGATCACCGCGACCACCGCGAGATAGCCCATGCCTGCGGTCATGTTCTCACTGAACGAACGCACCTCGGACAACGCGAGTTGGGCGCCCGCCAGACCGCCCGCGCTGGAGGCGATGAGCACCCCGATGACGCGGGTGCGGTTGACCGCCAGCCCGGTCCAGCCGGCGGAGGTGGCGTCTTCACCAACGGCGTCGACACGGATCCCGGCCATGTTGTGGCCGGAGAAGATCACCGCCAGCGCGACGATGACGACCAGGCAGAAGTAGCCGAGCAGCGTCTGGCCGAACAACGCGGGGCCGATGATCGGCAGGTGGCTGAGTACCGGGATCTGCACATCGGCGAAGGCGGGCACGTTCTGGCCCTTGCCGTCATCGAGCAGGATCCTGGCACCAAACGTGGTGAGCCCCAACGCCAGTGCATTGGCGGCGACGCCGACGACGATCTGATCGGCCCGGAAGCGCACGCTGAGCAGGGCTTGGGCCACCCCGAAGATCAGCCCGGCCACGATGCCTGCGACCGCACCGAGGACGGCCGATCCGGTGCTCACCGAGGCGAGCACGCTGGCGAATGCCCCGGTGAGCATCATGCCTTCCATGCTCAGGTTGAGCACGCCGGCGCGTTCGCTGATGGATTCGCCTGTCGCGGCGAGCAATAGGGGGATGGCGAATGCCACTCCACTGGTCAGGACTTCGGTGATCATGTTGGCGTTCATGCGGGAACCTTCTGGGCGGCTGTTTCGGGCTGGGCGCTGTGGGCGACCCGGCGGGGGGATTTGGTGGTGGTCCACCAGGCGGTACCGGCGATCAGGATGATCAGCACGCTTTGCACGACGGTGATCGTGGAGGACGGCACTCCGGCGGCGAGTTGCAAGTTGATGCCGCCGGAGACCAGAAAGCCGAACAGCAACGAGACCGCGACGACGACGGTCATCGAACCGCGGGCGAGCAGGCCGACCACCAGTCCACTGAAGCCGAATCCCGAGGAGAAGCCGTCGGCCAGGATGAAGGGGGCGGCGGTGACCAGCAGGCCGCCGGCCAGTCCGGAGAAGCCGCCGGCAGCGGTGAGGCCGAGGAACGCGGTGCGGTCGACGGGGACACCGAGTCGGGCCGAGGCAGTGCCGGACAGGCCTACTGCCCGAAGTCGCAGTCCGATAGCTGTGTGGCGCAACATGATTCCCACTGCGGCCACCAGCAGCACAGCGATCACGATCGCGATCGTCGCCGGGTTCTTGTGCAGCCCGAGCAGCGGTAGGTGCGCTGCCGTGGCCAGTGGTTCTGACTGGGGCAGGGTCTCCGAGGAGGTCATCGGCTGGCGCAACAACGACGGCTCCTGCACCATCAGCACGACCAGGGCCAGTCCGATGAAGTTCAGCAGCAGGGTGGTGATGATCTCGCTGGTGCCTCTGCGGACCCGCAGCCACGCCGCGATCGCCGCCCACGCCGATCCGGCGAGCACGGCGGCAGCTAAGGTGACCGCCACGCCGAGAGGCGCAGGCAGCCCGTCCGGAAGGGAGACGCCGACGGCGGTGGCGGCGATGCCGCCCAGGCACAGTTGGCCCTCTCCGCCGACGTTGACCACCCCGGCGCGGTAGGCGACGGTGAATCCGGCAGCGACCAACATCAGCAACGCCGCGTTGTTCAGGGAGGTGCCGATCGCGAACGGGGAGCCCAGGGTGCCTTCGACGAGCGCGTCGATGACGGCCGCAGGCCCGGCACCTGCGGTGGCGGCGAGCGCCAGGCCGACGATGGCGGAGATCACCAGGGCGGCCAGCGCCACCACCAGCGGGTGGCGGCTGTGCAGCCCCAGCGTGGCCGGGGAGAGGCGTAGTTGTGGCCTGAGGCTGGTCATGCTGACACTCCCGTCATGAGGATTCCGATATCGGTTGCGGCGGTGGGGGAGTCGGTGCTGACCGAGCCCAGGAGAGCGCCGCGGTAGGCCACCACGATGCGATCGCACACGGCGAGTAACTCGTCGATCTCGCTGGAGGTGATCAGCACAGCGGCACCGTGGTCGGCGGCGTCGCGCAGCCGGTCCAGGACGAACGCGACCGCGCCGGCGTCCAGGCCGCGGGTGGGTTGTGCGGCGACGACGGCACGCAGCCCTGCGGTGGACAGTTCACGCGCCAGCACGACCTTCTGCTGGTTGCCGCCGGACAGTGACCCGATCGGTGCGTCCGGACCGGACGCCCGAATGGAGTAGTCGGCGATGGCAGCAGCGGCGTCCGCGCGCATGCGGGTGCGGTCGAGCAGTCCCCACCTGCGATACCGAGGTAGCCGCGGCAGGGCGATGTTCTCGGCGATGGACAGCGCGCCGATCATGCCTTCGGCGTGGCGGTCCTCGGGGATGACTGCCAGCCCCGCCGCGGTGCGCTGCGCCGGCGACGCGGAGGTCAACTCCTGGCCGTCGATGGTCACCGTTCCGCTGTCGGGCCTCAGCGCACCGGACAGGACGGCGGTCAGCTCGGACTGGCCGTTGCCTTCCACGCCGGCGATCCCGACAATCTCACCGCGGCCGATGTTCAGATCCACCTCGGACAGGGCGGTACTGCCATCGGGACGGGTGAACGTGACACCGCTGACCTGAAGTACGGCGTCGATGTCCGTATTGGTCCGCCGCCGTGTGACTTTGGTGCGATCGAGTGGCTTGGTGTCGCCGAGCATGAGCTCCAGCAGTGACGACAGCGGAACGTCGGACAGTCGGCCGCCTCCCACCACGGTGCCCGCTCGCAGGACGGTGGCTTCGTCGGCGGCGCGGGCGACCTCACCCAGTTTGTGGGTGATCAGGATGACCGATTTACCGTCGACGGTCAGCGCCGCGCACGTCGCGATGAGGGCGTCGATCTCGGTCGGGTCCAGGACTGCGGTCGGCTCGTCCAGCAGGATCAGTTGGGGATCGCGCAGGAGCGCCTTGACAATCTCCACGCGTTGTCGGGCGCCCACGGTGAGTTCACGCACCGTGGCCTGCTGATCGACCTTGAGGCCGTAGCTGTCGGCGATGCGGTCGAGGTCGGCGACGAGTTGCCCGCGCGGCGGCCGGAACCCGTCGCGGCCCAGCAATAGGTTCTCGGCCACCGTCATCGTCGGGATCAGCGAAAAGTGTTGGTGCACCATCGCCACCCCGGCCTGTAGGGCGTCGGAGGGATTGCGTGGCCGATAGTCGTTGCCGCCCAACGTCATGCTGCCGGTATCGGGGGAAACGGTGCCGTAGATGCTGTTGCACAGTGTCGATTTCCCGGCGCCGTTCTCACCCAGGATGCAGTGCACAGAGCTGGGCTTGACGGTCAGCGAGACGGCGTCCAGCGCGCGTACGGTGCCGAAAGACTTGCCGACGCCGTCCATCGCCAGTAACGCAGTGGTGGTCTCAGGGATCGTGGTGTCTTCGGTGAGTGTCATCGTCATCGGCTTTCCTGTCTCGGCTCAGGGGCTCAGTAGGGCTTGACCGAGCCGGACACGATGGCCGACTTCGCCTCGGATACCGCGTTCGTGACGGCGGGATCGGCTGTGCAGGCGATGAAGTCGGTGCCGCCCTTGTCGGTGGTGACACCGAACGGCACCTGCTCGGCCTGCCAGCTGCCATCGAGTGCTGAGGACACCGCGTATTCGATCTCGGTGCCGATGTCGGTTTTGACAAAGCCGGCGTAGACGGAGCCTGCACATTCGCCGGGGATCGGTCCGCCGTGCATGGTGTTGCCTGATTCGGTGGCGGCCTGTTCCATTCCCTGCTTGCCGAGGTTGACGATCTGCCCCAGCACGTCGGCACCGCCTGCGTAGGCGGTCCCGGCGGCCTGCTTGGCCTTGGCCGGGTCGTTGAAGTCGCCGACATATTGCGGGGCAAGCACTTTCACGTCCGCGCGTGCCATGCGTGCGCCGTTGCCGAAGGCGCTCGCAGCGTTGACGATCGCAGGCAGCTCCACCCCACCGACGAATCCGACGGTGCCGGTCTTCGAGGCGGCGGCAGCGGCAGCGCCGGAGAGGAATTCGGCCTCGGCCTGCTGCGGGTCGTAGTAGGCCAGGTTGGGCATCGGCTCGGCGTCGGATGGCCCGCCGATTTCGACGAACTTCACCTCGGGAAACTGCGGTGCCACCTTGCGGACATCCGCATCGGTCTGGCCGCCGACCGAGATGACCAGATCATTCTGAGATGCGAAGCGCTGCAACGCCTGCTGGTAGTCCGCGGCGGAGACCTGCTCGACGTAACTGCCCTTGATCTTGTCGCCGTACTTGGCCTGCACGCGCTGGTATCCGTCATAGCCCGACTGCATGAAGCCGGTGTCGTTGATCGAACCCGGCAGGAAGACGCCGACCGACAAGGCGTCGCCGTTGCCCGCACCTTCTTGCGAGGAACCGCAGGCGCTCATGGTCAGTGCCAGCACACTTGCTGCCGCCAGGGTGATGGGAAGGGTGACCTTCATCGAACTTCTCCTACATTTAGTGGCTACCACTTAGCGGTATACCGTTAACAGAATCTTCGGAGCTGTTCATTTCCGTTCGATTACCCGCATGTAATCGTTCTGTTACTGGTATACCATTATCGTTACCTCGCCTATGCTGGTACAACAGGTGCAACGAAAGGTGTCGACAGTGACGACCACGGTGACCGATCCCGGCCGAAAGTCATTGCGGGAGCATGCCTATGACACGCTGCGTGATCGGATCGTCGGACTCGAGCTGGTGCCGGGCACCCGCCTGGTCGAGCGTGATCTGGCCGACGAGCTCGCCGTGTCGCGCATCCCGCTGCGGGAAGCACTGCAGCGTCTGCAGCAGGATGGTCTGGTGGTCGTGGTGCCGCGACAGGGCGCAATCGTCTCGCCGTTCACCGCCGACGACGTGCGCGACTTGTTCGACGTCCGCGAAAGCCTCGAGGTGCTCGCCGCGCGACTCGCGGCTGAGCGTGCGGACGCCGACGGGTTGGCCGCGCTTGCCGCCCAGTTGGAGACGGCCCGGCGTGCCACCAAACGCGGTGACAAACCGGCGATCGCCGCTGCCAACGCCGGATTTCACACCGTCATCGTCGACCTCGCCGCCAACCCGTTGCTGGAATCCTTGTTGCAGCCACTGGAGGCCCGCACCCAGTGGCTGTTTCATCTGACCAACGATCGCGACGCCGGCGTGCAGTGCCGCGAGCACGAAGAACTGTTGGCTGCCATCGCCGACCACGACGGCGAGCGTGCCGCCGAATCCGCCTTTCATCACGTGCACTCCGGGCGGGACGCCAGCCTGGCGATGGCCGCGCAGTGGTCGAATATCGAGATCGATCCCGTCGCGCTCACCAAGGGCCGGCGGCGCACCGGGCTGTAGCCGCCGTCCGGCAGCGGTGGGTAGCGGTGGGTAGCGGTGGGTGTAGCCTCGGCTTTAGCAATTGCACAATCCGTCAATTCATCAATTGGACCCCTCGATGCCTGATCGTTTTCCGAGCACGATCGAACAGCCGCTGTATGAGATCAAAGCCAACTTGTTCAAGGCGTTGGCTCATCCAGCGCGCATCCGGGTGTTGGAGATTCTCAGCGCCAACACCGGACCGACGCCGGTCAGCGACATCCTGACCATCACGGAGCTCGAACCCACGCTGCTGTCCCAGCATCTGGCCGTACTGAAACGCCACCGGGTGATCAGGGGGCAGCGGATAGGCAATGGCGTCCTGTACGAGCTCGCCCATCCGAGGATCAGCGAACTGCTGGTGATCGCCCGCGCCTTCCTGACCGACACACTGGGGGAGCAGCAGGCTCACCTCGACGCCGTGCAGTCGCTGCCGGCGCTGCCGCCACGTGCCGGCGCGTGAGGTTCTCGGGTCGCATCGCGCGCCTGTCGCCGAGCTGGTCCGATTACGCCGAATTCCCGCGTTCGTGGCGCCGGGATCTGGTGGCGGGCCTGACTGTCGGCGTGGTGGCGTTGCCGTTGGCGCTGGCGTTCGGGGTCAGTTCGGGCGTGGGCGCCGCCGCCGGACTGGCCACCGCCGTGGTCGCGGGCTTGGTGGCCGCGGTCTTCGGTGGCTCAGCGGTGCAGGTCTCGGGCCCGACGGGGGCGATGGCAGTGATCCTGGCGCCGATTGTCGCCATACACGGGTTGGGCAGCATCGCGCTGGTGACGGTGTTGGCCGGCGCTCTGGTGATCGGTGCCGGTCTGTGCGGGCTCGGGCGGGCGATCACTTTCATCCCGTGGCCCGTCATCGAGGGTTTCACCCTGGGGATCGCGGTCATCATCTTCCTGCAGCAGGTGCCCTCCGCCATGGGTACGTCAGCGTCTGCCGGTGGCCGCACCCTGGTCGCCGCCTGGCGGGCCGTTGTCGACGCCGAGCCGAGCGCGTCCTGGCGGGCACTGGCTGTCGTGGCCTTGGTTGCCGTGTTGATGTTGGCGCTGCCACGGCTGCACAAAGGGATTCCGGCATCGCTGGCCGCTGTCGTCGTGGCCACCGTGCTGATCAACGCACTCCACCTTCCCGTGGCGCAGATCGGGCAGTTACCGGCGCACCTGGCCGCCCCGTTGCTGCCACACGTCGACCTCGACGCCATCCGTCCCCTCCTGGGCGCCGCGCTGGCGATCGCGGCGCTGGCCGCCATCGAGTCCCTGCTGTCGGCCCGGGTCGCGGCCACGATGGCCTCGACCGGACCGTATGACCCCGACCGCGAGCTGGTGGGGCAGGGGTTGGCGTCGGTGGCCTCCGGAGTGTTCGGGGGGATGCCGGCGACCGGCGCGATTGCCCGCACCGCGGTGAACGTGCGCTCCGGTGCCCGGACCCGCGTGTCGGCGATCGTGCACTCGCTGCTGCTGCTCGGAGTCGTCTATCTGGCCACCGGTCCCGTGTCCGCGATACCGCTGGCTGCACTGGCCGGCGTGCTGATGGTGACGTCGTTCCGGATGATCTCGGTCTCCTCGATTCGCAAGATTGTGCGGTCCACCCGTTCGGACGCCGCGATTTTCGTGCTGACCGCCGTGGTGACCATAGGTTTCGACCTGATCGAGGCCGTCGAGATCGGGGTGCTTGCCGCGGCGTTCTTCGCGCTGCGCACCGTGGCCCGGCGCAGCAGTGTGACTCGCGAGGAGCTGCCGGGCCCGCGTCAGCCCGGCGATGACCGAATCGCCCTGCTGCGTCTGGACGGAGCGATGTTTTTCGGTGCGGCAGAACGCATTTCGAATGCCATCATCGATGACGGTCAACCCGAGGTGGCTGTGGTGATCATCCGGATGTCACAGCTGGGGATGATCGATGCCACCGGTGCTCACACGCTGGCCGAAATTGCCACTGAGCTGGAAACTCGCGGGATCACCGTGATTATCAAGGGGATTCAGCCCGCACACCGCGATCTGCTGACGAACGTCGGCGTCATCGAGGCACTGCGGCACGAGAACCACCTGATGGACAGCCTCGACGAGGCGATAGCGCACGCCCGCCGACACGTCGAATCCGTAGCGCCCTAGCCGAAATGGCGTTGTGACTAAGGTCATGTTTGGTGCAGATGTGACTCAAGTCGCCCCCCGTCTCGCCATGACACGACTTGGGTTGGCCGCTACCGTCGTTAGGAGTCCCTGCCCCCGATCTTTCGGAGCTGATCTTCTTGCCCGAAGACCTCAAGCTGGAAACTGCAACCAACTTCGCGGTCACGGCCGCCTGGGTGGTCGGCGCTGTCGTCGCCGCTTATCTCATCGGAATTGCGCTGTCCTGGATCACTTTACGTATCGGCCGACGCAGTCACATCCTGCGCGACGTCACCGAGCTGACTCGGATACCGTTCCGCGCCACCCTGGTGGTGGTGGCCGCGACCCTCGCGGTGCGGCGCACGTCTGATCAGGCAGCGCACTGGCGTGGCTGGTTCGACCACGTGCTGGTGATCGCGCTGATCGGTGTCATCACCTGGTTGGTCGCCAGCCTGGTGAAGGTCGTCGAACGTCGCATGCTCTCCCGCTTCGGTGGCGGTGACGCCGAGATGACCGACGCCGACCGGCATCAACGCCGGGCCAAGACACAGATCACCACGCTGCGCAGGCTGGTCATCGCCGTGGTGGTGCTGCTCGGCGGTGCCGCCGCCCTGATGACGTTCCCGTCGTTCGCCAACATCGGCACCACGTTGTTCGCGTCCGCCGGCGTGCTGTCGGTGGTCGCAGGCCTGGCCGCGCAAACCTCGCTGGGCTCGGTGTTCGCCGGTATGCAGATCGCCTTCTCCGACGCCATCCGCGTCGGTGACGTCGTGGTGCTGGAGGAGGAATGGGGCCGGATCGAAGAGATCACCCTGACCTACGTCGTGGTCCAACTGTGGGATCAGCGTCGCCTGGTGCTGCCGACCACCTACTTCACCAGCAAGCCGTTCCAGAACTGGACCCGCAACGCGACCGAGCTGCTGGGCACCACCGAACTCGACGTCGACTTCACCGTCCCGTTCGACGAGATGCGCGCCGAGCTCGCGCGGCTGCTCGCTGCCAGTGAACTCTGGGATGGCCGGGTCGGCATCCTGCAGGTCACCGATGCCGTCGGCGGCTACGTCCGGGTGCGCATGCTGGTCAGCGCGCCGAACGCGCCCGCCCTGTTCGACCTGCGCTGTGAAGTGCGGGAAGGCATGGTCGAGTGGCTGCAGCGCTCGGCGCCCGGTGCGATGCCGCACTGGCGACTGGAAGGCGAACCGGCCCGCAAGCACGTCGCCAAGCCGAGCCATGCCAACGGGCGTGACAAGGCTGACTCCGGCCTGTTCACCGGCAGCGCAGAGGCCGAGAAGCGCGGCAAGGCCTTCGAGTCACCGCCGGACGACGACCACGCCGAACGCACCAACGGTCACCGCGACGACTATGTGTGGGCGCACGGGGACGCCAGTAACTAGGTCGCCTCAGTCCTGCTTGCGAATCAACCGCAGCAGCGCCTCATGATCCGGCGCCAGCAGCTCCTCGATGCGCGGCTGGTTGACGTCGGCGACGACGATCTCACCCACATCCTGGTGGACGTTGGTGAAGATGCCGTGCGACTTCATCTTCTCGGTCTGATACAGGTTGTCCTCGGTGGGCGTCACGTAGTACACCGCTTCGGCCTTGAACCGGTGCACCAGCCAGAGATGGATCAGCGTCATCAGGCGCTTCTTGCGGAGCGCTTCGCCGAACGTGTTCTGGTCGCGCACCGTCAGGATGCTGCGGCCGTGCCGGTCCTTGATCGGGTCGACGAGCACGTTGGCAAGCAGCTCTTCACTGTCCCCCCGCTTGCCGTAGATGCCCAGCTCCAGCACCTCGCCGCCGGCCCGCCGCGGGCGTAACTGCACGCGGAGCTGCTCATCGAGCCCGTAGTACTCGCTCCACAGTGCCAGCCACTCTTCGAGCAGCTTCTTCGGCACTTCGGTCTGCACGAGGTGCTGCGACTGGGTGGAACCCTTGCCCATGGACTTGGTGGTGGCGGTCCGACCCGACGACGCGGCCAGTGCGGCATCGCTGCGGGGACCGCCGACCAGCGTCTGCGGTGTGCGGTATGGAGATTCGACCAGTCGCATCTTGCGCTGCAGCCGGGCCAACGCGAGCATGCCGTCCTGACGGAGAGCGCCGGCGAACTCCTCGGCGGCGACACCGTCGATCTGATGCCCGCCGTAGGTCATGAAGTTGAAGACGAAGCCCATCTTCCCGATCTCCTCGGGGAACGCGCGCATCTCTTCATCGGTCATGCCGGTGGTGTCCCAGTTGAACGACGGGGACAGGTTGTAGGCCAGCATCTTGTCGGGGTAGACGGCGTGGATGGCGTCCGCGAACAGTCGGGCGTCATGGAGATCTGCGGTCTTCGTCTCCATCCAGAGGATGTCGGCAAATGGCGCTGCCGCAAGCGATTTGGCGATGGCATAGGGAATGCCGCCGCGCACCTGGTAGTAACCCTCCGGGGTCTTGGCCCGTTCCGAATCCCAGGCGACGTCGGCCCCCAGCTCGCGGGCCTTCTCGCGCGCGGCGTACAGCGACGCCGTCGCGGCGAACTTCCGCCACTCGGCTGCGCTCAGGTCGTGCGGTTCGCCTTCGCGCTCGCGGAACTCCAGCAGTTCGGCCACGGCGTCGCCGTAGGTCTCCAGCCCGGCGTCGGCCTGCCACGCTTCGACGAACTTCGATTCGACGGTGTCGAACAGGTCGTCGACCGACTGCGCCTGACCTTCACGCCAGGTCGCGGCCGCCTCGGTGACCGCAGCGGCGATACCCTGGCTTTCGAGCCACGCATCGGCGGCGGCGTACTCGCCCTCGGGTAGCGCGTAGAGCAGGTGTCCGCGCAGGTCGGTGACACCCTGGTTGTGGAAGCTGCGCATCAGCGCCAGGAAGCACGCCTTGTAGGGCGGGACCTTCAGGTTGGTCGCGCCGAGCAGGAACGGTTGGTCGCGCTCGTCGGCGCGACTGTCGATCAGGTTGGCCGCCTCGGCGTCCGTGCGCGCCACGATGATGCCGGGCACCCGCATGATGTCGAGCTGGAAGCGGGCGGTGTTCAGCCGCTTGATCTGCTCGTCGGACGGCACCAGGACCTTGCCGCCCTGATGACCGCACTTCTTGGTGCCGGGCCGCTGATCTTCGATGTGGTAGCCGGGCACGCCGGCCTCGACGAAACGTCGGATCAGGTTGCGCACGTGCGGGTCTCCGCCGTGACCGGTGTCGGCGTCGGCGATGATGAACGGCCGGTAGTCGTAGGCAGGCGTGGTCTTGAGCTGGGCTTCGTTCATCTGCAGACGTAAGTACTGCTGGTTGCGGTCGGCGGTCAGCAGCGCGCGCACGATGCTGGCCGCCTCCTCGGGCACCTGGCTCAGCGGATAGCTGGCGAGGTCGGGTCCGGGGTCTTCGCTGATCGACCCTTTCGCCGAGGTGGCCCAGCCACCGAGGTAGATGCCTTCGATTCCCATGCGCTTCATCACCACGGCTTGGCCGGGGGAGTAGGGGCCGAACGTCGTGATGCTCCTGCCGTTGGCGTAGAGCTCACGCAGATGCGGGAAGAACGCGGTCGCCGCTTCGCGGGCGGTCGGGTAGTCGGCGGGAATCGTGCCCCGCTGCTCGGCCACCTGCCGAGCTGTGTAGAGACGGACGATCCCGTCGAAACGGGGGCTGTCGAAGTATTGCTGCGTGTCGGCGACATCCCGCTCGAACGGAGTCTGGGGCTGGAGGTCAGCTTCGATGATGGCCATGACTCACCCTACGGCGCGCGCTGGCGGGTCGGAGCTACTTCGTGCCGAAGAAACGGTCGCCGACGTCACCGAGGCCCGGAAGGATGTAGCCGTGCTCGTCGAGTTTCCGGTCGATCGCCGCGGTGTAGATCGGCACCTCGGGATGCGCCTCGGTCATCGCCGCGATGCCCTCGGGGCAGGTCAGCAGGCAGACGAACTTGATCGACTTCGGTTGACACTCCCGCAGCCGATCCACCGCCGCGACCGCCGAGTTCCCGGTGGCCAGCAGCGGGTCGACCACGACCACGTCCCGCTCCCGCAGGTCGCCCGGCATTTTGAAGTAATACTCAATGGCGACAAGTGTTTTCGGGTCCCGATAGAGGCCGATGTGACCCACCCGAGCGGACGGCACCACCTCGAGCATTCCGTCGAGGATTCCCGTGCCAGCCCGTAGAACCGACACGAAAACCAATTTCTTACCGTCGATCACGTTCCCTGTCGTGGTCTCCATCGGCGTCTCGACCTCGATCTCGTGCAGCGCGATGTCGCGCAGCACCTCGTAGGCCATCATCGCCGACACCTCCCGCACCAATCTGCGGAAGCTGTTGGTAGAGGCATCTTTTCGCCGCATCAGCGTGATCTTGTGCTGAACCAGGGGATGGTCGATCAGGTGAACCCCACTCGCGTCGACCATCAGAACACCGTCCCATCGCTCGCGACGGACAGGGGCGGCAGTCCGTCGCGCAGTCGCTGTGCCGACGCACGTCCGGCGGCCCACGTCCCACCCTCGAGCACACAGGCCAGCGGCATCCGCTGCGCATCCACAGATCGGAAGAGCGTCGTGTAGGGA
>JBEVHL010000451.1:0-7016 GCA_040511255.1 Mycobacterium sp. | reverse complement strand
GGCACCGCACTTCTTGGCGAGCTCGAGCTTCCCCGGCTCCATGTCCAGCGCGATCACGCGCATCGGGTTCTTGGCGCGCGCTCCGGCGATCATGCCGAGGCCGATCGGCCCGCATCCTGCGACCACCACGGTGTCCTCGAAGGTGATCTGCGCCCGTTCGACGGCGTGCAGAGCGCAGGACAGCGGTTCGACGAACGCGGCGTGCGCGGGCGGGATGTCTCCGGAGATCTTGTGCACCAACGCTTCTACCGGATAGGTCATGTAGGAGGCCATCGCACCCGGGGTGCGGCGCTTGAAGCCGTAGAGGTCGTGCGGTTGGCACATGTGGTACTGCCCGCGCTTGCAGAAGCGGCACTCCCAGCAGGGCACGATCTGCTCGGAGGTCACCCGGTCGCCGACGGCGATGCCCCACCGGCTGGCGGCCTGCTCGTCGAGTTCGACCACGCGGCCGACGAATTCGTGACCGGGGATGACCATGGTCTCGGTCCACGCAGGCCGGTTCTCGTCACCCCAGAACTTCGCCGCGCCGTGGTAGCACTTCAGGTCGCTGGCGCAGATGCCGACGGCTTCGACGCGGATCAGTGCCTCGCCGGGTTTGCGTTGGGGCACAGCGACCTCTTCGAGCCGGTAGTCCTCGGGCCCGTGACAGATCACGGCCTGCATCTTTTCGGGAATCTGTTCGGTCATCGCAGCTCCTGCACGTCGATCCGCATGGCTCACAATTCGGCTACCCCGATGTGGTTGAGGTCACACTATCGAAGCACTGCACAGATGTCCAGAACCAATGTTCAGTGAAAGTTGCTCGCGAACAGATGCTCAAATGTCATACTCGTGCCATGCCCCGACCTGCTGGGAGCGCGTCGAAGCTCGGCGATTCCGCCGCGGCAGCCGATGCCGAACCAGGCCATTTCCCGCCGTCGCTGCTCTACGCCGCGGCCAAGCTGTACTACACCGAGGACGCCACCCAGGCCGAGGTCGCGAGCCAACTCGGCACCAGCCGTGCCACCGTCAGCCGCCTGCTGGCCGAGGCGAAACGCCAGGGCATCGTCCGTATCGAAGTCGTCCCACCCGCGGGCGCCACCTCGCCCGATATCGCCGACCGGCTCACCAGGGCACTGGGCCTGACCACCGTGTTTCTCAGCCTGCCGCTGCCCAACCCCGGTCCGGGCCGCACCGTCGTCGACGTGATGGGCGGCGCGCTGGCTCCCGCCGTCGGGCGGGCCCTGGCCGCGGCGAACCTGCTGGCCGGCGACGTGCTGCTGGTGTCGTCCGGGCGCACCGTCTACGAGGTCGCCCAATTCGACCTGACGAATCTGACCGGGGTGCTCGTGGCGCCGACGGTCGGCGGCAACGACCAGCCGGAGGAGTGGTACCAGACGAACGAGATCACCCGGCTGGTGGCCAACCGGATCGGCGGTCGCGCCAATTACCTGTTCGCTCCGGCACTTCCGGGCCCCGACCTGTACCCGTCGCTGCTCAACGACCCCAGCATCCAGCGGGTGCTGCACCTGTGGCCGCAGGCGCGGTGTGCCCTGATGGGGGTCGGCGCTCCCCCGTTGATGCGATCGGACATCCCGCAGTTCGTGCCCACCGGATCGAGCTCGCTGCGCGCCGCGGTGGGTGACGTGTGTTCCCGGTTCTACGACCGGGACGGCGCGCCGATCGAGTTCGACGGCAGCGACCGGCTGATCGCCCTGGAACTCGAAGCGCTGCACCATATTCCGGTGACCATCGCAGTCGCGGTCGGCAAGGACAAGGTGGACTCGATCATCGCAGGCGCCCGCGGCGGCTACTTCAACCAGCTGGTCACCGATCCGGCGACCGCCACCGCCATCCTGGACAGCCCGAACATCTAGCCCAGGCGGTGCACGACATCCCGGGTCGCCGGATAAAGCTCACCCCACGTCGCGTAGAGGTCGTCGTACAGCCCCCGCAGCCCCGGATCGGGGACTATTTCGTGCGCAATCTGCGTCCAATCGGTTTCCGGCGGCACCAGCCCCACTCCGATGGCCGCGAGCAGGGCATCGCCGTAGCTGGCGCCGATCGCCTCCTTGGGCACCTGCTGCACCCGACCGGTGACATCGCTGAGCGTCTGCGCCCAGATGGGGCTGCGTAATCCGCCCCCCACCGCCACCGTCCGCGTGCCGCTGTGGGCATCGTCGAAACGTTCCAGCATCTGCCGGATGCCGAACGAGATGCCTTCGTACGCAGCACGAAACAGATGGCCGCGGCCATGGCGCAACGTCAGGCCGGCGAACACCCCGCGCGCCCGGGGGTCGAACACCGGGGTGCGTTCACCGGCCAGATAGGGCAACACCAGCAGGCCCTCGCTGCCCGGTGGCGTCGCCAGCGCCTCGGCCATCAGGGTGTCGAACGAGGCACCGCCGGTGGTGGCCTGCAGCCAGTTGATCAGGCTGCCCGCCGTGGACGTACCGGCCGCCAGGGCGTGGGTGCCGGGTTCGACGCCCGCCGTCGTCCACAGCGCGGGATCGCTGTAGTAGGTGTCGATGACCTGCACCAGGAACATCGTCGAGCCGTACATCAGCATCTGATCACCGGGCTGGCGCACCCCGATCGAAAACGCTTCGGCGACCGCGTCGATGGTGCCCGCCGCCACCGGTGTGCCCGGTGGCAGCCCGGTCGCCTCCGCGGCCGCGGCGTGCACAACGCCGATCACCTCGTTCGGCCAGACCAGCCGCGGTAGCGGCAGGTGACCGCAGATGCGTTGCGCCCATTCGGTATTCCAGGCGAACTCCCGCGTGGCATACAGCGGATCGCACTGACTGGCGGTGTGGTGGTCCAGCACGTACTCACCGGTGAGTTTGGCCGCGATGTAGGAGTTCGAGCCGTACCAGCGGGTGGCCCCCGCGAACACCTCGGGCTCGTGTCGGCGGACCCATTCGAGCTTCGGGCCGACCGCCTGGCTGGACAGCATCGTGCCGGCCCGCTCCAGGATTGCCTCCACCCCGAATTCGGTTGTCAAGGAATCGATTTCGGCTGCCGCCCGGGTGTCGATGCCGTACAGGATCGCCGGCCGGAGCGGGCGGAGGTCGTCATCGCACAGCACCAGACACGGGCCAACTCCGCTGACACACATACCCGCCAGACGTGAACCCTCCGGCACCCGCGCCATCAACGCGCGGCTGATGGCGCAGACCTCACGCCACCACATCGCATCGGCGTCGGCCTCAGCCCAACCGGGACGCGGCAACGCGATGGCATGCGCAATGGTCTCGGAGGCGATCACCGCTCCTGCGACATCGACGAGAACGCCTTTCGTGCTCCCGGTGCCGATGTCGATGCCGAGCAGCAGGTCCACGGCGCTCACCCTACGTCTGGTGGGCTGTCCTCCGGTGCCGCATCAGCCGATAACCGCCGTACAACAGGCCCGCCACCGCGAAGTTGACGAAGTACGCCACGTCGGCCCCGTGCCAGGCGAGGGCGATCGGGCCCTGATAGAGGGTGGTGTTCATGAACGGGATCGACACCGCGTAGGCGAGTACGAACGACACCGTCGCGGCGACGGCATCGGCCCGAAGCGTGGGCTCGACGGCGGGGTTGACCGTGTCCCGACCGCGGGTGCGCAACTTCCAGTCGATGACGATCACCGCGACGAAAGCCGGAATCCAGTAGCCGACCAGCAGCAGCACGCTTTCGAACCGGGCGGCGGTGTCGTCGGCATGCAGCCACAGGATCAGCAGGAAGGCCAGCACCGTGACGATCAGCGCGGAGATCGGCCGTCGCACCCGCACCCCGACCGTCTGCAGTGCCAGCGATCCGCTGTAGTCGTTCATCGCACTGGAGCCGATCGCCGCCAGCGTGATGGCCAGCAGCGCGACCGCACCCATCACCCCGTTGCCCATCACCGTGCGCACCCCGGCCGCAGTCTGGTCCGACAGCAGGCTCGCTCCGGCGATGCCGATGGCCTGAACGAAGATGTAGGCCAACACAATTCCGGCGAAACTGAAACCGAAGACACGGCCCTTCGACGAGCCGGCAGGCAGATACCGGCTGAAGTCGGCGGCGTAGCTGGCCCAGGAGATCGCCAGGCTCAGCGCGATGGTGACCTCCATGACGAACGCCCCGACCAGGTCCGGTCCGGCAACCGTGGCCGCCGTGATGACCTGGTGGCCGGTGGCCAACTGAAAGGCGAAGACGCCGAACGTCGCGAACAGCACCACGGTCAGCACGGCCTGCACCCGGTGGATCGCCTCGTAACCGGAGAAGCCGACAGCACCCTGCAGTGCCAGCACGATCAGCACCGCGGCCCAGAACGGGATGCCGAGCAGGACCGACAGGGCCTCCCCGCCGAACAGCCCGACCAGACCGTCCCAGGCGATCGACGACAACCACTGCAGCGTGGCAGGCAACTTGACGCCACCGCCGAACGCCATCCGGGAGATCGGCAGCTGACCCGAACCGGTGCGTGGCCCCCACGTCGAGAGATAGGCCACCGGCAGCGAACCCAGCACGGTGCCGATCACCATGGCCAGCAGTCCGAGCCAGAACCCCAGCCCGAGCGCGACCGCCAACGTCCCGGTGAACACGCCGGTCATGGTGACCTGCGGCGCGAACCAGACCGTGAACAACCGGCCGGGCCTGCCGTAGCGCTGGTGCTCGCCGATGGGCGCGATGCCATGGGTCTCCACTGCCAGATCACCCGATCGGGTGGGCCTGCGCCCGTTGAACGCGGGCGCGTCGAATGCGCTCGGTGTGGCCGCAACCTCATGAGTCATCGGTGGTGCCTCCGTCCAGACTTGTCCGGTCCATTCGATCACGGAGCCCTAATCTGTCTTCACCATGACCTCACCCATCACCCACACCAGCGACGGTCGCCCTCGGGCGCGTGCGCTTGGCCTGGCGCTTCCCGGGCAGCCCGGTCCGCTGAACGCCATCACCGACGTCCCCGGTGTCGAAGTCGGGGTGACGACGCTGATCAATGGCGACGGGCCGCTGGTGGTGGGCCAGGGTCCGGTGCGTACCGGCGTGACCGCGATCCTGCCCCGCGGCCGGGCCGGCGTCGGACAACCCTGCGCCGCGGGCTGGCATTCGCTCAACGGCAACGGCGAGATGACCGGCACCACCTGGATCGAGGAATCCGGCGCCTTCAACCTGCCGATCGTGCTGTCCAACACCCACGCCGTCGGGGCCCTGCACACCGGCGTGATCAGCTGGATCAACAAGGTCGATCCCCTGATGGCCCGCCAGTGGCTGCTGCCGGTTTGCGCGGAAACCTGGGACGGCTACCTCAACGACATCAACGGCGCGCACGTCCGACCCGAACACGTCGAGGCCGCCCTCGATACAGCCGGCGCAGGCCCGGTGGCCGAAGGGTCCGTCGGCGGCGGCACCGGGATGAACTGCTACGAGTTCAAGGGCGGCAACGGCACCGCGTCGCGCCAGGTCGGGTACGGATCGAAGACCTTCACCGTCGCGGCGTTCGTCCAGGCCAACTTCGGCTCGCGCGCCGAACTCACCGTCGCCGGTCGGCCCGTCGGCACCGCGTTGGCCGACGACAACCCCATGGACAGCGACTGGTTCGACGTCGACATGGGCCGGTCGGCACCGCCGGGCGCCGGGTCGGTGATCGTGGTGATCGCCACCGACGCCCCACTGCTGCCCGGGCAGTGCAAGGCCCTGGCCCGGCGGGTACCGCTGGGCCTGGCCCGCACCGGGACCACCGGCAGCCACTTCTCCGGCGACATCTTCCTGGCCTTCTCCACCGCCGACGCAGCGGGGTTGGCCAGCAGCTTCCCGTCGGGTCCCCCGCGCGACGACGAGTTCTCCTCGCTGGCGTTCATCCCCTGGGGCCGAATGGATCCGTTCTATGCCGCGGTGGCCCATTCGGTCGAGGAGGCCGTGCTCAACGCCTTGGTGGTCAACGCGGACATGGTCGGCCGCGACGGCCACCGCACCCCTGCGCTACCGCTGGACCGGCTGGCGGATCTGCTCAGATAGTTTGATAGTCGACATAATCATTGGCGTCGACGAAGGGACTCGGTGGTGGTGCAGGCCGATGCTCAGGCGGCCGCCGCGAGCGATGCGCGTTACCCGCGGCCGCGGTTGCTGATCGCCGCGCTCAGCGTGGTGGCGCTGACCGTCGCGATCCTGCAGACCGCGGTGGTCCCGGTGCTCGGGGTGATCTCGCACCAGTTGCACGTGTCCACGGTGGCGGTCAGTTGGGCGGTCACCGCCAACCTGCTGGCGGCGGCCGCGTCGACACCGCTGATCGGTCGGCTGGCCGATCTGCACAACAAGAAGCGGGTGCTTCTGGTTGTGCTGGCCATCGTGCTGATCGGTTCGGTGCTGGCCGCGACGACGACCTCGCTGCCGCTGCTCATCCTGGCCCGGGTGCTGCAGGGGGTGTCCTACGCGCTGTACCCGATCTGTGTGGCCATCCTGCGCGACGAACTCCCGGAGAAGCGGGTGGTGGGTGCCCTGGCTGTGCTGTCCGGCACGCTGGGTTTCGGCGGCGGCACCGGGTTGGTGGTCACCGGGCTGTTGATGGACGGAGACGCCGGCTATCACCGGGTGTTCTGGCTGACCACCGGTTTCACCGTCGTGGTGATTCTCGTTGTGCTGCTGGTGGTTCCGTCCCGTAATCGAACAGCCAAGGGAACCATCGACTGGCTCGGCGCGCTGGGGCTGGCCGTCGGCCTGACCGCCCTGCTGTTGACGATCACCCAGGGCAACTCGTGGGGCTGGGCGTCCCCGGCCACCATCGGTTCGGCTGCCGCGGGGTTCGCCGTGCTGGTGGGCTGGTGGTTCTGGGAGCGCCGATGTGAATATCCGTTGGTGTCGATCACGACGCTGAGCCGCCGCGCCATGCTGCTGACCAATATCGCGACGGTGTTCGTCGGCATGGGGCTGTACTTCGGTTTCCTCGGCCTCACCGAATTCGTCCAGGTGCCCCGCGAGATCGCCGGATACGGTTTCAGCGCAAGCGTTTTGCATGCCAGCGTGTTCTTCCTGCTGCCGGGTGCGGTGACGGGGTTCGTCACCGCGACCGCGAGCGG
>JBEVHL010000450.1:0-6385 GCA_040511255.1 Mycobacterium sp. | reverse complement strand
CACCCGCGTCCCGCAGCAGCTCGGCCAACCGTTCCGAGGAATCGCCCGTCGGCAGCACCAGCCGCACCCCGGTCCGCAGCCGCACCCAACCCTGCGGCTGGGTCTGCGCCGAGAACCACACGGCGGCGGGCAGGACCTCGGCACCCGGGCAGTACCTGCCGACCCGCTCGACCTGCTCGACGCCGTTCTGCAGCACGCACACCACGGTGCGCTCGTCGCACAGCCGGGCCAGCCAGTCGGCGGCCGCCGCGTTCTGGGTGTCCTTGACGGCCAACAGCACGACGTCGACCGGACCGGCCACGTCGGCGGGGTTGGTCAGTACCGGCCCAGGCAGCACGATGGGTTCGCGGTCGTCGGGCCTGACCTCGATGGACTCCCGCGGGGTGTGTCCGCAGACCAGCACCGGATAGCCGGCGTCGTGCAGGAACGCGGCGATGGTCGAGCCGATGGCGCCGGGACCGATAAGTGCTAGTGAGGTGCCCACCAGCGCCAAGGTACCGCCGGAATCGTCACCTCTACACTGTTGCAGTCCTCACTACAGGCTTTTCCCAGGGAGTATTTGTGCTGCGTAGTCACACCGCCGGATCGTTGAGAGCCACCGATGCCGGGGCAACGGTGACACTCGCAGGCTGGGTGGCGCGCCGCCGCGATCACGGCGGCGTCATCTTCATCGACCTGCGCGACGCGTCCGGGGTGTCCCAGGTGGTGTTCCGCGACGGTGAGGTGCTTGAGCAGGCGCACCGGCTGCGCAACGAGTTCTGCATCGCCGTCGTCGGCACCGTCGAGGTCCGCCCGGAGGGCAACGCCAACGCTGACATCCCGACCGGTGAGATCGAGGTCAACGCCACTTCGCTGACCGTGCTCGGCGAAAGTGCGCCGCTGCCGTTCCAGCTGGACGAGACCCCCGGCGAGGAAGCCCGGCTGAAGTACCGCTATCTCGACCTGCGCCGCGAGACCGGCCCCGGTGCGGCAATTCGGTTGCGCTCCAAGGTCAATGCCGCTGCCCGCGCCGTGCTGGCCGGCCACGATTTCGTCGAGATCGAGACGCCGACGCTGACCCGCTCGACCCCGGAGGGCGCCCGCGACTTCCTGGTGCCCGCGCGCCTGCAGCCGGGCTCGTTCTACGCGCTGCCGCAGAGTCCGCAGCTGTTCAAGCAGCTGCTGATGGTGGCGGGTATGGAGCGGTACTACCAGATTGCGCGTTGTTACCGCGACGAGGATTTCCGCGCCGACCGCCAGCCGGAGTTCACCCAGCTGGACATGGAGATGAGCTTCGTCGACGCCGACGACGTCATCTCGGTGTCCGAGGAGATCCTGGCCGCGCTGTGGGCGCTGATCGGCTACCAGGTGCCGTTGCCGCTGCCGCGCATCACCTACGCCGACGCGATGCGCCGGTTCGGCTCGGACAAACCAGACCTGCGCTTCGGCCTGGAGCTGGTGGAATGCGCAGAATACTTCTCCGACACCACTTTTCGGGTTTTCCAGGCGCCCTACGTCGGCGCTGTGGTGATGCCGGGCGGCGGGTCACAACCCCGCCGGACCTTGGACGGCTGGCAGGAATTCGCCAAACAGCGCGGCCACAAGGGGCTGGCCTATGTGCTGGTCGCCGAGGACGGCACGCTGGGCGGCCCGGTGGCCAAGAACCTCACCGACGCCGAGCGCGACGGGCTGGCCGCGCATGTCGGTGCGAGCCCGGGGGACTGCATCTTCTTCGCCGCGGGCACCGCCAAGTCGGCGCGTTCGCTGCTGGGCGCGGCCCGCATCGAGATCGCGCATCGGCTCGATCTGATCGACCCGGCCGCATGGGCGTTCACCTGGGTGGTCGACTGGCCGCTGTTCGAGGCGGCTGACGACGCCACCGCCTCCGGTGACGTCGCAGTCGGTTCCGGGGCATGGACCGCGGTGCATCACGCGTTCACCTCACCGCAGCCCGAATCCGAAGCCACGTTCGACACCGACCCGGGCAGCGCGCTGGCCAACGCCTACGACATCGTCTGCAACGGCAACGAGATCGGCGGCGGGTCGTTGCGTATCCACCGGCGCGATGTGCAGGAGCGGGTGTTCGCGATGATGGGCATCGACAACGCCGAGGCGCAGGACAAGTTCGGATTCCTGTTGGACGCCTTCACCTTTGGGGCGCCGCCGCACGGCGGTATCGCCTTCGGCTGGGACCGGATCACCGCGCTGCTGGCCGGTGTCGATTCCATTCGCGAGGTGATCGCGTTCCCGAAATCCGGCGGCGGTATCGATCCGTTGACCGATGCGCCCGCGCCCATCACCCCGCAGCAGCGGAAAGAATCTGGAATAGACGGACCACCGAAGAAGCTGGACAAGGAATGACCGAAATCGACAAGAGCAAGCTCGTGACCGACACCGCGGCGCTCGACGACTTCAACCGCGGGATCGTCGAGGAGTTCCGGGCGAACGCAGGGAAGGTCGGCGGCCCGTTTGAAGGCGGCAACCTGCTGCTACTGCACACCACCGGCGCCAAGTCCGGCCAGCCCCGGCTGTCGCCACTGGCCTACCTGCCGCTCGACGGCAAGATGTTCATCGTCGGGTCGTATGCCGGCGCTCCGAAGAACCCGGCCTGGGTGCATAACCTGCGAGCAGAGCCGAAGGCGCACATCGAGATCGGTACGGACGCCTATGACGTCGATGTGCGGGAGTTGCCGGACGACGAGCGCGTCGCGCTGTATCCGAAGATCACCGAGATCGCCCCGGTGTTCGCCGACTATCAGGCGAAGACCACCCGGGCCATCCCGTTGTTCGAGTTGACCCGGGCGTAATTCGCTGTCTTGCTAGTTGCCGCCGGGGCCGTTGTTGTTGCCGCCGGGCGCAGTGCCGCCGGAGTTTTCGCCGGGCAGGTCGCCTGCGGTCGGCGGTGACTGGGTCCTGACCGTGGTGGCCGATGCGGAGTTACCGCCGCTCTCGGTCATGCTGGGGCCGGCGCCGCCGCTGCTACCGGTGCCGGTTCCGCTACCCGATCCGCCGCCCGATCCGCTTCCGGATCCACCGCCCGATCCGCTTCCGCTACCTGCGGCGCCACCGGAGGACGCCGGCGCCTCAGACGTGGCCGGCGCCATTTCGGTGGGGGAGGCGGCCGGTGATGAGGTTGCGGGTGCGGTACTGACGTCGGTGGTCGCCGTGCTGCTGGAATCGGCGCCCTTGTCGTCGCTGCTGCAGCCGGAGAGCATCGCGACGGTGGCCGCGGCGGAGGAGACGGTCAAGATGGCCGTCCGGTAAAAGCGGGATGAATTGTTCACGGCGCACCAATAGCCCGTTACTTGCCGGGGCAAACGGTGTTCGGGCGGACGTCACCAATACGTCAGCATCTGCCTCACGCCGCGAACACCGCAGAGTCGTCTGCAAAAGCCTTGAATTCCACCGCATTTCCCGCGGGGTCGTACAGGAACATGGTCCACTGCTCGCCCGTCTGGCCCTCGAACCGCACATAGGGCTCGATGACGAACGTCACTGCCGCGGCACGTAACCGGTCGGCGAGTTCGTGGAACTTCGGCACGGTCAGGATCAACCCGAAATGCGGCACCGGGACGTCGTGCCCGTCGACCGGGTTGTGGGATCTGGCCGGTCGGTCGGCCACCAGGTGGGTGACGAGTTGGTGGCCGTAGAGATTCCAGTCCAGCCAGGACTCCGAGCTGCGCCCCGGCTCGCAGCCGAGCACCCCGCCGTAGAAGCGGCGGGCTGCGTCGAGGTCGTCGACCGGCACCGCCAGATGAAACCGCGGGATGGGGGAGTCCAGTTCGGAGGTCACCCCGCCATTGTTGCGGCTTCGGCGCGCCCCCGACCGGTGAGCGGTCGAAAGCGCGCCGAAATCACCGGGACTACAGCCGTTCGATGATGGTGGCGTTGGCCATGCCGCCGCCCTCACACATCGTCTGCAGGCCGTAGCGTCCGCCGCGCTGCTCCAACGCGTTGACCAGGGTGGTCATGATGCGGGCACCGCTGGCGCCCAACGGGTGACCGATGGCGATCGCGCCGCCGTTGACGTTGGTCTTGGCCAGGTCGGCACCGGTGTCGTGCGCCCACGACAGCACCACGGGGGCGAACGCCTCGTTGACCTCGAACAAGTCGATGTCGGAGAGCGAGAGCCCGGCGCGGGCCAGCACCTTCTGGGTGGCCGGGATGACGCCGGTGAGCATGTACAGCGGATCCGAGCCCACCACGGTGGTGGTGTGGATCCGGGCTAGCGGCGTGAGCCCCAGCCTGCGGGCCACCGCGCCACTGGTGATCATCACCGCGGCGCTACCGTCCGACAGCGGCGACGAGTTACCCGGAGTGATCTCCCAGTTGATCTGCGGGAAGCGCTCCGCGTACTTCTCGTGGTAGAACGCGGGTCGCAGGCCCGCCAGCGTCTCGACCGTGGTACCGGGACGGATGATCTCGTCGGTGCTCAGCCCGGCGATCGGGGCGAGCTCGTTGTCGAAGAGGCCGTCCTTGGTGGCCTGGGCGGCCTTTTCGTGGCTGTCCGCGGAGAACTCGTCGAGCTGCTGGCGCGACAGGCCCCACTTGGCGGCGATCAACTCTGCGCTGATGCCCTGGGGCACCAGGCCCTCGGAGTACCGCTCGGCGAACGCGACCCCGAACGGGTCGCTGCCAGCCAATACCGAGCTGCCCATCGGCACGCGGCTCATCGACTCCACGCCCGAGGCGATCACGATGTCGTAGGCGCCGGCGAGCACGCCCTGCGCAGCGAAGCTGATCGCCTGCTGGCTGCTGCCGCACTGGCGGTCGACGGTGGTGCCCGGCACGGTCTCGGGGAACCCGGCGCCCAGCAGCGCGTTGCGTGCGATGTTGACCGACTGGTCGCCGACCTGGGTGACCGCGCCGGCGATCACGTCGTCGACGAGGACAGGGTCGACACCCGTCCTGGCGATGATCTCGCGCAGGCTGTGGGCGAGCAGGTCGGCGGGCAGCACGTCGTGCAGCGCACCGTTCGCCTTGCCCTTGCCGACGGGGGTGCGTACGGCGCCCACGATGACTGCGTCGCGATCCGAATATCCGGTCATTGTTCCTCCTGAACCTCACCGCTGAGTATTCTTGTCTGTACCCAGTGTTTTACCACCTGGGTATAGTTAGAACAACCCAGACAGGGAGCTGATTCCGATGGCCGTGCTACTTGGTCCGCTCGCCGACCGCGATACCTGGTCGGCCGTGGGCGAGTGCCCGATCGAAAAGACCATGGCGGTGGCCGGGACGAAATCGGCGATGCTGATCATGCGCGAGGCCTACTACGGCACCACCCGGTTCGACGACTTCGCCCACCGGGTCGGCATCACCAATGCGGCCACCTCCGCGCGGCTGGCGGAGCTGGTTGAGGCCGGTCTGCTGGAGCGCAGGCCCTACCGCGAGCCGGGCCAGCGCAGCCGGTCGGAATACGTGCTCACCGAGGCGGGCACCGATTTCATGCCGGTGGTCTGGGGGATGTTCGAGTGGGGCAGGCGGCACCTGCAGCACAACACCAGGCTGCGGCTGACCCATCGCGAGTGCGGGGCCGACGCGTCCGTCGAAATCCGTTGCACCGAAGGGCATGTGGTGCCCCCGGACGAAATCGGCATCCGACTGGCCAAGAAGGGTCGGCCAGACACTCCCTGACGTCCCTTCGCTTTACCCTCCCTGGGCCACGGCTGACCGGTTACTGTGCGCCTCGTGCTGCACTTGCGGGTGATCGTGCCCGAGGACCTGCGTGAGCCGGTGCTCGAGTTGCTCCGCGGCCAGGTCGGCGTGGCAAACCTGCTGCTGTACCCCGGCGCCGCCCTGATCCCCGAAGGCGACGAGATCACCGCGGATATCGCCAGGGAGTGCGCCAACGACGTCATCAAGGCGCTCAAGGCGCTCGACGTCCAGCATTGCGGAGCGATCACGCTGGAAGCGCTCGACACCGTGCTGTCCACCAAGGCGCACGTCGCCGAGGACGCCGCCGAGGGCGAACCGGCCGATGCCGTGGTCTGGGACGAACTGATCGGCCGCACCCGCGAAGAGGCCACCCTGTCGATCACCTTCCTGATGTTCCTCACCCTGGCGTGTCTGCTCACCGCGATCGGCGTGGTCACCGACTCGACGGTCACGGTCGTCGGCGCGATGGTGCTCGGTCCCGAGTTCGGCCCCCTGGCAGCGCTGTCGGTCGCGTTGGTCCGGCGCCGCCTCGACCTGGCGCGGCGCGCGGCGCTGGCCCTGGTGATCGGTTTTCCCATCGCGATGGGCATCACGGCGCTGGCCACCACCGGGGCGCAAGCCGTCGGCTGGCTGACCGTCGACGCCGTCCGGCATGTCAGCGAGGTCGACTTCATCTTCCACGTCGGCCCACTGTCGTTCGTGGTGGCGCTGCTGGCCGGGGCCGCAGGCATGCTCTCCCTGGTCTCGGCGA
>JBEVHL010000449.1:0-5159 GCA_040511255.1 Mycobacterium sp. | reverse complement strand
GCCGCGCCGCTGACGCGATCCGGCGCAGCATGCGCCGGACGACTACCGTGTGCCCGCCGCTGCCGATTACCAGCGCTCGGTAGAGCGTGCCGTGCAGACCGGGGAAGGCGGCCAGGGTGATGGCGCGCACTTCGGTGGTGTCCGCGCTCGGGCCGGCCAGTTCGAAGATCAGTTGGTAGATCGAAAAGGGGTGCCGGCCTTTGAGGACGAGTCGCTCGCCGGGGATGGCCTCGTCCAGCACGAACCCGGGCGGCACCGTCGCGGGGTCCCGCGGATCCCGGCACATCACCGTCAGCAACCCGCGCCACGTGGCGTCGCGGTTCGCGGGGACCGTTATGGCATGCTCGTCGATATAGGGCAATCGTTCCATATAGAAGGACTGTACTAGATCATGGCACCGCCCCGGAAGCATCAAACTGACGCGATCCTCGATGCCACGCGAACGCTGGTGCTGGCCGAGGGTCCGCGGGCGGCGAGTGTCGCCGCGATCGCAGCGGCCAGTGGCGCCCCCGCGGGCACGCTGTATCACCGGTTCGGCAATCGCGACGGGGTGGTGGCTGCCGCCTGGCTGCGGGCGTTGGAGCGGTTTCAGTCTCGGGCGCTGGCCGCTTCGGGGTCCGATGCCGTGGAGTCTTGTGTCGCGATGGCCGTGGCCGCCGTCGGGTTCGCCAGGGAGCTGCCCGAGGACGCCCGGTTGCTGTTGACCGTCCGGCCCGCCGACCTCTTGGACGCCGAACCCGACGCCGCCTTGCAGGCGACGCTGGCGCGGATGAATGCGCCGTTGATTGCGCGGCTGGATGAGCTGACGCGTGCACTGTACGGGCGTGCCGATCCGCGCGCCGCTGACGCCGTTGCGCGGGCCGTGGTCGATCTGCCTTACGCGGTGGTGCGCAGGCATGCCGGGGATGACCCGCTGCCAGAGTGGTTGGAAGTCGATGTGGCGGTGGGGGTTCGGGCGCTGCTCAACGGCTTTGGCTGAGCGCCAGGCGCACCGACACGGCGTGACTCACCATGCCGATGCCCGCGCCGAGGATCGGCCAGACAGGCCAGAAGTACCAGGTACCACCCGACAACGCGACGGCCAGCCAGACGGTCAACACCACCACGACCATCAACAGGTAGGCCGCCAGGTGCAGGCGCACCGACATCCGGGCGGAGGCGTGCCGGGCAGCTCGTCGACGCGGGTCGTTACGGCGCAACTGATGCACGGGCAGGTCGGCGAGAAGGGCCCGCAGCTCGGCGGTGGACTGGGCGGCGAACGCGGTTCGCACCCGGTCTTCGTATTCCGCCATCTCGAGGTATCCCTGGGCCAGGGCCTGGCCGAGATCGCCTGCGGCCGCCTCACGCTCGCGGTCTCCGGCCCGGGTATCGACCGGGTGGACGCTGCTCATCGGGATTCTGCTCATCGAGGTCATGACGGCTCCTGATGTTGACGTTGGCTGGATGAGGCACTCCTACTCTGACAGGTCACTACTGGAACGTCAACGATTGGAGTTCAATGAGTTCATGACGACCGAGAACACTGTGGTCGAGGTGAGCCTCGACGTCGCCGCACCGGCTGATCGGATCTTCGAGTTGATCGCCGACCCGGCCCAACAGCCGCAGTGGGACGGCAATGAGAACCTTCGCGAAGCAGCCGGCGGCCAGCGGGTGCACGGGGTGGGTGACGTTTTCATCATGGCCATCACGCAGGGTGGCCTGCGCGAGAATCACGTCGTCGAGTTCGACGAGGGCACCCTCATCGCGTGGCAGCCCTCCGAGCCCGACTCACCGCCGCCGGGTCATCTGTGGCGTTGGCGGTTGGAGCCGCTGGCTGATGACCGCACCCGCGTCACGCACACCTATGACTGGACCCGGCTCGCCGACGAGAAGCGCAAGGTGCGGGCCAGGGCCACGACAGCCGAGAAATTGCAGGCGTCGCTGGACAGGTTGGCGGCGTTGGCCACCGACGGCTAGCGGTTATCGACGCATCAGCGTCCTTGCTGGATGAGTTCCGGCAACGCTGTCCGATCGTACTTTGTCCGCCTTGAATGCATTCGGAGACAATAAATTCGGACCGATCCGGGCCACCCGAAGCACTGCTAGCTTCGGGACACCCCATCGGCAGGATTCGCCATGAACTCGCACAGATTGCGCTCCGTCGTCTGTCCCCGTTGCGACCGGGCTGCAAGGGTCGAACGACGGGCATTCACCGCGGCGGTGCCTGCCGCACTGGCTGTGCTGCTGGCCCCCGTAGCGACGGCGGCATTCGTCCTAACCCCAACTAGCTCAGGAATTCGACGGTCGTAGCGGCAGTGCGCCCAACGCTGCCATCTGGGGCTACGACGTCGGCGGGGGCGGTTGGGGCAACCAGGAGTTGCAGGTCTACACGGACTCGACCGACAACGCGAGCCTCGATGGCCAAGGGCACCTTGCCATCACCGCCCTGCGGTCAGGTACCGGCTACACCTCAGCCCGGCTGAACACCAAAGGGAAGTTCGACTTCACCTACGGTCGTGTCGAAGCGAGCATCAAAATGCCGGTGGGAACAGGACTCAACTCGGCATTCTGGGCGTTGGGCGCCAACGTCGACACTGTCGGTTGGCCGGCGGCCGGCGAGATCGACATGGCGGAGTATCTCGACACAGGAGCGAGTTATCACGTGGGTTTGCACGGCCCGCCGGTACTGCACGACCCGGCCAACCCGTACGCGCAATGGCAACTCGGGGCGAACGCGACCACCGGCGAAGATCTCAGCGCCGACTAGCACACCTACTGGGTGGATAACGAGCCTGACCGCATCACCATCGGTATCGACGACGTCATCGTGGGTACGGTCGCGCGTTCGGAACTGGCTGCAGGGGACGCCTGGGTCTTCGACACGCCGTCCAATATTCTGCGGAACATCGCGGTCGGCGGCAATTTTGCCGGAGCGGGTCCCTCCGACACGTAGTTTCCCGCGACGATGTTCGTGGACTACGTCCGCTACTACGCGTATGTGCCGCCAGAGCTCACGACATCGTCAGTCTCGACCGAGGAGGTCACGCCGTCGGAGGTTGCGCCCAGGCCCGCCAAGGTGGCAGCCGCAGCCCCGACGGTCTCGACAGTCTCTGCGGCAGAGACCGCCGAACCGGACGTGAAGGAGTCGCCGGCTGCGGCGACACCCGTCGCGAATCGCACGTCCGGCGGTGACGGTGCGACGGCGAGGAAGACCAAAGTCGACGGCGTCAAGAACGACGTGGTCAAGCCCAATGTGCCTGCGGCGCGGGCAAAGTCGACTACTACGGGCGGACCTGCGCGGGCCGGTCAGTCTGCGGCGTCACCTAGCGCCGGTGCGCCCGGCGGGTCAGCAAAGTCCGACTGATCTCAGCGATTGTCGGCGAACGCCTTCAGCGACTCGACCTGTGCGGGGTCCAGGGATGGGCGCACGTTCTGGCGGGCGGCGTCGACATCGGCGGCGGTGACGTCGGCGGCGTCGATGGACCGGCGCATCGCGGTCAACGCAGCCTCCCGCAGTAACGCGACGCAGTCGGCGGCGCTGTAGCCGTCGAGTTCGCCTGCCAACGCATCGAGGTTGACGTCCGCGCTCAGCGGGACCGATTTACCAGCGGTGCGCAGGATTTCGCGGCGGGCATCGGCGTCGGGTGGTTCGACAAACACCAACTTCTCCAGACGGCCGGGCCGCAGCAGCGCGGGATCGATCAGGTCGGGCCGGTTGGTGGCGCCCAGGACGACGACGTCGCGCAGCGGGTCGATGCCGTCGAGTTCGGTCAGTAGGGCGGCGACCACCCGGTCGGTGACACCGGAATCGAAGCTCTGCCCACGCCGGGGTGCCAGCGCGTCGATCTCGTCGAGGAACACCATCGACGGCGCGGAATCGCGTGCTCGGCGGAACAATTCGCGCACGGCCTTCTCAGAGGAGCCCACCCATTTGTCCATCAGCTCCGCACCCTTGACGGCGTGCACGCTCAACCGGCCGGTGCTGGCCAGCGCCCGCACCACGAACGTCTTGCCGCAGCCGGGTGGGCCGTAGAGCAGCACGCCCCGCGGCGGGTCGACACCGAGCCGGGCGAACGTGTCCGGATGTTGCAGCGGCCACAGCACGGCCTCGGTCAACGCCTGCTTGGTGGCGACCATATCGCCGACATCGGCCAGCGTCACCGATCCGGCGGACAGCTCTTCGGTCGCCGACCGGGACAGCGGCCGGATGACGGTGAGCGCGCCGGTCAGATCCTCCTGCGCCAACTGCGGTGGTTTACCGTCGGCGCTGGCCCGCGACGCTGCCCGCAGCGCCGCCTCCCGCACCAGCGCCTGCAGATCTGCCACCACGAAACCCGGGGTCCGCCCGGCGATCTCGTCGAGATCCAGCTCGGCGGCGGGAACCGACCGCAACAGCACTTCGAGGAGCTGTTTGCGGGTGGCGCCGTCGGGCAGGCTCAGTCCCAGCTCCCGGTCGCACAGGTCCGGTGCACGCAACCGTGCATCGAGGGCATCCGGAACGGCCGAGGTGGCGATGAAGGCAACCCCGCGAGTGGCGACCGCCGTGCGCAGTTCGGTCAGGATCAGGGTGGCCACCGGTTCCGGTGGCCGGTCCGCCGAGGTGGGTAACAGCGCGTCGATATCGGAGATCACCAGCACCCCGCCGCCGTCGCGGACAGCGGTGACCGCATTCGCGACCGCCCGCAGCCGGTCCTCGGCGGCCAGGGCGCCGATCTCGGGTCCGTCCAACTCGATCAGCCGGCGGGCGGCACACACCACCCGCACCATGGTGGCCTTGCCGACACCCGCGGGTCCGGAGATGAGTACGCCGAGATTGGCTGTCGCGCCGAGAGTTTCAAGCAGCTGCGGCTCGTCGAGGGCGAGCTTGAGCCACTCGGTCAACTTACCCGCCTGCACATGACTACCCTTGAGATCGTCGAAAGTGACGGTGGTGCGGGTGTTTTCGGCCGCGGGACCGGCCGGCGCGGACACCGGCTGCGCAGCCGCTGCAGTACCGTTGCCCCAGCTCACCATCGAGTTCGGCTGCACGCTGACCGGCCCGGCCGGGTCGACGGCACTGACCGTCAGCAGTTCCGAGGTCCAGGTGATACCGACCGCCGAGGCCAGCGCGGTGCTGGCTGCCGACGTCGAGGTGCCGGGGCCGAGATCGCGGGGGAGCAGCGAGATGGTGTCGCCCACCG
>JBEVHL010000448.1:0-6364 GCA_040511255.1 Mycobacterium sp. | reverse complement strand
TGCCATTCGAGTTGTCCGGGCGCGTGCGCGTCGGTGTCGACGGAGAATTGACAGCCGATCTCGACTGCGAGTTTGAGCAAATCGCGGGGCGGGTCTTTGCGCTCAGGGCGTGAGTTGATCTCGACGGCGACGTTGCTCTCGCGACAGGCCGCGAAAACTGCTTCGTGCTCGAACTCGGAAGGCGGTCGACCGCGAGGCCCGACGACGATACGACCGGTGCAATGCCCGAGAATGTCCATGTTCGGATCGGCAATGGCGCGCAGCATGCGCTCAGTCATGGTTTTGCGGTCGGAACGCAGCTTTGAATGCACACTCGCAACGACGATGTCGAGGCTTTCGAGAATCTCAGGTTCTTGGTCGAGTGTGCCGTCTTCGTTGATGTCGCACTCGATGCCGCTGAGAACTCGAAACTCGGGTGCACCTTGTGATGCCTCTTTTGAAAGTTGCTCGTTGACAGCACGCAATTCATCGAGCTGTTCCATCAAACGTTCCATAGACAGACCGTTGGCGACGGTCAGCCGAGGGGAGTGGTCTGTAATGACGATGTACTCGTGCCCCAACGAACGTGCCGCGTGCGCCATCTCGATGATCGGACTGCCCCCGTCGGACCAGAGCGAATGCGTGTGACAGTCACCTCGCAATGCGCGTCGCAACGCATCGCCAGCAACAGCAAACGGTTGCGGCTCCGCTTCCAACCTCGCGAGGTATTCGGGGACTTTCCCCGCAAGCGCTTCCACGATCACGGCCTCTGTTGCTTCACCGATTCCCTTCAGGGAGCGAAGCCCTTTGTTTGGGGCTATGCGTTCCAATTCGCCGGGTTCGAGTGCGGAGATTGTCTCGGCGGCGCGACGGAATGCAGCGACGCGATACGTCGGCGCCTGTGATCGCTCCAACAGGCGGGCGATTCGCTTCAGCGCCTCCACCGGCTCCATGAGGTCCGAGCCTAGGGTGACTTGAGTGGAACGACTTGTTCCGATGGATGATCTTGTTCCGGCCGTTCGAGAGCTCCGTCATTCGACGACCCCTTGCCGCATGAGGTTGATGAACAGGCCCGTGGTGCGCCCAGAACATTAGAGTCGAGTCGTGATTAGGGTTTGCTTCGCTGGCGTCACCGGCTGGACAGCGCCGCCGATCGTGGCTGCGATCGATGCGGCGGATGACCTCAGCTTGACCTGTGGGGTGTCCCGGTCCGCGGCGGGGCGGACAATGGCCGACGCGACATCGTCTCGAAGCGATGGGCCCATCTACGCCTCGGTGTCGGAGGCGTTGCAGTCCGCGGAGGCCGATGTGCTCCTCGACTACACCAGCGCCGCCGCAGTCAAGCAGAACGTGTTGACCGCGGTACGAGCCGGGGTGCATGTCGTCGTCGGCTCCAGCGGGCTCGTCGCCGAAGACTACACCGAGATCGACCGCCTCGCCCGCGACCGGGGTGTGGGGGTGATTGCCGCGGGCAACTTCTCGATCATGGCCGCGATCTTGAAGCAGGCCGCTGCGCTGGCCGCCCGGCATCTGCAGCATTGGGAGATTCTCGACTACGCCAGCGCCGAGAAGCCGGATGTACCCAGCGGCACCTCCCGAGAACTTGCCGAGACCCTGGCTGAGGTCCGCACACCACAGTCCGCGGTGCCGCTGGCGCAGTTGGACGGCCCGATCCAGGCACGCGGCGCCGAGGTCGCGGGCACCCAGATCCACTCGGTGCGGCTGCCCAGCTTCGTGGTGACCACGGAGATCGTCTTCGGTGGCGCCGGGGAGCGACTAGTGATGCGCCACGATCCGGGTGGAAGCCCAGATCCGTACGTTGCCGGCACCCTCCTTGCCATCCGGAACGTCGCAGACATTCCAGGCGTGCGTCGAGGATTGGACTCACTGCTGATCGACCCAGCCTCCGGTCCCTAAAAGGGTCCGAACGCGTCGCCATACAACCTGTGCTGGTCGACGCCACGCCGCTCGGTAACAGTGCGCGCCTTCAGAGAGCGACGTTAGCGTTCAACGGGTTATTCTCAGCCGTCTCTGCGGCCGACTCCAGCAGCTGCGCGACGAGCTCAAGGGTCTGCGCGTCGTGATGGGTGATCCGCCGCCCGAACGGCCCGCGTGCCCGCGCCACACCGGCGCCGACGCGGAGTATGGCATCGCGGGTATCCCGGCTGATTTCCGGGGAAACACGCTCGAGCAGAGACGTAACTTGACTCAGGCCGGAGACGATAGAGCGCCCATCGAGCATGAACTCGTCCAACAGCCATTCCCGGTTGCGTGAAATGGCTTGCATTAGTTGCCAGGTCAGGGCCGAGTCTCCGACCGGTGCCTCCTCGACGGCCTGCCAGAACGCGTCCTGCTCGAGTTCATCGAAGCGGTTGCGACCCATCAACGCACTGATCACCCAGACCGGCCCCAGCTGCAGGGTGAGCCACTCCGCGTCCGACCATCCGTACATAAGGGAACTATGCGCCGCTGAAGTGCGCAGGGCAACTAACTTCCGAAGCGCAACGACGCCAAAACACGTCCGCAAGCGGACCCGCGTGCGGGCAGTCGGGAGGTCAGGCGCCGGCGCGGGTTCTGACTCCTCTACTCCGTTCGCCCCGCTGATCCAGCGATGGTGCCGCCGGAACGTGTAGGAGGGATCGTCCGCGCAGCGCGGAAGGTAGACGTCGAATGTCGTCTGCTGGCGCAACGTCTCCCCTGGCTTGAATCCTGCGGGCCTGGTCGCGTCTGGCTGCGCTTACCGGACCACCCGAAATCCCAGGTGCGTAGCGGCAGGGGTAACCAGCACTTGGGTGGTGCGTTCGAGGGTGATTGCCGAGTCGAGCCTCTCAAACAGGGGCGTCGGGTCAACGCTCTGCGATAAACGACATCATGAAGCCCCGTGGACGCTCGGCGAGTGTGCCGCGCGCGGGGTCATCGGCTAGCAGATGCCGGGTCTCGACGTTCGATGGGACCCGCCACCCAATCGGAGCTCGTCCGGAACTCGTAGGCCCAAATGAGCGCGAATCGCGCACCTCGGCTGCACGATCGGTGTAAGTTCCGGCCCATGACTGCTCGGGGCCGCTTCGTGGCGCGTCTGGTGACCATGCTCATCGCTTTGGCCGGATTCGTGACGGTCGGCGCGCTGCCGGCTGCCGCCGGCAATTCCGGCACCGTCCAATACGTTGCGCTGGGCGACTCCTATGCCGCCGGACAGGGCGGGGGCGATTACCTCAACGATTGCCTGGAGAGCCCGAACGGCTACCCATATCGGCTCGACCCCAAGATGCGGATCGATCTCCGCGCCAACGTCGCGTGCACCGGCGCGTCAACTTCTGAAGTGATCAGCACACAGCTGTCGGAGCTGAACGAAGACACAGAGCTAGTGACGCTGACCGTCGGCGCCGCTGACTTGGACCTCTCCGGAGTGCTGGCCGCGTGTACCGCCGTACCCCCGGTGGGCTGCCAGGATGCCATCAACTTCGCACTTGGTCAGTTGGCTGGGCTCGGGGGCAGTCTCAGCAGCCTGTATGCCCTGGTGGCCGATGCGGCGCCCAATGCGCTGATCGTGGTCACTGGCTATCCGCACCTGTTTGAGATTGTCCCAGGGGATCCGACCGCGGCCCTGAAGGGCCAAATCAACGACGCAATCACGCTCCTCAACAGCACCATCCAGCAAGCCGTGGCCGCTGCCCAGGCCGCTGGTGTCACCATCGTGTACGTCGACGTGACGGCAGAATTCGCCGGACACGGTATTGGCAGCAAGAAGCCTTTCATCAACTCCGACGGAGTAGGCGCCTACCACCCGAATGCCGCCGGCCACCGTGCCTATGCCAAGGCCATCTTCGCCGCAATACGGACCGCCTGGTTGGACGACAACAAGCAGGTGGCCTAACTGGGCTGGCGTCGGACTCAACGTCGAACTTGCGTCGCCAAACCCATCTGGTCTGTGCGAAGCGTGACCCTTAGCCGCTAGCACTCCACAGGTCGTATCCCGGGGGTCAGGGCCGCTGCTGACGTGCGTTCTCAGCTGGCGTGGCACCTGCCGTCCGCCCGGGCAGGCGCCAAGGGCGAGCGTTTGTTCAGACTTGGGTGAACGTTCTCCGCTGGCACCGACGAGGCCGGCGAGGACGGTGGGGCCGCCTTGCAATGCGGGTTGTGCCCAACCAACGAGGCGCTCGCGGCACTGGTGCCGCAGACCGGCTCCGGGAACGCGGTCGTCCGCAAGCGGGCGGCGAGCACCCCTTCCGCGAAAGTTGCGGCGTCCTCGTCGAGGCGGTCCCCTGTCCCTCATGGAACGCCCTCGCCAGCGTCAGCATCCGCACCGAGGGTGCGCACTAAATTTGAGCCAAGTCGAGCCGAATCAGCGCAACGACCTCGGTCCGAATCCGGCGTCAAACGTGGTGCGTATCGCCGTCATGGCCTGCGGTTGGCCGGGTCGGGCTTCGTCAGATTGACGCCTAGATACGCGTCCTGGTAGTGCTCGACAGCCTGCTGCATCATCGCGCATGGATACTCCACACCCGGCTGAGTGCCGTATAACTCTTCGTGTGGGCTGCGCAGGTGTGCGAGGTGATACGTCACAAGGCTTCGGGTCTAGGTCACTGCCGTCCGTAAGTGGACCCGCCTGCGCACATTGAGGCACGACAAGGAGTGGGCGAGTACCAGTCCCGATTCGGTGGCTCTTTCTGGCAAAGTCCACGCGCGGGCTTGCTACATCGAAGGCATCGGTCCGTCTGTCGCGCCCAAAGGGGATGGCCTGGTCCCAACCGTCCCCGCGTAGCAGGTCAATCGAGCGAGACCCGAATGACCTCACCATCGCCGATGCACACGGCGCAGGTGGTGACGTACGCCGCCCCGCCTCTGAGCGCGACGCCATACGGTGCGGACAGCCCACCGGCGACGGTCTCGTGCTCGCTGGCGCCAGGTGTGACCTTCACCAGCGAGCCGATCGAAGGCGTGCCGGGCGGAGCGGCTAGCAGGCCATCGGTGGCGATCTCGACCGCATACAGCGATCCATCCTCCGCGAATGCCAGATCGGTCAGATTCGTGAGCCCGGAGGCATACACCGTCGGGGCATGGCCTGGGACAACTCGCCAGATGTTGGCGTCACCCTTCTCGAACGGGAAGCCGGTCAGCTGGCTGATGTAGTACGCGCCGTCTGGCCCCTGGACGACTGACGTCGGCACAGCATCGGTCGGGATCTCGGTGCCCGGCGGCAGTCCGAGGAACGGAGGAGCCAACGCGCTCCCCGGCGGCAGCACCGCAATCGTGGTGAACGTGCCCTTATGCGACGCCCGCACGACGGCGTTCCCCCCGGCATCGGCGACAAGGTAACCCTCGCCCTGCCGGACGAGGCCGACGGGATTGCTGTCGATGTCGGTGCCGTCAGGATTGGCCGCCGCCTCGTTGGCCAGAACGTCGGCGAACAGCGACCACTCGCCGTGCTTGAGCTTGCCGCTGACCAACGTGCCCAGCTGGGCGCCGCCGGGACCGAAGCCAGCGCGGAACTCGTCGCTGCCTCCGAGCCCGATGCTCAGGACGAACTTCTGGCCACCCGTGAAGGCAATGTCGGAAGGCCCGAGGACTTCGCCTTCGCCATTGATGATCGATGGCAGATCGGTCAGGACTTGCTCATTGGAGCCATCGTCTCGGACCTTCGTCACGGCTCCGGTAAACCCGAGGCAGAACTCCCCGAGCGGGTGATCGACACACGGTGCCGAACCCCCTCGGCCAGCCTCGGCGACGTACAGGTCGCCGGAGGCGGAGAACGTGACATGTCGCGGGTTGTCCAGGCCCGACGCCACCACCTCAAACGGCGGCTGCGCCGACGCGAGCGACGTCGTACCGGCCAGGACTATCGCAATAGATCCGACAGATGCCGCGATTCGAATACCACGACGACTTCCCCGCATGGCGCTCCTTCTAGGCCGAGACGGACGTTTCCCCCGCGAGATCAGGTGTCCACTTCGGCGTCCCGAGGTCGCGACGCGACTGTAGCGGCTCCGCGGGCGACACGTGGCCGTTTCGGCGAACTCGTGAACAGTCGTCCTCTTCGTGTCCAAGACCATGGAGAATGCAACCGAGGAGTCGGACCTGGATCGCGTGCTGATGATCGAAGTGGCGGCTGAAATCTGAGCTCGCAGACGCCGCGTACGAGCCATCGATCTGCAGACCGGTGACCAGCGACGATCACCGTCCGGTACGTTCTGGAAGCCACGGAAGAAGGTACCTGCTGCCGGGGGGCGCGGCGCAATCAGATGGTTACGGTCGGCTAGAACCTCGACGACGGTCGGACCAGTCGGCCCGATCATGACCACGCTGTTTCACCGACGTCACACGTCAATACTGAGGGCCGCCGCAGAGCAGGGCGTGGACGGAAGCGGACGTCCGCAAGCCGACCGGT
>JBEVHL010000447.1:0-15820 GCA_040511255.1 Mycobacterium sp. | reverse complement strand
GTTCGGCTGCGCGCCGAACTACCCGAGGTGACCAGGCCCGAACTGGACGCCGCGCTGACCCGGATGTACCGCACCCCCGGGGTCAGCCTGATCCCCGAGGAGAACCAGAAGACCTTGACTGCCGAAGATCGCGCCGCTGCCGTCGAGATCGGCGACCAGGCCAAGCACCTGATCGCGATCGAGAACTGATGGATCCCAGACAACGTCAGGCCCTGAGCTCGCTGCGGTTGTCGTGGGCGCCGACCGCAGACGACCTGTGGAATTCGCAAGGCGCACTGCATGTGCCCGGGTTCAACGACGGCGCGCTCGATCAGGTGATGGAAGCCTTTCGGGACGCCAGCCGGGAAGAGCAGTCCTCTCCGCTCGGTGTGGTGGTGCGCGGTCCGGCGGGCTCGGGCAAGACCCACCTGCTGGGACAGGTGCGCGAACGGGTGCAGGAGGCCGACGGGTTCTTCTTCGTGGTCGAACTACTGGATGCCACCAGTTTCTGGGAGTCCAGCCGCAGCGGCATCCTGGAGAGCCTGGGCCGGCCCGCGGCCGGTCGTGAGACCCAGCTCAAAGAACTGCTGTACCAGCTCTCGACGGTCGCACACATCTCCCGCGCCGACCGCAGGGCGATCATCGGCGACGACGATCTGACCCCAGAGGTGCTGTCCGCCTTCGTCAATGCCCTGCACAAGACCAACCGCCAGACCGTCAGTCAGACCCACCACACGTTGCGGGCGCTGGTGTTGTTGGGTGCGGGCGACCTCGGCGTGCAGGACGTCGGGCAGGCCTATCTCAACTCCACCGAGGATCTCGACGACACCGGTCGCAGGAAGTGGTCCATCGGGGTGTCGGCGCTGTCGGCGCAAGAATGCGTCCGTGACATCTCCCGGCTGGTCGCGTTGGCCGGACCCGCCGTCCTGGCGATCGACCAGATCGACACCCTGCTGGCGCAGTCGTCGTCGGGCACAGCAGCCACCGATGCCACCGACAACCGCGACCTGGAACACGTCGCGCACGGGCTGATGTCGATCCGGCAGAACATGCGGCGCACGGCAGCGGTGGTGGCATGTCTCCCCGCCGCGTGGGAGGCCATCAAGACGCGCGCCACCGCCACCGTCTCGGACCGGTTCCGGGTCACCGCACCGCTGCAGGGCCTGCCCAGTGCGGATATCGGGCGGAGCATCCTCGAGCGCCGGTTCACCGCCAGCTACCGGGCGGTCGACTTCCCGCCGCCCTATCCGAGCTGGCCCATTCTGCCGTCGGCCTTCGCCGATGCACCCGACTTCACCCCGCGCGGGCTGCTCAAGCGCGCTGACGCCCACGTTCGCAGTTGCCTGGACCGTGACGTCGTGGAGGAACTTGCCCACCTGAAAGATACTGTCCGCGAACGTACTTCCGCTGAGCACAGTGACACCCAGGCGGACGCAGGAGAATTCGACCGGCGGTTCGCCGATTACCGACGACGCGCTGTCGCCTCCGCTGCGTTGGACCCCGACGGCGAGGACACCACGGTGCCCGGCCTGCTGTCAGCGGCACTCGAAGCCTGGATCACCGAACGCGGCGACGTCCAGCAGACCTTCCGGCTCGATCCCCCGCCCGGCAAGATGGCCCCACTGCATTCGCGGTTGCGTCAGAGCCTGGACTCCGCCACCGACGACGAACGCCATTGGGCGTTTCGGGCGATCGCGGCCACCAACGCCAACGCTGCCCAGAGCCGCATCAAAAATGCCAGTACCGCAACCGGTTTCGGCTCGAACCTGGATAAGCGCAAGCTGTTCCTGCTGCGCAACTCGCCGTGGCCCGGCGGACCGAAGACGGCGGGCGTGATCGCCGATTTCGAGGCGGCAGGCGGTCGGACGTTGAGATTGTCGGAGGACGACCTGCGCACCATGTCCGCGCTGCGAGACCTCATCGACGACAACCATCGCGACCTGCCCGGCTGGCTGGCGGAGCGCAAACCCGCGCACGGACTCGGGTTTCTGCGGGAGGCGCTCGGCGGGGACGCCGGTGACGCACCGCCGCCGCCCGATGACGCCCCTGATGACCGCGAACCCGATGAGCCACCTGCTGACGACGGCCCGCCGCCGCTGGACTCCCCCACCGCGGTGCCGCTCGGGATCGACGTCGGTTCGGGCCTGCGGTTGGGTGTCGAACTGGAGGCCTTGCGCAAGCACACCGCGATTTTCGCCGGTTCCGGTTCGGGAAAGACGGTGCTGATCCGGCGACTGGTCGAAGAATGCGCACTGCGCGGGGTGTCCTCGATTGTGCTGGACCCGAACAACGACCTGTCGCGACTGGGCAGCGCCTGGCCGACCTACCCGTCGGGCTGGGACAGCGCTGACACCCCCAGGGCGCAGGATTATCTGACCAACACCGAAGTGGTGGTGTGGACACCGAACCGCGCGGGCGGCCGGCCACTGTCGTTCCAACCGCTGCCGGACTTCAGCAGCGTGCGGGATGACCACGACGAGTACACCGAAGCGATCGATTCGGCGACCGCAGCGCTGGAGCCCAGGGCGTTGATCTCGGGCACCACGGCCAAGGCATCCCAGGCGCGGGCCGTGCTCAAGCAGACCCTGCAGTGGTACGGCAGGCAACCCAACACGTCACTGTCAGGGTTCATCGACGTGCTGCGCGATCTACCCGACGGGGTGAGCGGGCTGGGCAGCGCTGCGAAGCTGGCCGGTGAGCTGGCCGAGAATCTGCACGCGGCGACCATCAACGACGCGACCTTCGGCGGGGTGGGCGCCTCCGCCGATCCCGGTGCGCTGCTGACGCCGTCGGCCGGTTACCGGGCGCGGGTCTCGGTGATCAGCATGGTCGGGCTGACCAGCGAGCAACAGCGCGAAGGCTTCGTCAACCAGTTGCAGATGGCGCTGTTCGCCTGGATCAAACGCCACCCGGCGGGCGACCGGCCGCTGGGCGGTCTGCTGGTGATGGACGAGGCGCAGAACTTCGCCCCGTCGGGCCGGCAGACGGCGTCGCTGCGCAGCACCTTGGCCCTGTCCTCTCAGGCCCGCAAATACGGCCTCGGGCTGGTGTTCGCCACCCAGGCACCGCGCGGGCTGCACAACCACATTCCGGGCAATGCGGCCACCCAGTTCTTCGGGTTACTCAATGCGCCTGCGCAGATCGCCGTCGCCAAGGAGATGGCGCGGGTCAAGGGCGGGCTGGTGCCCGATATCAGCAAGCTGCGGGCGGGCAATTTCTATGCGGGTCTGGAAGGCCAAGCCCTGCACCGGATTCGGTCCCCATGGTGCCTGTCGTATCACCCGCAGAGCCCGCCGACCACCGACGAGGTGCTGGAACTCGCGCGGGAGCCGCTGGGGCCAAGGGCTTAGGCCACGCTTGACGCAAAGGTTATATTGTCCTGACAAAGTCCAGCAGGAGGCGTCGTGCGCATTGGACTAGTCGGATACGGCGTCGGTGGCCTGGACTCCCGCTTCGATCTGGATCAGCCGCAGACGCTGGAGGCCGGACCTGAGGGTGGACTGCTGCGGGATCTGGGCAGCCATCTGGTGGACCAGGCTTTGTGGCTGCTCGGGCCTGCGCGCTCGGTGACCGCGAATCTGGACTGGCTCGACCTCGCCGAAGGTCGCACGGATGCCGGTTTCGTCCTCACCCTCCCGCACATCGGCGGGGCCGAGTCCAGAGAATTGCGCCTCTTCGGCGCACGGGGCAGCTACGTGTCGGCGCCGGGGCTGGGGTTACGAGGTACCCGAGCGGTGGGGCACCCTCTCGACGGCCGACGGGGGCGACCGCGTGCCGTCAGCCCAGGGGGCATACTCGACGCTGCCAGGGTCAGTGCTGCCGAGGGCGTGATCGTAGCGTTGTGATCACTGTCGGGCGGCGACCGGCTCGTTGTCCTTCTCCACACCGTCCTCCGCAGTCGGTTCTTCCAGCGGCGCAACGTCTTCGCCGCGCAGCACCTTGTCCATCCGGTCGCGATCGAGTTGGCCTTCCCACCGGGCCACCACCAGGGTCGCCACGCAGTTGCCCATCAGATTCACCGACACCCGCATCGAGTCCATGATCCGGTCCGCGCCCAGTAACAGCGCCACTGCGGCCACCGGGATGGCGCCGTGTCCGATGGCCGCCACTGTGGCCGACAGCGCCAGGAACGACGAACCCGGCACGCCGGCCATTCCCTTCGAAGTCAGCATCAACACCAGCACGGCGGTGATCTGTTCGCCCAGACTCAGATCGACGCCGAGGGCCTGGGCCAGGAACAGCACGCAGATCGACAGGTACAGCGTCGCGCCGTCAAGGTTGAAAGAATAACCGGTGGGTACCACCAAACCTGTTGTGGTTCGCGAGCATCCGGCATTGATCAGTTTGGTCATGATCCTCGGCAGCACCACCTCGGTCGACGCGGTGCCGAGCGCCAGGAAGAACTCGTCTTTGGTGTAGAGAAAGAACCGCCACAGGTTCACCCCGGCCAACAATGATGCGATGGCACCGAGCACCAGGATGAACAGTGCGGCCGCCAGATAACAGGCGCCAATCAGCTTGGCGTAGCTGCCAAGTGACGCAATGCCGTACTGGCCGATGATGTAGGCCATCGCGCCGAAGGCACCCAACGGTGCCAGCTTCATGATCCAGCCGATGATGGTGAAGAAGATGGAACTGAGGTGCTCGACGAACTCGAAAATCACCGGCGGACCATGCTCACCGAACTTCGCCAGTGCCAGCCCGAACAGCACGGCGAAGAACGGCACCTGCAGCAGAACATTGTCGGCGAACGCCGAGACGATGGATGTCGGAATGATATTCAGCAGAAAGTCGACCGTGTGTGGCAGTTCGCCGTCACCGGTCTTCTTCGCCACCGCATCGGCGCCAGAAGCCAGGGTTTCAGCATCGATGTTGAACCCCGTGCCTGGTTTGATCACGTTGCCGACGACGAGTCCGAACAGCAGGGCGAAGGTGGTCACCACCTCGAAGTAGATCAGTGCCTTGACACCGATCCTGCCGACGGATTTCAGATCGCCGACGTGCGCAATCCCGATCACCACCGTGCAGAAGATGATCGGTGCGATGAGCATCTTGATCAGCTTGATGAACCCGTCCGCCAGCGGTTTCAGGTCGGCGCCCACCCCGGGCCAGAGCCAGCCGACCAGGACGCCGGCCACGATCGCGACCAGCAGTTGGAGGAACAGCGACCTGTACCAGGGGGCCCGGCGCGGCGTATCAGACATGTAAAACATGTAGCCGCGGTTCGTGTCTGGGGCGTGTGGTGTGCGTTACCGCTGCGAAACGAGCTCGGCGTTGGGCGGCCGCAGATCAAAGCGCCTGCGGCTCACCCGAAGCCGGGCGTCCGCCGGTGGCGCCAGCACTTCTTCGGTGGTGAGGTAGTAGACGTCGTCAGGCTTCCCGATGACTCCGGTTGCCGCCAGCCGGGCCCCGAGTTCACGCAGCACGATGCGGAGCTGGTGGGTGTAGCGCGCGGTGGTATCCCCTGCCTGTTCCCGATGGCTGCGCGCTACGTCGAGCAGGCGCCAGGGCAGGCCCGTCTTCGCGATGTCGGAGGCGGCCTCGACCACCTCGGGTTGTTGCGCGGCCACCGCTGCGCCGGTGAGGATCTCGGCCGGGACGTCGGCGAACACCGGGTCGGCCAGTTCGGTCGCGCCGGGGCCGAGATGGCCGATTTCCGCCATCACGTCGTCGAACGTGCCCGCAAACTGTGGGAAGGACACCCGGATGGCGTCGATGTCCCCTGCGGCGGCGAGATCGCGCAACGCGCTGTCGGAACGCAGCACCTCGACCAGGCCTGCACTGGACGGATGCCTTACCGGCGCGGGGGGTGGCGGTTCGGCACGACCGGCGAACCTGCCGTACATCGCTTCGACAGCTGCGCCGAGCTCGGTCAGCAGCCAGCCTTGGTGAATTCGATTGCACAGGAACTTGATTCGTACGTCCAGTGCTGCATCGCGCAACGCCGCACAGCCGGCGGCATCGACCTGCTCGGCGGCAGCGGCCGTGCTGTACGCGGCGCAGCTCTCGCCGTAGTGCCGGGCCAGTGCGATCGGCGGCGCAGGCAACTCGGCCAAGGCCCGGCGGGCGGTGCGAAGGTTACCGAGCCGGATGTCGCGCGTCATCGGGGTTACCGGCTCGTTCACCTCTACCGAGTCGTCGACGATGGTGTGCACCGGCAGTGGCACCCGGCCGGGCAGGTCGATTGCGCCGGCAGGACCGAGGCGCCGGCCGGTCAGCCCGCGAGCGGTGTCGACCATCGCACCGGCGGCAGTCCAGCCGCACTCGAACCCCCAGTCGCGGCGCAAGGCGGTGAGGGTGAACTCGGGATCGACAGTGGGCCACACCGGAATCCGGCGGGGCCGAGGACCGGCCTCGTTGAGCAGTCGCCGGGCGGTCACCAGGGTGACCGCATCGGTCGTGGCCAGATCGACCGCACCGGTGCGTTGGGAACCGACCGCCCGCAGCAGGAAGCGGTGCAGGTCATCGACATGCAGCACGCGGATCGGCCGGACGGTGCCGACAGTCAAGACGGTGGCCACCGAGCGGCACACCGCCCAGTCACACTGCCTTCCGACGAGCGGTGCCAGCCGGATCACCAACGAGGGTGCCCAGCCCGACGACACCAGTTCCTCGGCGTGCCGGTACACCTCCGGATCGCCCGCGGCATGGAACGGGAAGAGCAGTCGGGCGCCGGCGCGGGCGGCCGCATGCGTGACACGGACGACACCGGGGATGCCGGCGCTGTGCGGGACGCCCGCCTCGACCGGTGCCAGATGGATGACCACCTCAGCCGCATCGGCCAGTCGTTGTAACGGCGGGCCCGTCAGCTCGGCACACACCAGGCGCACCCGCGGATCCAGATCGCGGTGCGCGGTGGTGGCGATGCCGCTGACCTGGTGGCCGGCGGCGACCAACTGACCGGCCACGTCGCGGCCGAGGTCACTGGTGGCGGCGGTAACCAGAATCCGCATGCGTGTCCTGTCCCCCGATAGGTCAGAGACGACAATAGATCGTTTGGTTACCCGAGGCTGGCGGTTCCATCGGCAAAGACCGCGACCTTGGCCCCCGAGATATCCCCGGCGACGGCGGCGGCTGCGGCTGCCGGGTCTGCGATCACGGCCAGGGTGCGAGCCTCGTCCGGGGTGCGGACCGCGACGAACACCTTCTCGGGGCTGCCGTCGCGGTTGAACGGCGCGGTCCAGGTCTCGACCGTGCCGTCGCCCTCCCACTGCTCCAGCGCGTGACGGGTCGGTTCGGCGTCCACCTCGGCCTGGACGTCCGCCCAGCGGAACGCCGACGGCGGTGGTTCGGTGCTGTAGACGCCGAAGCTGTGCTTGGTCAGATAGCCGCCGTTGGCGGTGATCAGCCCCCGTTTGCCGGGCTCGGCGACCAGGTGTTCGGCCATCGTGGCGATCGAATGCATGACGTAGTTGTTCCAGGGGCCGCCGGCAAAGGTCAGCCCGCCGGTGACCGTCAACGGCCGGGCCGGGTCGCCGATCGGCAACCCGATCTCCGACGCCGCCACCTGCACCGCGGACGGAAAGCAAGAGTAGATGTCGACCAGGTCGATCTCGTCGACCCCCAGCCCGGCGAGTTCCAGCGCCCGACCCGCCGCGATCCGGATGGCCGGCGACCGGTCGTATTCCCAGCGTTCACCGATGTCGTAGGTGTCGTGGGAATCGGTCCCGGACCACGGGAAAACCCAACGCTCGGAAGGGATCTGCAGCTCGGTGGCCTTGCCGACCGACGTCAGGATCAGCACCGCCGCCTGGTCGACCATGTTGTTGGAGTTCAGCAGTTTGGTGTACGGCCAGCTGATCATCCGATTGTCGGGGCCGGCCTGCCAGATCTCGTCGGCCGTCCAAGCCTTGTTGCTCCACGCGTGCGGATTGTGTTGGGCCACCTTGTTGAACTGGGCCCACAGCTCGCCGATCGCGCGCCGGTGCTCGTCCGAAGACGCGCCGGACGCCACCCGGACCGCCTCCTCGAACAGCGGATAGACATCCGACGGCAGCCCGAGGCCGATCCGCATCAACGCGGGCCCGGCCATCTCGACGGCGTCATCGCCACCGGGCGGTACCGGGACAGAGTCGTCCTGGGAGGTCCAGTCCGGGCGAATACCGTTGGCCTTCTGGCGTTTCCGAGTGCGCCAGGTCTCGGCGCCGGCCAGCAGCACCACCCCGGCCCGTCCGGCCTGGATGTCCAGGCAGGCCTGGTTGACCAGGGTCTGCGGGACGTTGCCGCCGATTCCGGTGTATCGGGTGGCGGGGTGGTCTGCGCCGATCAGGGAGCCGAGCAGCAGGCCGGGGTCGCGGTAGCGCCATGACAGCAGGTTGACCACCCTGATCGCGTCGACAGCCTCGAGCACCTTGGCAGCGGCGGCTTCGCGGGCCGCCACCGCCATCAGCGAGACGGGTTCGACGGGGTCAGGGGTGTCGTCACGCTGGTTTACCTGGCCGTAGCCGACGAGCACAGGCGTCGTGGGGTCGAGAGGCATGGGTGCACGTTATCAGCGGCCCACAACGCAGTTGACAGGTGTCAAGCCGAGCCGTCGGCGGCGAACAGCACGCCGTCAGCGATCAACCGTTCAGTCCGCTCGTCGGAGAAGCCGAGCAGCTTCTGGCAGATTTCGCGGGTGTGCTCGCCCGGCATGGGTGCGGGCCGCAATGGTGCAGGCGGGATGTTCCGGTAGCGCGCCGGGCCGGTCTCGGTGGGCAGCGGATGGTCGATCAGCGGATGATGCATGTCGGTGAACAGCGCCGGCTCATCCTGCTGCGCGTCCGCATAGACGTCGGGCGCGCGGTTCATCTGCCCGGCGGGCACGCCTACCTGCTGCAGCCGTGCGGCCACCTCGGCAGGCGGCAGCGTGGCCGTCCACTCCGTGAGCTCGACGTCGCCGATCAGGCCGGCCACCGCGGCCCGATCCTGCTCGTGGCGGAGCGAGATGACGCACCACTCGTCGTCGCCGGCGCACGGATAGACCGCGTGCACGGCGGTATCGAGCTCCACCAGTCCCGGGTGCGCGGCGTCAGCGGCCTGCGTCACGTAGGTGGTTGCGAGTTGGTTGACGACGACCTCGGCCTGCGACACATACACCCTGGCCGGGCTGCCGGTGCGCTCCCGGTGGATCAGCGCGGCCAGCGCACCGATGGCGGTGATTCTGGCCACCACATGGTCGGGAAAGATCGTCGTCGCGTCGTAGAAGGACCACAGCCGGGTCAGTCCGGTGGTGGCCCGCACCAGCGGCCCGTAGCCCATCTGGGCGCTCCACGGGCCGGTGTCGCCGAACGCGCTGCTCTCGGCCAGCACCAGCCGAGGGTTGAGTTCCGTCAACCGCTCGTGGGAGAAGCCAAGGGCGGCAAGGGTTCCCGGCTTGAAATTGGCGAACACGGCGTCAGCGCCGGCCACCAGGTCAGCGAACACCTCGGCGCCGGCCGGACTGCGCATCTCCAGACCGAACCCGAGGTTGTTGCGATGCGCCCAGGCGAACGAGTCGCTGATCGCCTGGTCGGCCCGGGTCTGGCGCAGCCCATCGGGGAACTGGGCGCTTTCCACCTTGATGACCTCGGCACCCAGATCGCCGAACAGCCGGCTCAACTCACCGCCGGCCACGATCACCCCGAGATCCACGATCCGCAGCCCGGTGAACGGCAGGCCTGCCGGCGCGGTGTCCTGCTGCGGCGCTTCGGGACCGGTCCACTGCGGCTCGTCGTGACCCACGTCAGGGGCCGCGCGGAAACCGGTGTGGGCGCCGTCGACGGTCAGATAGCCGACCGGCACCGTCGTGTGCACTCCCGGCGCCAGCTCGGCCTCGGCCAGCGCGCCGACCGTCGTGAAGTGTGCCGAGGTGAAGACCTCCGCCGCGGTCAGTACGGCGGCGATCGGTACACCGTGCGCCTGGCCCTCGGCCACCAGTTCGGCCATCGTGTGCTGGGCGCACAGGGCGGCGACCAGCAGTCCGATCTCGCTCCAGGCCAGGTAGCGGTCGACGATCTTGTCGAACCGGGGATCCTGGAACTCTTCGGGCTCCCCCAGCCAAGCCCGCAGACCGTGCCATTGCCGCGGGGAGAGCAGGCAGATTCGGACGAAACCGTCGGTGGTCGCAAAGATCGGGTACGGATCCTGGTTGCGTGGCCTGCCCCGCCAGCGCTGTTTCCCGGGCCGGGCCAGCGCGGCCTGACCCTGGGTGCCGAACGTCGGATCCAGGGTGGTGACCACCGCGTCCAGCCGGCTGAAGTCGAGGTAATCGCCGGTGCTGCAACGCAACCGGTGATAGTAGGCGACCAGGACGGCCCACGCGGCCTGTACCGCCGCGGTGGCGGACGCCAGCCCGTCCGGCGGCAACACCGGCACGCCGGTGCTCGGGCCCGACCGCGAAAGTGCGCCGGACAGGGCGTAGAGCACCGCGTCGGTGGCCTGCCACGACGCGCGGGCCCCGGTCAGGCCGAAATCGCTGACCGACAAAGCCACCAGATGCTCGAACCGATCGGCCAACTCCAGGCATGACGTGCCGAACGCGGACAATCCGCCCGCGGCGCCGCCGTCGACCAGGATGTCCGCGCCCCGCACCAGGTCCAGCAGCCGATCGAAGTCGGCGGTCGGATCCAACATGGTGGTCCGCTTGTTCGCGTTGTGCAGGGCGAACGGAATGCTCACCCCGGCCAGCGTGGGGTACTCGGCGCGCGCCGGACTGCCCCCGGGCGGTTCGACCTTGAGCACGTCGGCGCCCAGGTCGGCCAGGATGCGGGTGACGGGATCTGCTTGACCAGAAGACAGGTCAAGCACCCGAAGCGTTGTCAGGAGGTGACCGCCGGCGACCATGGCGACCACCCTAGGGGTCGGCCTACTCGTTGTCTCCGCCGGTCGCCGCGGTGGCGGCGATGTCGACGCCGGACAGGGCGCCGCGCGCGGCGGGCCACACCCAGTCCCGCACCTCGGGCAGGTCGTCGCCGTGGGTGCGGGTGTACTCCCTGGCCTGCAGGCGCCGGTCGACCATCCGCTGACGCAGGGTCGCGCACGTCGACTGCAGGGACGGCACCCGATCGATGACGTCGATCACCAGGTGGAACCGGTCGAGGTCGTTGAGCATCACCATGTCGAAAGGCGTTGTGGTGGTGCCTTGTTCCTTGTATCCGCGGACGTGGACGTTGTTGGCCCCGGCGCGCCGGTAGATCAGGCGGTGGATCAGCCACGGATAGCCGTGATAGGCGAAGATGACCGGCTTCTCGCGGGTGAAGATCATGTCGAACGCCCGCTCGGACAGGCCGTGCGGGTGTTCGGTCTCGTCCTGCAGTCGCATCAGATCGACCACGTTGACGAACCGGATCTTCAGGTCCGGCAGGTTCTGCTTGAGCAGGTCGACCGCGGCCAGGCCCTCCAGCGTCGGAACATCGCCGGCGGTGGCGATCACCACGTCGGGATCGGTGCCGAGCTGTTCGGTGCCCGCCCATTCCCAGATGCCCAGTCCCCTGGTGCAATGCGCCACCGCCTCTTCCATCGTCAGGTAGTTCGGCGCCGGTTGCTTGCCCGCGACCACCACGTTGACATACTGCCGTGACCGCAGGCAGTGGTCGTAGGTGGACAGCAGAGTGTTGGCGTCCGGCGGCAGATACACCCGCACCACGTGGGCGCTCTTGTTCACCACGTGGTCGATGAAACCGGGATCCTGGTGGCTGAACCCGTTGTGATCCTGACGCCAAACATGGCTGGACAGAAGGTAATTGAGGCTGGCGATCGGCCGTCGCCACGGGATTTCGTTGGTGACCTTGAGCCATTTCGCGTGCTGGTTGAACATCGAGTCGATGATGTGGATGAACGCCTCGTAGCAGTTGAACAACCCGTGCCGCCCGGTGAGCAGGTAGCCCTCGAGCCAACCCTGGCACTGATGTTCGGAGAGCATCTCCATCACGCGCCCGGCGCGGGCCAGGTGCTCGTCCACCTCCGGCCCGACGAACTCGGCGTCCCACTGCTTGTCGGTGGCGTCGAACACCGACTGCAACCGGTTCGACGCCGTCTCGTCGGGTCCGAAGATGCGGAAGTTGTTCGGGTTGAGCCGGATCACGTCGGTCAGCCACTGCCCGAGCACCTTGGTGGCCTCGGCGATGGTGCCGCCGGGTGCGGGGACGTCGACGCCGTAGGTCCGGAAGTCCGGCAGCCGCAGATCCTGCAGCAGCGCACCGCCGTTGGTGTGCGGGTTGGCGCTCATCCGCAAGTTACCCGCCGGGGCGAGGGCGGCGATCGACGGATCCAGGGTGCCGTTCTCGTCGAAGAGTTCCTCGGCGCGGTACGAGCCCAGCCAGTCGGCCAGCACCTGCAGGTGCTCCGGGGTGTCGCGGGCGTTCGCCAGCGGAACCTGGTGCGCGCGCCACGATCCGGTGGTCTTCTTGCCGTCGATATAGTCCGGGCCCGTCCAGCCCTTCGGGGTGCGGAAGACGATCATCGACCACTGCGGCCGGGTCTCGTCCCCGTCAGCTGCCTTGGCTTTGATGTCGGCGATCTCATTGAGCACCGTGTCGAGCACTTCGGCGAACCGGCGGTGCGCGTCGGCGTGGTCTGCGGCTTCAGGACCGTCGGGCACCTCGAAGAAGTGCGGCTTGTGGCCGTAGCCGATGAGCAAGCTCTTCAGCTCGTCCTCCGGGATGCGGGCCAGCACGGTCGGGTTGGCGATCTTGTAGCCGTTGAGGTGCAGGATCGGCAGCACCACACCGTCGTTGACCGGGTTGACGAACTTGTTGGAATGCCAGCTGGTGGCCAGGGCGCCGGTTTCGGCTTCGCCGTCGCCGATCACCGTCGCCACCAGCAGGTCCGGGTTGTCGAAAGCGGCGCCGTAGGCGTGGGACAGGGCGTAGCCCAGCTCGCCGCCCTCGTGGATCGACCCCGGTGTCTCGGGGGCGACGTGCGACGGGATGCCGCCGGGGAACGAGAACTGCCGGACCAGCCGCCGCAGCCCCTCCAGATCATTGGTGATGTCGGAGTAGGTCTCGGAATAGGTGCCGTCGAGGTAGGCGTTGGCGACCAGTCCCGGGCCGCCGTGGCCGGGCCCGGTGACGTAGACGGTCGATTGTTCACGCTGCTTGATCGCCCGGTTGAGATGGGCGTAGATGAAGTTCAGGCCAGGGGTGGTTCCCCAATGGCCCAGCAGCCGTGGCTTGACGTCGTCACGGGACAGCGGGGTGCGCAGCAGGGGGTTGTTCAACAGGTAGATCTGCCCCACGGACAGGTAGTTGGCCGCGCGCCACCAGCCGTCCAACTGGGCGAGCGTCTCGTCGCTCAACGGTTCGACATCGGCGGTGCGCCAGGTGCTCGTCACAGTGGTCATCCCCCCATCCAACTCCTGTCGGCACTGCCATGGGGAGGGCGTAGCCAGTTGTTCACCAAGGTCACCAACGGGTGGGACTTGTGTCACCAGCCATTCTGACCAGGCGATACCGCGCGCGCCGGTATGCTTGCCGGAACATGTCTGACGTCGCCGCGGTGCTGGAGCCTCCGCATCCGCTGGTTTTGCAACTGTCGGCATTGCACCACTTCCGCATCTACGCCGATATCGCGATCGTCGTGGTCGTGCTGGCGCTGACCAACCTGATCGCGCACTTCACCACGCCGTGGGCCAGCATCGCCACGGTGCCCGCGGCGGCCATCGGCCTGCTGGCTCTGGTCCGTTCCCGAGGCCTGGGTTGGACCGAGCTGGGTCTGGGCCGCGAGCACTGGAGATCGGGTGCCGGCTATGCGTTGGCCGCGGTCGGGCTGGTGCTGGGCGTCATCATCGTCGGCCTGCTGCTGCCCTGGACGCGGCCGATGTTCATGAACAGCCACTACGCCACGATTTCCGGTGCCCTGCTGGCGTCGATGATCGTCATCCCATTGCAGACCGTCATCCCCGAAGAGCTGGCATTCCGTGGCGTGCTGCACGGCGCGCTGAACCGGGCCTGGGGGTTCCGCGGGGTGGCCGCGGCGGGTTCGCTGTTGTTCGGGTTGTGGCATATCGCCACGTCGATGGGTCTGACCAGCAGCAACGTCGGCTTCACCCGGCTGCTCGGCGGTGGGGTGTTCGGGATGGTCGCCGGGATCGTGATGGCGGTCGTCGCGACGGGTTTCGCCGGGTTCGTGTTCACCTGGCTGCGGCGGCGCAGCGGCAGTTTGATCGCGCCGATTGCGCTGCACTGGGCGCTCAACGGGTTGGGTGCGCTGGCCGCTGCCCTGGTCTGGCATCTGTCGGCGTAAGTCAGTCTCCGCGTTTGCGGGCCCGGAACTCGCGATTCTTCAGCTTGTTGCCGCATGACGCCATATCGCACCAGGTGCCGCCGTGGTTGCGAGAACGGTCGTAGAACGCCCACAGACAGTCGTCGTTGCCGCAGGCCTTCAAGTGCTCCCAGCTGCCGTCGCGTTGGGCGTCCCTGACGATCAGCAGGACCCCGAGCAGCTTCGCCCGCACGGAGGTGGCCGCCGGGGTGAGCTGGACGATGCCGTCAGCGTCGAGGTGGGCCTGCGCGAGATTGCCCGCGGCCACGTTCCGCAACGGTGCCAACTTTTCCGGGGTAGGCGCCGGTCCGCCGGCATTCTGAACGGTCATGGCGCGCAATGCTTCTCGCACCTCGACGACCGTGTGCAAGTCGTCGGGCGTCAGGGTGTCGTCGGCCTCAAGCAGGTGATTGGCCGTCAACCAGCGTGTCGCCTCCGCGCGTTCTGCCAAGCGGTCTTCCCCGGTGTCGAGATCCCGGGTGTTGATCAGGGCCTGCACCAGACGCAGGGGGTCGGGCGCCGGCTTGCTCTCGTACTCGGCCAGCCACTCCGACGACAGTTCTGCCATGACGACCAGTCTAGACCTCGTGACCGATAAACGCCCTTGACTGGTCACCCGTGACCGGTATACGGTTTTTGTAGGTCACCAAAGAGGAAGAGGTTGAATCATGACGCAGCACCAGATCCCATCCGAACTAGTCCTGGGCACGCATGCGCCGCTCCCCCATGACGCGTCGCCGCAGCGTTCGCTGTCCTGGCGTACGCGGCTGGCCGCGAGGGTGTTCGCCGAACGCTACGACCGCCAGTTGGAGGCGTGCGCGCCCGTGCAGCCGGCCACCGCACTGGCCGTGCACGTCGCACGCATCACCGCGTCGCCGGAGCGTGACCAACTGGCCCGCAGCCTGCGAGCACTGCTGCACGACGCCCGGGCACCCCGGATCGGCGGGATCGCCACCCGGGTGCCGGTGCAGCACGCTGCGGTCATCGCGGTCGAAGATCTGATCGACCAGATCACGTTGCGCCTGCACGCCCCACTGCCTGTGCGGGCCCGCGGGATGGCCCGGCTGCGACTGCTGCTGGGCGACGGCGTCGGTCCCGTCTACCGGACCGGCCGGGGCAGCCTGGCCGCGGCACTCCGAGGGGTGCTCGCCGCGCTGTGACGGCGCGCGCTCAGTTCTTGCGGACCGCGCCGACGATCCCGAGCAGGATGACGGCGCCGAGAATCGCGGTGAACAGCGTGAACCACCAGCCGCCTGCCGCGGTGTCGACGAAGAAGCTCAGCAGGAACCCGCCGATCAAGGCGCCGATGATGCCGATGACGATGTTCAGCAGAATGCCGGAGCCGCCGCCCTTGACGAGCTTTCCGGCGATCCAGCCCGCGAGGGCGCCGATGATGATGTAGCCGATCCAGCCCACGCTGGTCAGCGTCGAGGACCGGGCCAGAAACTCGGTGCTCGCCTGTGCAACCAGAACTGTGTCCATCGGGTTCTCCTCGCTGTCAGCTGATCTGGCGTCGCTGCCAGGCTCATCACTCAGGTATACCTGCGGCGGGTAACGATTGAGCCGGGGGTATGACGAACAATCGGCATCGACGCCGGAAGCCCCGACTGCAGCGCAGTCG
>JBEVHL010000446.1:0-3547 GCA_040511255.1 Mycobacterium sp. | reverse complement strand
TCGGGGCATCGGAGGTGGTGTCCACGCCGCCGGCCACCGCGACCTCATACCGGCCGAGCGCGATACCGTCCGCGGCGGCGATGGCCGCTTGCAGACCCGTGCCGCAGGCCTGTTGCAGGTCGAAGGCCGGGGTATACGGCGACAGCGCACTGCCGAGGACACACTCGCGCATGAGGTTGAAATCGCGGCTGTGCTTGAGCACCGCGCCGCCGATGACGGCACCCAGCCGCTCGCCCTTGAGATTGAACCTGTCGACGAGTCCGCCGAGCGCCGCGGTGAACATGTCCTGGTTCGACGCGTTGGCGTAGGCGCCGTCCGATCGGGCGAATGGAATCCGGTTTCCACCAAGGATTGCGACCCGGCGGGCGGTCTTGGCATCGGCCACTGTTCTCTCCAATTCGGTCCGTTTTTTTGGCGATGGCACGTCAGGGGTAACTAACGTCATAGTACCCACCGTTCTTACTCTGGAGTAAGTTCGGTGGGGACACGGCACCACCGTCACACCCTCTTGAAAGGCAGCTCAGTGGCTACCGACCTGTTCTCCCAAGTCGTCAACTCCGGCCCCGGTTCGTTCCTGGCCAAACAGCTAGGCGTCCCTCAGCCGGAGACGCTGCGCCGTTACCACGCCGGCGAGCCGCCCCTGGCGGGTGCGCTGCTGATCGGCGGCGAGGGCCGGGTGGCCGAACCGCTGCGCAGCGCGTTGGCCGACGACTACGAGTTGGTGCAAAACAATCTCGGCGGCCGGTGGGCGGACAAATTCGGCGGGCTGGTGTTCGACGCCACCGGCATCACCACTCCTGAGGGCTTGCGCGGGCTCTACGAGTTCTTCACCCCGGTGCTGCGCAATCTCGGACCGTCCGGCCGCATCGTCGTCATCGGTACCACCCCGGAAGCGGCAGGCACCGTCGACGAGCGGATCGCGCAGCGAGCGTTGGAGGGCTTCACCCGCTCGCTCGGCAAGGAGCTGCGCCTGGGCGCCACCGTTGCCCTGGTCTACCTCGCCCCCGACGCCAAGCCGGCGGCCACGGGCCTGGAATCGACGTTGCGGTTCATCCTTTCGGGCAAGTCGGCCTACGTCGACGGCCAGGTGTTCTACGTCGGAGCGGCCGACTCGGTGCCGCCCGCCGACTGGGACCAACCGCTGGCAGGCAAGGTCGCCGTGGTCACGGGTGCGGCGCGCGGGATCGGCGCCACCATCGCCGACGTGTTCGCCCGCGACGGGGCAAAGGTGATCGCAGTGGACGTGGAGTCGGCCGCGGAGGCACTCGCCGAAACCGCCACCCGCGTCGGCGGCACCGCGCTGGCACTGGACGTCACCGCTCGCGATGCCGTGGACCGGATCACCGAACACGTCCGTCAGCACTATGCGGGCCAACTGGACGTCCTGGTCAACAACGCAGGCATCACCAGAGACAAACTGCTGGCCAACATGGACGACGCCCGCTGGGATGCCGTCATCGCGGTCAATCTGCTTGCCCCGCAACGACTCACCGAAGGTCTGGTCGAGAACGGCGTGCTCGGCGAGGGCGGCAGGGTGATCGGGCTGTCGTCGATGGCCGGTATCGCAGGCAACCGCGGCCAGACCAACTACGGCGCCACCAAGGCCGGGATGATCGGCATCACCCAGGCCCTCGCGCCCGAACTGGCCGAGAAGGGCATCACCATCAACGCCGTCGCGCCGGGGTTCATCGAGACGGCGATGACCGCCGCGATCCCACTGGCCACCCGCGAGGTGGGCCGCAGGCTCAATTCGCTCTATCAGGGCGGCGAACCCGTCGACGTGGCGGAGACCATCGCGTACTTCGCCAGCCCGGCTTCCAATGCCGTCACCGGCAACGTGATCCGGGTCTGCGGCCAGGCCATGATGGGGGCGTGATTCCAACCATGACCGGCACCGAACAGCCGAGCGGCCTCAAGAACCTGCTGCTGGCGGCCGCCGGCGCACTGCCGTTCGTCCCGCGCGGAGATCAACTGTCCAACCGCACGGTGACCGTCGCGGACCTGGCTATCGATCCGGCGAATGTGGCCGCCTACGCCGCGGTGACGGGCCTTCGGTTCGGCGACACCGTGCCGCTGACCTACCCGTTCGCGCTGACCTTCCCATCGGTGATGTCGCTGGTCAGTGGATTCGACTTCCCTTTCGCCGCAATGGGATCGGTGCACATCGAAAACCACATCACCCAGCATCGGCCGATCGCGGTGACCGACACCGTCGGAGTGAAGGTGCGGGCCGAGAACCTGCGCGAACACCGCAAGGGCCTGCTCGTGGACCTGATCACCGATGTCAGCGTCGGCAACGAACTGGCCTGGCATCAGGTGACGACGTTTCTGCACCAGCAGCACACCAGCCTATCGGACGAACCCAAGCCGCCGCCGCAGAAGCAACGCAAGCTGCCGCCGCCGAACTCCGTCGTGCGGATCACCCCGGGCCAGATCCGTCGCTACGCCTCCGTGGGCGGCGATCACAATCCGATCCACACCAGCTCGATCGGCGCCAAACTGTTCGGTTTTCCGACTGCGATCGCGCACGGAATGTTCAGCGCCGCAGCGGTGCTGGCCAACATCGAAGGTCAACTGCCATCGGCGGTGCGCTATTCGGTGAAGTTCGGTAAACCGGTGGTGCTGCCCGCCAGTGCCGGCTTGTACGTCGACCGGACCAAAGGTGGCTGGGACCTGGTGCTACGCAACCTGGCGAAAGGGTATCCCCACCTGACCGGGACGGTCCGGGCGCTATAGACAGACCGTCAATTACGGTCGTTGCTCGGCAACCAATTGCTAGCATGGCAAGTCGTTAGCTGCTGAGGCCTGAGTGCACCTGGAGCGGCGGGGGATCTCGGGACGGATGGAGTCGTTGGTGGTTGCGGCACTGAAGCGATGGTGGCGGCAACCGAGTCACTACGACTGGCTCAGCGGCTATCTGCATTCCCGGGGCTGGAGTGGCGCCACCCGGATCTTGATGGCCTCCATCGCGTCCTCGCTGGCGCTCAGCTTGATCGCCTTGTTGGCCAGTGTCGACGGCCCCGAAGGCACGATCCAGACGGTCATGACGTGGGCGGCGTTTGCCGGCGGGGTGGCAGGCACCATCCTGTGGTTGTCTCGCTGGCCCACCGAGGCGCAGTCCGTCGCCTTCGCGGTGGTGACCAACACGTCGATTGCGTTGGCGGTGCTGGCATTTCCCGACCCACTGGCCGCGATGCTCGGCTGTATCGCTTTCGCCATCAGCGGCGCATACATCGCCTTCTTCCACTCCTCGAAATACGTCTGCTACAACTTCGTGGTCGCAGCGCTCGTCGGTGTGGTCGAGGGATCCCGGCTGGCGTCGCAAGGCCACCCGGCACTGGCCGGCGTGGACCTGTTCCTGGTGCTGCAGGTGAACATCGCGCTGCCCCTGGCCATCCAGGTGCTGATCCGCGCGTTGGGTACCGACCTGGTGCACGCTGACCTCGATCCGCTGACCGGCCTGCTGAATCGACGGGCATTCCAGCACCGCGCGCTGGGGCTTCTGCTGTCCCGGCCCGTACCCGACATGTTCCTGCTGGTGGTGGTC
>JBEVHL010000445.1:0-3436 GCA_040511255.1 Mycobacterium sp. | reverse complement strand
CGACGATATCGCCGCTCTCACAATGCTTTCCGACGATCCGGGCCAGGGTGGGCTCAGCATCGCTGACCCGTGACACCAGCCGGACGTCGTACTCGGCCCCGTAGAGCGAAGTGCGGATGTTGTCGCTCATGCCACCGTCGACGCTGACGTAGCGGCGGTGCGCGGTCGGGCTGATCGCCACGTCTTTGACGGTGCCGACCTCGTAGAGGGTGATGGTGCCGGGACCGGCGATCGCGCGGCCGGGTTCGACGACCAGGCGCGGCGCGGGTAGCCCGACCGCCGCGGACTCGTTACGCACGATGGCGTCCAGCTTGGCGGCCAGGTCCTGCACCGGTGGCGGATCGTCGTGCGGCAGATAGGAAATGCCCAGACCGCCACCGAGGTCGACGGTGGAGATCTGCGCGGTCTTCTCGACACCGAACTCCGAGACCACGTCACGGAGCAGGCCGATGACGCGGTGCGCGGCGATCTCAAAGCCGGCCACATCGAAGATCTGCGAACCGATGTGGCTGTGCAGGCCGACCAGGCGCAGGTTGTCGGTGGCGAAGACCTTGCGGACGGCCTCCATCGCCGCGCCGCTGGCCAGCGACAGGCCGAACTTCTGGTCTTCGTGCGCGGTGGAGATGAATTCGTGGGTGTGGGCTTCGACGCCGACGGTGACCCGCACCAACACGTCCTGCACCACACCGGCCGCACCCGCGATCGCGTCCAGGCGGTCGATCTCGGTCATCGAGTCGAGCACGACATGTCCGACGCCGAACTTGACCGCCATCTTCAGCTCGTCGATCGATTTGTTGTTGCCGTGCAACGCGATTCGCTCGGCAGGGAAGTCGGCGTGCAGGGCCACGGCGAGCTCGCCGCCACTGCAGACATCCAGCGCCAGGCCCTCTTCGTTGATCCACCGGGCCACTTCGCTGCACAGGAACGCCTTCGCGGCATAGCGGACGTACTCGCCGCCCCCGAACGCCTCGGCGATCTCGCGGCAGTGGAACCGGAAATCGTCCTCGTCGATGACGAACAACGGTGTGCCGTATTCGGCGGCCAGCTCGGTCACCGGGACACCTGCGATCGAGACGACGCCGTCGTCACCGCGAACGGTGTTGCGCGGCCAGACATTCGGCGCGAGAGCGAGGACTTCACTGGTCTGCGGCCGTTGCGGGGTACCGCTGTTCAGCGCGCCCTCGGCGTGCCGGGGACCGGCGGGGTGGGCGTTCACATCCGCTCCGGTGCGCTCACGCCGAGGATCGCCAGACCGTTGGCGATGACCCGACGGGTGGCCTCGCACAGTGCAAGGCGGGCGGCGTGCAGCTCATTCGGCTCTTCGTCGCCCTGCGGCAACACCCGGCAGGAATCGTAGAACCGGTGGTAGTCACCGGCCAGGTCTTCCAGGTAGCGGCAGACCCGATGCGGTTCCCGAAGGGAGGCAGCGGTTTTCAGCACCCGCGAGAATTCGCCGATGTTGCGGATCAGCTCGCCCTCTTTGTCGTGACTGAGCAGCTCAAGATGCGACGTGTCGGCGGTCAGTCCGAGTTCGGCGGCGCTGCGAGCCAGTGCCGAGAGCCGTGCGTGCGCGTATTGCACGTAGTAGACCGGGTTTTCGCTCGACGCCGACGACCACAGGGCCAGGTCGATGTCGATCGGGGTGTCCACCGACGAGCGGGTCAGGGCATACCGGGCGGCGTCGACCCCGATGGCCTCGACGAGGTCGTCCATCGTGATGACGGTGCCGGCCCGCTTGCTCATCCGCACCGGTTGCCCGTCGCGGACCAGGTTGACCATCTGCCCGATCAGCACCTCGACGGTGTCGGGGTCGTCACCGAGGGCGGCCGCGGCCGCCTTGAGCCGGGCGATGTAGCCGTGGTGGTCGGCGCCGAGCATGTAGATGCACAGGTCGAAACCACGCAGACGCTTGTCCAGGTAGTACGCCAGGTCGCCCGCGATGTAGGCGGGGTTCCCGTCGCTCTTGATCACCACCCGGTCCTTGTCGTCACCGAATTCGGTGGTGCGCAACCACGTTGCGCCGTCTTTTTCGTAGATGTTGCCGGTCTCGCGCAGCTTGGCGATGGCCTCTGTCACCCGGCCGCTGGTGTGCATCGAGTCTTCGTGGGTGAACACGTCGAAGTCAGTGCCGAACTCGTGCAGCGATTCCTTGATGTGGGTGAACATCAGGTCGACGCCGATCGAGCGGAAGGTCTCCTGCTGTTCGGCGTCGGGCTGGCTCATGGCGTCGGGTGCCTGCTTGAGCACCTGGGCGGCGATATCGGCGATGTAGCCGCCTGCGTAGCCGTCTTCCGGGGCAGGCTGGCCCTTGGCCGCGGCGACCAGCGAGCGGGCGAACCGGTCGATCTGCGCGCCGTGGTCGTTGAAGTAGTACTCCCGCACCACCACCGCGCCCTGGGTGGTGAGCAGCCGGCCGAGGGCGTCACCGACGGCGGCCCAGCGGGTGCCGCCGATGTGGATGGGGCCGGTCGGGTTGGCGGAGACAAATTCCAGGTTGACGTTCAGGCCCGCCAGGTCGGCGGAGTTGCCGTACGTCTGGCCGGCGTCGATGACGTTGTTGACGATGACGCCCTGGGCGGACTTCTCGATCCGCAGGTTCACGAAACCCGGGCCTGCGACGTCCGCCGAGGCGATGCCGTCGGTGTTGGTCAGGGCTTCGGCCAGCCAGCCGGCCAGCTCACGCGGGTTGGTGCCGACCTTCTTGGCGAGCTGAAGGGCCAGGTTGGTGGCGTAATCGCCGTGCTCGGGGTTACGCGGGCGCTCAACGGTTACGGTGTCAGGCAGCGCGGCGGTGTCGAGGTCATGGTCGACCAACACCGCGGCAGCGGTGATTCTGAGCAGCTCGGCCAGGTCGGCGGGTGTCACGAGCGTCCATCCTATGGTCTGAGGTGGTCAGCCCTCGAATCCATTACCGTGACCGAGCAGTCTGGTGGATGCGTTAGTCTGTGCAGGCCCCAAATGGCGCGCAGTGTTCAGTACGCGCCCCCGTAGCTCAGGGGATAGAGCGTCCGCCTCCGGAGCGGAAGGCCGCAGGTTCGAATCCTGCCGGGGGCACCACCGAGAAAACCGGCTCTCACCAGGCGAGTCGTGCCGAGCCTGGCTCTGGCCGCGAGGCGCCGAGGCCCCGCCCGACAACACGGGTAGTGCAGTACGCACGACGCCATAGTCCTACGACGCGATGCTGCATCTATGACAGCCGATTCCGGCGTCTGGCGGCGTCGCAGAGAAACCGATGGCGCCGCGTGGCGCGCTGTCGCCGCCGTGCTGGCCGCAAGCTGCGCAATCCTGACCACGGTGATCTCGGGCGGCGCGGCGCTGGCCGCTCCCGGAGATGATCCGACGACAACCCCGGCCCCGGACGTTTCGTCGCCGGTCCTGCCCGCCGAGCCGTCGGAAGGGGTTGATGAGACGCGGGACCAGGACATCGGGTTGTCGG
>JBEVHL010000444.1:0-10811 GCA_040511255.1 Mycobacterium sp. | reverse complement strand
GAGGGGCCGGCGGCGGGTCCGTCCAAACCCGCGAACGATCTGGCGGCCGCAGTCAAACAGCTGCTCGCCACCGGCAAGAACCAGCTGGATTCAGCTGCCCTGCGGGATGCGCTACTGGATCTGCACGAGTTCTGGCTCACCACCAAGGCCACCGAAATCGGTGTCACCGCCACCAGTGGCTTCGCCATCGTGGCGACGGGCGGGCTCGGGCGCGGCGAGATGGTGCCGTATTCGGATCTCGATCTCACGCTGCTGCACGACAACATGCCGGCAGAGATCGTCAGCCAGGTCGCCGAGCAGCTGTGGTATCCGTTGTGGGACGCCAACATTCGCCTCGACCACAGTGTCCGCACGGTGGCGGAGGCGCTGACGGTGGCCAGCGAGGACACCTCGGTGGGCCTGGCGATGCTCGAAGCCAGGCATATCGCAGGCGATTCCGACCTGTCGAACCTGCTGATCGGCGGCGCCCGCAGACAGTGGCGCACCGGAATCGCCTCGCGCTTCGAAGACCTGGTGGCGCACAGCCAGGCCCGATGGCAGCGCAGCGGTCAGATCGCGCACCGCGCGGAGCCCGATCTGAAATGCGGCCGCGGCGGCCTGCGTGATGTCCAGCTGCTCAACGCGCTGGCGATCGCACAACTCGCCGATGTCTATCCGAGCCAATCGCTGGTGTCGCCCACCGGCTCTCTGGGCGGGGCGCACCTGGCCCTGTTGAATGTCCGCACCGAACTGCACCGGGTGGCGGGCCGGGGTCGCGATCAGCTGCTGGCCCAGCACGCCGACGAGATCGGCGCCGCACTGCGCATCGGCGATCGGTTCGACCTGGCCAGGATGCTCTCCGATGCCGCGCGCACCGTCAGCTACTACGTGGACGCGGGTCTGCGTACCGCCGGAAATGCCTTGCCGCGCCGCGGTTTTGCCGCACTGCGCCGGCCGGTCCGGCGGCCGCTGGACGAAGGTGTCATCGAGTTCAACGGCGAGGTCATCCTCGCCCGCGATGCCAGGCCTGAGCGTGATCCCGGTTTGATCCTGCGGGTGGCCGCCGCCTCGGCCAGCACCGGGCTGCCCATCTCGTCGTCGACGCTGAGCAGGCTGGCGGACTCGGCTCCCGAGCTGCGCACGCCCTGGCCACGCCAGGCGCTCAAGGATCTGTTGGTCATGCTGGCGGCCGGACCCACCACGGTGACCACCGTCGAGGCCCTGGACCGGACCGGGCTGTGGGGCAGGCTGTTCCCCGAGTGGGGTGCGGTGCGGGATCTGCCGCCGCGCGATGTCGTGCACATCTGGACCGTCGACCGCCACCTTGTCGAAACAGTCTCGCGGGCAAGCGCTTTCACCACCAGGGTGTCGCGACCGGACCTGCTGGTGCTCGGCGCGCTGGTGCACGACATCGGCAAGGGTCGCGGCGGTGACCACAGTGTCATCGGTGCCGAGCTGGCCACGCAGATCGGCACCCGGCTGGGCATGTGGCCCTCGGACGTCGAGACGTTGTCGGCGATGGTGCGCTATCACCTGCTGCTGCCGGACACCGCGACCCGCAAAGATCTGCAGGACCCGGCCACCATCGCCGCGGTCGCCGACGCACTCGGTGGCGATCCGGTGCTGCTCGAACTGCTGCACGCGCTCGCCGAAGCCGATTCACTGGCCACCGGCCCAGGAGTGTGGGGTGACTGGAAGGCCTCGCTCATCGGCGATCTGGTCCGGCGCTGCCGGCTGGTGATGGCGGGCGAGCCGTTGCCGCACGCCGATCCCGTGGATGCGCACTATCTGGCGCTGGCCGCCGACGGCGGCGTGCATGTGGAGATGAAACCCGGCGAGAGTGTGCACACCTTCGACGTGACGATGATCGGTCCGGACCGCAGAGGCCTGCTGTCGAAGGCCGCCGGGGTGCTGGCGCTGAACTCCCTGCGGGTGCATTCGGCGTCGGTCAACAACCACGAAGGCTCGGCGATCAATACGTTCGTGGTGTCGCCACACTTCGGCTCACCACCGGCCGCCGAACTGCTGCGCCAACAGTTCATCCTGGCGCTCGACGGCGAGCTGGACGTCATCGGCTCGTTGGACCGGCGCGACCGCGACATCGCCCAGACCGGCGGACGCGCCGGTGAGCCGCGCGCCGCAGTGCCGATCAACCCGCCCGCGCCGCCGCGCATCCTGTGGCACGAAGGCTCGGGCCCCGGTCAGCTCGTGGTGCAGATCAGGGCGGCGGACCGCGCCGGCCTGCTGGCCGTCCTGACCGGCGTCCTGGAGCGGGCCGGGGTGGATATCGCCTGGGCAAAGGTCACCACGCTGGGGTCGTCGGTGGTCGACGCGTTCTGCATCGTGGTGCCCGCGCTGACGACGGGCGTGGATCAGGCCGTGGCGCCGGAGTACGCGGCCGTCCGCGAGACCCTGGAGCGTGAGCTGTACGCGGTGCTGCCTGCGCCGGCACCCGTGAAGCCTGCCGAAGAAGCCAGTTGAGTCAACCAAGATAGGCTTGCCACGTGTTTGAATCCCTGTCAGACCGGTTGACCGGTGCGTTGTCGGGCCTGCGCGGTAAAGGCCGGCTCACCGAAGCCGATATCGACGCCACTGCCCGCGAGATCAGGCTGGCGCTGCTCGAGGCCGACGTGTCGCTGCCCGTCGTGCGGGCCTTCGTCGCCAAGATCAAGGAACGCTCCAAGGGCGCCGAGGTCTCCGCTGCGCTGAACCCCGCCCAGCAGGTCGTCAAGATCGTCAACGAGGAACTCGTCGGCATCCTCGGCGGCCAGACCAGGACGCTGGCCTTCGCCAAGACACCGCCGACGGTGATCATGCTGGCCGGCCTGCAGGGCGCCGGTAAGACCACCCTGGCCGGAAAGCTGGCGAAATGGCTTAAGGGCCAAGGGCATACGCCGCTTCTGGTGGCCTGCGACCTGCAGCGGCCCGGCGCGGTCAGCCAGCTGAAGATCGTCGGTGAACGCGCCGGTGTGGCGGTGTTCGCGCCGCACCCCGGCACCGCCGACGGCTCCCATGGCTCACCCCCCGGCGACCCGGTGGCCGTCGCCACCGCAGGCCTGGCCGACGCCAAGGCCCGGCACTACGACGTCGTCATCGTCGACACCGCGGGCCGGTTGGGTATCGACGAAGAACTGATGGCGCAGGCCGCCGGTATCCGCAACGCCGTCGACCCCGACGAAGTGCTGTTCGTCCTGGACGCGATGATCGGCCAGGACGCCGTGGCCACCGCGGAAGCGTTCCGCGAGGGTGTCGGTTTCACCGGTGTCGTGCTGACCAAGCTGGACGGCGATGCCCGTGGTGGTGCCGCCCTGTCGGTGCGCGAGGTCACCGGCGTACCGATCCTGTTCGCGTCCACCGGCGAGAAGCTGGAGGACTTCGACGTCTTCCACCCCGACCGGATGGCAGGCCGGATCCTGGGCATGGGCGACGTCCTGTCGCTGATCGAACAGGCCGAACAGCACTTCGATGCGAGCAAGGCCGAGGAAGCCGCTGCCAAGATCGGATCCGGCGAGCTCACGCTGGAAGATTTCCTCGAGCAGATGCTGGCCATCCGCAAGATGGGTCCGATCGGAAACCTGCTAGGCATGCTGCCCGGCGCCGGACAGATGAAGGACGCGCTGGCCGCCGTCGACGACAGTTCACTCGACCGGCTGCAGGCGATCATCCGCGGGATGACCCCGGCCGAGCGGGCCGATCCGAAGATCATCAACGCCTCCCGACGGCTGCGCATCGCCAACGGCTCCGGGGTGTCGGTATCCGAGGTCAATCAGCTGGTGGACCGGTTCTTCGAGGCGCGCAAGATGATGTCGTCGATGGCGGGCAAATTCGGCTTCGGCGGTGGCAGCCGCAAGGCCGTCAACCGCAAGGGCGGCAAGAACAACAAAAAAGGCAAGAAGGGCGGCCGGGGACCCACGCCGCCGAAGGCGCGCAATCCGTTGCTCGCCGGCGGTATGCCCGGCGGGTTCCCCGACCTGTCGCAGATGCCGCCCGGCCTGGACGAATTACCGCCCGGGCTGGCCGATTTCGACCTGTCCAAGCTGAAGTTCCCCGGCCAGAAGTAGCGCATGCGCCTGCATGTGCGGGGGATCGGCCTGCCGGACGGTGAGCCGGTGCAATGGTGGGTGGTCGACGGGCTGCTCAGCGCCGAGCCGGTGGCCGACGCCGAGACCGTCTTCGGAGCTGTTGGGGCAGGCGGCTGGATCCTGCCCGGTCTGGTCGACGCGCATTGTCACGTCGGGCTGGGGGAGCACGGCGCGACGGAGCTCGACGAGGCGATCGCGCAGGCCAGGACCGAACGCGACGCCGGTGCGCTGCTGTTGCGTGATGCCGGGTCGCCGGTGGACACCCGCAGCCTCGACGACCACGAGGATCTGCCGCGCATCATCCGGGCCGGCCGGCATCTGGCCCGGCCCAAGCGCTACACCCCAGGTCTGCCGATCGACATCGAGGACGAATCGCAACTGGCCGACGTCGTCGCCGAACAGGCCCGCTTCGGTGACGGCTGGGTGAAACTCGTCGGCGACTGGATCGACCGCGGCGTCGGCGATCTGGCGCCGCTGTGGTCCGACGACATCCTGGTGGCCGCCATCGCCGCCGCCCACACCAACGGCGCCCGGGTCACCGCGCACGTGTTCGGCGAGGATGCGCTGCCCGGGCTGATCAACGCCGGGATCGACTGCATCGAGCACGGCACCGGCCTGACCGACGACACCGTGGCGCTGATGGTGGAGCACGGCACTGCGCTGGTGCCCACCCTGATCAACATCGACAATTTCCCCGGGATCGCCGAGGCCGCCGGGAAATACCCGTTGTACGCCAAGCACATGCGCGATCTCTACGCCTCGTCGCGGGCGCGCGTGGCGTCCGCGCGCGAGGCCGGTGTGCCGGTGTACGCGGGCACCGACGCAGGCAGCATGGTGGCTCACGGCCGCATCGCCGACGAGGTCGAGGCGCTCAAAGGCGTCGGCATGACCGCGACCGACGCACTGGGTGCAGCCTGCTGGGATGCCCGCGCCTGGCTGGGCAGGCCCGCACTGGAACACGGCGCGCCGGCAGATCTGTTGTGCTACACCGAAGATCCGCGCGGGGGAGCCGACGTGCTCAACCACCCCGATCTGGTGATCCTGCGGGGTCGCGTCTTCTAGTAGACATCCCGCACGTAGCGGTGGGATTTGATCAGCTCGTTGACATAGGCGTGTGCGGCGGCGTTGTCCATACCGCCTGCCTTGGCCACGATGTCGTGCAGCATCGCGTCGACATCCTTGGCCATCCGGTCGGCGTCGCCGCACACATACACGTGCGCACCATCTTGCAGCCAGCTGAACAGCTCCGCGGAATTCTCCCACATCCGGTGCTGCACATACTGTTTCGGCCCGGTGCCGTCGCGCGAGAAGGCCAGGTCGAGCCGGGTCAGGGTGCCCGAGTCCACGAAACCGGTCAGCTCGTCGCCGTAGAGGAAGTCGGTGGCGCGGCGGCGGTCCCCGAAGAACAGCCAGGATGGTCCCGGCGCCGCGACGGCTTGGCGTTCGTGCAGGAACCCGCGGAACGGTGCGATCCCGGTTCCCGGTCCGATCATGATGATCGGCACGTCGGCGCCGGGCAGGCGGAAGGTGTGGTTCGGCCGCAGGTGTACCCGCACCGAGTCGCCACGGTCGGCCAGATACGTCGACGCCACGCCGCCGTGGACGCGGTCGGTGCCGGGGTAGCGCACGGTGGCCACCGTGAGGTGGACATGGCCGGCGTGCACCACCGGACTGGATGCGATGGAGTAGTCGCGAAATTGCAAGGGACGCAGGGTGTCCACCACCTCGCCGACTGTCAGTTCGGCCAGCTTCAGCAGGTCGAGCACGTCGCGGCCGTAGCACCATGATCCTGGCGCCACGGCCGTGTCATGGGCGAGTGCGGCCGCCGCCTCGGGATCGTGGGTCCTGGACGCGACCAATGCCTGCAGGGCCCGCGAGGGCGTGCGGATCTCCAGGTGGTCGCTGAGCAGTACGCCGAGCGGCTGATCGTGATCGGTGACCACCTGATCGGGCCCGACGCCGAGCTGAGCCAGGATCGCCTCGACCAGCCGCTGATCGTTGGTGGCATGCACGGCCAGGGAATCGCCTGCGCGATAGTCGATTCCAGAGCCGGTCAGATCCAATTCGTAGTGCCGGACTTCTTTGTCCGATTCCGGCGCGGTGAGCAGCCGGTTGACCACCAGGCGCGCCTCGAACGGATTGCTGCGGTCCGGGCCTGTCTGCTCGACGACCTTCGGCTGGTTGGTGTTACTGCTCGTCACGGCAACCGTCGGCGCGTCGCCGGTGCGGACGGCGGCCAGCAGCTTGACCACATCGGTGGTCCACGCGGCGGCCGGCTGTTCGTAGAACCCGTCGACGTCGACGCGCTGCACCAACCGGGTGGCGCCGAGCGCTTCCAGCCGTTCGTCGAGCAGCAGGCCGGCATTGCAGAACAGGTCGTAGCCACTGTCGCCGAGGGCCAGCACCGCGAAACTCAGGTGCTCCAGCAGGTCGGTCTCCGCGCTGATCGCCTCCCAGAACAGGTTGGCGTTGTCGGGGAACTCGCCGTCGCCGAACGTCGAGGTGACCACCACGAAGTGCGTCGCCGACTGCAGCGCACCGACATCGACCTGGTTGAGTTCGACCGCGGTGACCGTGATGTCGATGTCGGCGCACGCCTCGGTGAACGTGATGGCGGCGTCTTCGGCGTTACCCATATCGCTGCCATAGCCCACGATCAGCGAGAAGTCGGGCTGGGCGGTCACGTTGCTCCCCTCAGGTAGGAATTAGGGTGACCTTACTTGGGCGCAGATTGCGATGGGGGCGTCCCTTCTCGGCGGTGTCCGGCGGTCCTAGGCTGACCGGCATGCCCGACCACCGCGCCCATTTCGACTTCCACATTCGCTTCGCCAACGGCGGCGACCTGACCGGGACCGGCTTCCGGTTGGATCTGCCGTCGGCCGATGTCGACCAGGCCACCGTCGGGCGCCTGCTCGTCGAGCACCTGGGGTTGGCGCTGGTCGACACGGTCGAACTGCAGGGCCTGCGGGTGGTCGAGGAACAACACCGGGGGAGTCGCGGAGTGCCGGTGTCACCGGCCGGTGCGGCGACGCAGGTCGTCGACCTCAGCCATCACATCCGCGCGGGGCTGATCACCTATCCGGGCCTGCCCGCACCCGTCATCACGCCGCACCTCACCCGGACGCAGTCCAGGGAGAAGTACGCCCCCGGCACCGAATTCGCGATGGACGTCATCACGATGATCGGCAACACCGGCACCTACCTGGACTCGCCGTTTCACCGCTACGCCGACGGCCCTGACCTCGCCGGACTCGACCTGTCGACGCTGGTGGGCCTGCGGGCGGAGGTGTTCCACCTGCAGGACACGTGGGACGGCGACCGGCGCGGCATCCGGGCGGAGACATTGGCCGACCGCGATGTCCGCGGTGCCGCGGTGCTACTGCACACGGGCTGGGACGAGCACTTCGGCACCGAACGCTACGGAGTGGGCGCGCCGTTCCTGACCGCCGACGGGACCCAGCACCTGATCGACGCCGGCGCAATCCTGGTGGGGATCGATTCGGTCAACATCGACGACACCGAATCCGGCGGCGAGCGGCCCGCTCATACGCTGCTGCTCGGAGCGGGCGTGCACGTCGTCGAGCACCTGACGAACCTGGGTGCGCTACCGCCACAGGGCGCGCGCTTCACCGCGGCCCCGCCCGCCGTGGAAGGCTTCGGGACGTTCCCGGTGCGGGCGTTCGCCGAGATCTAGAGCCCGCTGGTGTCTACAGCGTGCCGATGCTGACGTTGGGATCCTGCGCGAAACCCCAGTTCAGCAGGCCGGCGGCCTGATCCCAATACGTCGGGCCGCCTTCTTTGACCATCCCGTACATCATCGCGATGACCAACCGGCGCCCGTCGCGCTGTGCGGCGCCGACGAACGTCTTGCGGGCGGGATCGGTGAAGCCGGTTTTGCCGCCGATGGACCCCGGGTAGCGCACCAGCAGTTCATCCTGGTTGACGATGGGCCGGTCGCCGGTCTTGCTGGGGAACAACGCCGAGGGCTGGCTGGTGATCTGCGCGAACACCGGGTTGGCCATCGCCGCGCGGAAGATGATCGCCAGGTCGCGCGGCGTGGTGTAGCCGTCGATCCCCGGTCCGTTGAGACCCGACGGGCTGCCCGCGTGGGTGTCGACGGCGCCGATCGCCACGGCTTTCGCGTTCATCTTGGCCACGGCCGCATCGGTGCCGCCGAGCAGGTGCGCCAGGGTGTTGGCGGCGTCGTTGCCGGACACCAGCAGGAGCCCGTCGAGCAGTTGGCGCGCGGTGTACGTCCGGCCGGCCTCGATGCCCACGCAGTTGCACTCGACACGCGAATCGGCGCCGTTGTCGGCGACAACCGTTGCCTCCAAAGGCATCTCGTCGAGGGTGACCAGCGCCAACAGCACCTTGATGGTGCTGGCGGGTGGGGTGCGCATGTCTTCGTTCTGGCCGGCCAGGATCTGTCCGCTGTCCATATCGGCGACGATCCAGTTCGGTGCGGGTCCGTCCGGCGTGGGCACTGCGCCCACCGGTTGCACCTCGATATCAGCCGAGGCGACCGGGGCGAACAGACCGAAGAATCCGACGATGACGACCGCGAGAGCGGTGCTGAGCTTCCGCATGGGCGATCACCCTAACCCGGTCGACTAGACACCGCGCCTCGCGGTGTTCAATCAAGACATGCTGAGCCTGCAGGAAATATCGGACCGCCTCGAGATCCAGCAGTTGATGGTCGACTACTCCACGGCGATCGATCAACGCCGGTTCGACGATCTCGACCGGGTGTTCACCCCGGACGCCTATATCGACTACCGCGTCACCGGCGGCACCGACGGGCACTACCCGGAGGTGAAGGCCTGGCTGGCCGAGGTGCTGCCGAACTTCCCGGCCTATATGCATCTGCTGGGCAATTTCGACGTCCGCATCGACGGCGATGCCGCTTCGTCGCGGACCATGTGCTTCAACCCGATGGTGTTCGACGCCAACTCCGGGCAGGTGATGTTCATCGGCATCTGGTACATCGACGAGTTCATCCGCACCGCCGACGGCTGGCGGATGAACCGCCGCGTCGAGGAGAAATGCTTCGACAAGATGATCTGACCAGCGGATCGGCCGGTACCGGACGTTTTGGGGATCGGTCGGCGTCTCTGGCACAATGGGCGGCTGTCTGCCGCGCGACCCGCTCCCAACCGGGGTGCTTGCGCGTCGGTCACACACGCAAGGCAAAACCGGACCGGGCAGCCCGCCCGCGTCGCTTGAATTGCAAGCGTGGCAATAACAGGAGAAGTCGCACCACCATGGCTGTAAAGATCAAGCTTTCCCGCTTCGGCAAGATCCGCAATCCCCAGTACCGCATCGCCGTCGCCGACGCGCGCAACCGTCGCGATGGTCGGGCCATCGAGGTCATCGGCCGGTACCACCCGAAGGAAGACCCCAGCGTCATCGAGATCGACTCCGAGCGTGCGCAGTACTGGTTGGGCGTCGGCGCACAGCCGACCGAGCCGGTGCTGCAGCTGCTGAAGATCACCGGTGATTGGCAGAAGTTCAAGGGTCTGCCCGGCGCCGAGGGCACCCTCAAGGTCGCCGAGCCCAAGCCATCCAAGCTGGACCTGTTCAACGCCGCACTCGCGGCCGCCGACGGCCCCACCAGCGAGGCCGTCACCGCCAAGAAGAAGAAGGCGCCCGCCAAGAAGGACGACACGGCGGCACCCGAGGCTGAGGCACCCGCGGCTGAGGCCGCCGCTGAGCCCACCGCATGAGCACTGTCGTCGTCGACGCCGTCGAGCACTTGGTCCGTGGGATCGTCGACAACCCTGACGACGTCCGCGTCGACTTGGTGACGAACCGGCGCGGCCGCACCGTCGAGGTCCACGTCCACCCCGAAGACCTCGGCAAGGTCATCGGGCGTGGCGGACGTACCGCAACCGCGTTACGGACGCTGGTGGCCGGTATCGGTGGCCGCGGCATCCGCGTCGACGTGGTGGACACCGACCAGTAGCTTCGGCAATGGAGCTGGTGGTGGGCCGGGTCGCCAAGGCCCACGGAGTCGGCGGCGAGATCGCCGTCGACATCCGGACCGACGACCCGGACCGACGTTTCGTCCCCGGCGCGGTGTTGCGCGCCAGGGCACGGGACAAATCCGAACGCACCTACGTCATCGATTCGGTGCGCGAGCATGGCGGTCGGCTGCTGATGCGGCTCGACGGCGTCGCCAGTAGAGACGCTGCAGAAGCGTTGCGCGGCAGTCTTTTTCTGGTCGATTCCGCCGACCTGCCGCCTCTGGACGAACCGGACGAGTTCTACGACCACCAGCTCGAGGGGCTGGCGGTACGCACCGTGGCGGGCCTGGAGGTCGGGACGGTGCGCGAGGTGCTGCACACCGGCGCAGGCGAACTGCTGGCCGTCCGGCCCACCGACGGAAAAGGGCCCGAAATCCTGGTGCCGTTCGTCGGCGCCATTGTCACCACGGTGTCCCTGGCCGACGAAGTCATCGAGATCGACCCGCCCGATGGCCTGCTGAACCTGGCGGACCTGGATTGAGGGCTGCGCGCCATGCGTATTGACGTCGTCACGATCTTTCCGGCCTATCTCGATCCGCTGCGACAGTCTCTGCCCGGCAAGGCCATTGAGTCCGGGCTGATCGAACTCGGCGTGCACGATCTGCGGCACTGGACCCACGATGTGCACCGCTCGGTCGACGATTCGCCCTACGGCGGTGGTCCCGGCATGGTGATGCGGGCGCCGGTCTGGGGCGAGGCGCTCGACGAAATCTGTTCGGCGGAAAGC
>JBEVHL010000443.1:0-2975 GCA_040511255.1 Mycobacterium sp. | reverse complement strand
GGCATCGGCCAGCCGTTCTCGCCGACGCCCTGGGAGATGGCGGCCACGCGGTCGCGGAAGTCGTCGCTGCCCATCACGCCCGGGATCCGCGCGCCCAGCGCCACGGTCTGCGCGCCGGTCAGCGTGGACGTCTCCATCAGGTAGTCCGGCTTGTCCTCGCAGGCCCGCACGATCGCGTCGGCCAGGATTAACCGGCCCTCGGCGTCGGTATTGTGCACTTCCACGGTGATGCCGCCGTACTGGGTCAGCACATCGCCGGGGCGCTGTGCGGTGGCCGACGGCATGTTCTCGGCCATCGGCACGGTGGCGATGACGTCGATCGGCAGGCCCAGCTGTGCGGCCAGCGCCACGGTCGCGATGACCGCGGCGGCCCCGCCCATATCGGAGGTCATGTGATGCATCGACGCCGCCGGCTTGATCGAGATGCCGCCGGTGTCGAACGTGATGCCCTTACCCACCAGGGCAACCCGCTTGGCCTTCTTCGGGTTCTTCGCCAGTGCCGAACCGCGGTGGATCAGTCGGACCAGGCGCGGCGGACGCGACGAGCCCTTGCCGACGCCGACGACACCGCCGAAGCCGGCTTTCTCCAGCGCCTTCTCGTCGAGCACCTCGACTTCCAGTCCCGCTGCCTTGCCGAAAGCCGTTGCGCGCTTGGCGAATTCAGCAGGGAAGAGATGGCTGGGCGGGGTGTTGATGAAATCGCGGGCGGTGGCGACCGCAGTGGCGGTGGCCGCGGCGCGTTCGGCCAGCGCTTTGGCCGCGCGTGCGGTGGACAGCACCGTGATCTTGCGCAGACCCGTGTCCTTCGGCGCGGTCTTCTTGCTGCGGAAATCGCTGAACCGGTAGGCGCCCAGGATCAGGCCTTCGATGGTCGCCGACAGATCGACCTCGCCCAGCGTGGTGATCACCGCTTCGGTTCCGGTCAGCGAACGGGCCGCCACCCCGGCCGCGCGGCGCACGACATCGCCGGGGATCTCGTCGCGCGGCTTGCCCAGTCCAACGGCAAGCACGCTGGCCACCGGCAGCGACGGCACCACCAGGCGGGTGAGCTGTTCGGCGCCGCCCTTGGCGCCCAGCGCGGTGAGCGCGACCTCGATCTCGCCGGTCGCCTCGGCATCGAGGAACGGGTTGGCCAGCACCCGCACCGACGCATCGGGATTGTCGGGATCTGCGCTGACAATGCCGACGATCAACACCGCGGAGCCCACCCCGCGTTTGGGTAGTGCGGTGGCGACGGTGACGGTGGGGGACTGGTAGCCAGGTTCGGTGCTCACGGGAAACACCCTAGCGAGCACCCGACTAGGCTGGCTGCCTGTGACTGACGATCTCTTGCAGGGCCCACTCGAGGACCGCCACCGCGAGCTCGGTGCCAGCTTCGCCGAATTCGGCGGCTGGCTGATGCCGGTCTCGTACGCCGGGACCGTCAGCGAACACACCGCCACCCGAAACGCCGTCGGACTCTTCGACGTCAGCCACCTGGGCAAGGCACTGGTCCGCGGACCCGGCGCGGCTGAATTCGTCAACGCCGCACTGACCAACGATCTGAACCGGATCGGCGCCGGTAAGGCGCAATACACGTTGTGCTGCACCGAAACCGGCGGCGTCATCGACGATCTGATCGCCTACTACGTCTCCGACGACGAGATCTTCCTGGTGCCCAATGCCGCCAACACCGCCGCCGTCGTAGCCGCGATGCAGGCCGTGGCGCCGGCGGGCCTCACCATCACCGACGAGCACCGGTCGTTCGCCGTGCTGGCCGTACAGGGGCCGAAATCGGCCGAGGTGCTCGCCGCACTGGGGCTGCCCACCGACATGGATTACATGGGCTATGCCGACGCGGAGTTCTCCGGGGTGCCCGTGCGCGTCTGCCGCACCGGCTACACCGGCGAACACGGCTACGAGCTGCTGCCGCCCTGGGATTCGGCACCGGTGGTGTTCGACGCACTGGTGGCCGCGGTCAGCGCCGCCGGCGGTGAGCTGGCCGGGCTCGGTGCTCGCGACACCCTGCGCACCGAGATGGGCTATCCGCTGCACGGTCACGAGCTGTCGCTGGACATCTCGCCGCTCCAGGCCCGCACCGGCTGGGCCATCGGCTGGAAAAAAGATGCATTCTGGGGCCGCGATGCGCTGCTGGCCGAGAAGGAAGCGGGACCGCGCCGGCTGTTGCGCGGCCTCAAGGTGCTCGGCCGCGGCGTGCTGCGGCCGGATCTGACCGTGCTCGACGGTGACAAGGCCGTCGGAATCACCACGTCGGGAACCTTCTCTCCGACGCTGAAAATCGGTATCGCCCTAGCGCTTATCGACGCCGACGCCGGAGTGGCCGACGGTGCCCGCGTCAGCGTGGACGTCCGCGGCCGCGCAGTGGAATGCGAAGTGGTCAAGCCACCGTTCGTGGACCCGAAAACCCGGTAGCGGGCGGTTATACAATTCACCCATGACCAACGTCACCCTCGAGTTCACGCTTGCCCGCAATTCGTCACCGGCAAGCGACGAGGTACGTGCACAGATCCTGGCCGATCCGGGATTCGGCCGGTTCCACACCGACCACATGGTCTCGATCAACTACACCGACGGCCGCGGCTGGCATGACGCCGAGGTGCTGCCCTACGGCCCGATCGAACTGGATCCGTCGGCGGTCGTCCTGCACTACGGGCAAGAGGTCTTCGAAGGGCTGAAGGCCTACCGCTGGGCCGATGACGCGATCGTGTCATTTCGGCCGGAGGCCAACGCCGCGCGGCTGCGAAACTCGGCGCACCGGCTGGCCATGCCCGAACTGCCCGAAGAGCTGTTCCTCGAGTCGCTGCGGCAGTTGATCGCCGTCGACGGCGCCTGGGTGCCGCCGGCGGGCGGCGAGTCGTCGCTGTACGTGCGGCCGTTCATGATCGCCACCGAGCCGGGCCTGGGTGTCCGGCCGGCCACCGAATACCGCTACCTGGTGCTCGGCTCGCCGGCAGGCGCGTACTTCAAGGGCGGCA
>JBEVHL010000442.1:0-3037 GCA_040511255.1 Mycobacterium sp. | reverse complement strand
CCGACGGCGGTGACCTTGTCGGTCTTGTGCGCCGCGGCGACCATGGCTTCGGCGTCGGCCAGCGAGCCGGCCAGCGGCTTCTCGCACAGCACGTGCTTGCCCGCGGCGAGCAATCCCTCGACGATCTCGCGGTGCAGGTGGTTGGCCACCACGACGCTGACCGCGTCGATGTCAGGTGCGTCGGCGATCGCGTGCCAGTCGTACTCGGCCCGCTCGTAGCCGTAGCGCTTGGCGGTGTCGTCGGCGACGGCCTGGTTCATGTCCGCGATCGCGACCAGTCGGACGTCGGGGCGGTCGGTGCCGAACAAGGTGGTGGCGTTGCGATATCCGGCAGCGTGGGCTCGGCCGGCCATTCCGCCGCCGATGACGGCCACGCCGATTGAGTCGGTCATCGAGCGCTCACTTTCGTGTTGAGTTCGTGCGGTCTATTTGACCGGTCTAAGTCAGCTACTATGGTCGTCGTCACAGGGTGCTGTCAAGCCCCTCATCGACCAAGGAGTTCAGGTGGACAACGCGCGGGATCGGCCGACGATGCAGGACATCGCCGACAAGCTCGGCGTGTCCAAAGCATTGGTCTCGTTGGTGTTCCGCAAGGCTCCCGGGCCCAGTGAGGACACCAGGGCGCGGGTGTTCGCCGCCGCGGAAGAACTCGGCTACCGGGTGAACCGCACCGCGGCGTTGATGACCGCCAGGCGTTCACACCTGATCGGTGTCATGACCGACATCCGCAGCAGCTTTCATGCCGAGATGGTCGAGGACATCGTCGAAGCCGCGGATCGCGCCGGCTACGAGGTGGTACTGGGGGCGGTGACACCCACCCACGGCGAGTCGCGGGTGATGGATACCTTGCTCGACTTCCGTTGCGAGGGAGTGATTCTCCTCGGGCCGGAGTCTGCGACGGAGGATCTGGCCAGGATCGGTCAGCGGCTGCCGACCGTCGTGGTCGGCCGCCGGGTGGCGGCGTCCTCACTCGACGTCGTGCGCGCGGCCGACGGCCGGGGGATTGCCGCGGTGGTCGATCACCTGGTCGACCTCGGTCACCGGCGGCTTGTCCATGTCAGCGGGGGCTCCGGTCCGATCGCCGCCGATCGGCGCAACGGGTATCTGCGTGCGATGCGCCGGCATGGCCTCAACGAATTCATCAACGTCATCGACGGCGACTTCACCGAGAACGCGGGAATGGACGCCGCCAAGGAGCTGCTCATCACCCAGACGTTGCCGACGGCGGTGGTATGCGCCAACGACCGCAGCGCTGTCGGTGTGCTCGACGCACTGCGGCGGGCCGGCGTCGACGTGCCGGGCCAGGTGTCGATCACCGGGTACGACGACAGCGCCCTGGCCCAGCTCGGCCATATCGACCTGACCTCGGTGAGTCAGGCGCCGCGCGAGCAGGCCAACCGCGCGGTCGACGCAGTCGTCGAACGCCTCGACGGTGCCCGCACGCAGCCGGTGTCCTCGGTATTGCCACCGCAGCTGGTGGTACGCGGGACCACTGCGCCGCCGCAGGATTAGCGCCGGGTGAGCGCGAACAGCCGCAACTCACGGTCGGTGCGGGTCCGGTACGCCCGGTACATCGGGTAGGCGTAGAAACGCTGCAGGCAGCGCTCGCGTTCGTCCCCGGTCAACAGTGTCCCGGTCACCGGGACCGCTTCGCCGCCGATGGCCGCCACGGCATCGGGAGTGGTCAGCAGGTTCGATGACCACGATGGGTGGCTTTGGCCGCCAAAGTTGCTGCCGAGCACCAGGAGTCGGTCTCCGTCGCGCAGGAAGCTGAGCGCACTGCTGCGCGGCTGACCCGATTTCCTGCCCATCGTCGTCAACAGCATCGCGGGTAGCGCCGTCGGCCCGAACAGCGTGTACTTCCCGTTCGTCGCGGCCATCACACGGCGATCCAGTGGCACCAGCGCCATGATGAACCGCGACCCCGCGGCGGTCGACGCGAACTTCATCACCGGCTTGAACAACGGGGACAACTCGTCGCGGCCCCAGTGGGTCTGCGGAAAGGGTTCGGTTGACATCAGGTGATGGTCCCATCTCAGCTGCGGCGCCGCGCCTACCCAGACGAGATGGGTTACGCCTTGTTGGCCAGCACGGCCTGGACGGCCGGCGCGAGGAGTTGGACGAGCGCTTCGGTGTTCGCCTCGCGGAGTGTCGGAACCTGCACCAGTCGCCGCCCGACGATCACGCCGACCAGCATCGACGCCGCCAGGCCGATGCGCATCCGGGCGGTGGGGTCCTCTCGCATTTGCGGCCGCACTTCAGTGATCAGGCGTGCCTCGATGAACTCGGCCAGTTGCGCGGCTGCCTGCTCGTTCGCGATGGCGCCGCGGAGCATGGCGACCAGCGGTTCCGAATCGGCGGGGTCGCCTTCCCAGACTCCGAGGAACGCCCGGGTGACGCGTTCGCCGAGCCCGCGCGTCGGTCCGCCGAACGCATCCGCGATGCGGTTGAGGGCAGTCGGCGTTATCGACATCACCGCTGCAAACAACCGCTCCTTGGAACCGAAGAGCTGCATCACCAGGGAGGCGTCTACCCCGGCGTCAGCCGCGATCTTCCGAATTGTCGCTCCGGCGTAGCCATCTCGTGCGAAGCGGGCACTGGCCGCAGACAGCACCGCCTCACGGGTCTCAGTGGGGCCCGGTCTTCGACCCCTCCGACGGCGGTGGAGTTCGGCGGATGCATCGGTGGACACGGAGGAAGTGTAGCCAGGAAACCGGCGATATAAACACGTGTTGATATATTCGTACACGGCTCGTACGGTAGGTACATGACCAGCGAAGCGTTGATGTTCGTCCCGTCGGCGCCGCTGGTACCGGGCGCCAGGTACGGCGTGCTCAGCGGGTTCGAGCCCGGCACCCGTACCTTGCCCGCAGGCTCCCGACTGGCGCCGCAGTTCCAGCCCCTGCCCATCGATATCGTGCTCGACAAAGACATCGCGGTGACGCTGCGCGACGGCGTCACCATCTACGTCGACGTGTACCGGCCGGTGGGCACCGAGAAGGTGCCGGTGATCGTGGCATGGAGTCCCTACGGCAAG
>JBEVHL010000441.1:0-22383 GCA_040511255.1 Mycobacterium sp. | reverse complement strand
GTCGGCAGCGGGCAATCGCCGTGGACAGATCCCGGAAATCGTCGAGGGTCAGTGCGCAGCGCACGTGATCAGGGCCAGGTGTCAGGCCGACGATGCCGTTGCCGTGGTCGAGGCGCAGCGTGCGGCGGAAGGCGCCGTCGCGCACCTCTTCGCAACCCGGTACGGCGGTCGCACCCAGGTGGCCGAACACCCCTTCATAGGCGAACGGAGTACGCACCGGCAATCGCAATGTGAGTTGACCCGGTGACTGCGGCTGGGCTTCGTGCTTGAGGCGCGCGGCGGCTCGTTGGCGCAACGCGGTCGGCGTGGTGTCGCAGACGGTCCGGACGGTGTCGTTGAATTGCCGGATGCTGGAAAAGCCTGCGGCGAACGCAATATCGCTGAACGGCAGGTCCGTAGTTTCGATCAGCACGCGGGCGGTCTGGCTGCGCTGTGCGCGGGCCAACGCCAACGGTCCTGCGCCCACCTCGGCTTGCAGCAGTCGTTCGAGCTGGCGTGTGGTGTAGCCCAGCTTGGCAGCCAGGCCGGTGACACCTTCCCGGTCGACGGTACCGTCGGCGATCAACCGCATTGCCCTGGCGACGACGTCACCGCGGATGTTCCATTCGGGCGAGCCTGGTGAGGCGTCGGGCCGGCATCTCTTGCAGGCCCGGAATCCGGCCCGCTGCGCTGCTGCGGAGGTGGGATAGAACCGGACATTGCGCGCGAACGGCGGTCGGACCGGACAGCTGGGACGGCAATAGATCCCGGTGGTCAGTACCGCGGTGACGAACCAGCCGTCGAACCGGGCGTCCTTGGACTGCACAGCCCGATAGCAGCGGTCGAAGTCGTCATGCACACCTGTCACGATTACACGACGCCACCGACAGCACTGGCGGGAATCCGACATCGCGGTCCGCGACCGGCCCCTGAAACTCTAAAAATGTAGAGAAATCGCAGAACGCCGGAATTGTGTCGGCCAAGCGCGATAACGTCCTTCGCGAGACCAGGCGGAGGGGGAGTTCGTGACACAGGTGGCTGGCTGGCTGGGGGCAGGCGTAATGACGGCGGGGGTGTCCGCGGCATTATTCGCAGGCGCGGGCGCGGCACACGCGGACACCGACGGTGGTTCGGAGACCGGTGCTCACGGCGCGTCGGCCGCCAGCGATACACCGAGTAAAGCTGTCGCACCGAAGCCGAAACCCACCGCCCGGCTGAGCACCTCCGCCGGTAAGTCGACCAGTAAGGCGGCAGCCAAGGAGGCCGACAATCCGGCCGTCGTGGTGCACAGGGAATCGTCAACGGTTGCCGAGGTCGCGGCCAAGCCGGCTGCCCGGGTGGCGCCGAAGGCCGCATCTGTCGACATCACGCCGAGCACAGAGGCCCGGGTAGTCGCGGCCGTCAGACCCACCCCCAAGACGATCACCGCGGAACCTGCCGGCGACGTGTCCGCCCAGGCAGGCGCTGCCCAAACCATCCCGATCATCGGGGACCTGCTCGGGCCCTTCCAGCCGGACTATCCGCCGCTGGTGCGGGCCGTCGGGTCCGCGGTGTTCAACCTGGTCGGTGCCATCGTGCAGACCGTAGACGGCCCGCCCGTGGTGCCACCGGAATTGAGCAACTCGATCGAGGTGAGTAGCTCCACGTTGGTGATCTCGCCGGGTAACGAGGTAGCGGCCGACTGGTACTTCCCCACCAGCGGCCAACCAGAGCGGCTGATCTATCTGCAACACGGGATCCTGGCCAGCGGCCCGATGTACAGCTACACCGCGGCCTATCTGGCCCAGCGGACCAACAGCGTGGTGGTTGCGACCACGATCACGTCGAATCCGTTCGCCGACGGCGGTATGTGGCTGGGCGGTGACAACCTGCACGCAGCGGTCGCCCAGCTGTTCCTCGATGACGACCGCGCAGCGCTGAACGCCAGCCTGACCACGGCCACCCTGAAGGCGGGCCGGGAAAACCTCATCGTGCCAACCGAATTCGTGCTCGTCGGGCATTCCCTTGGCGGCGGTTTCGCGCCCGGTGTGGCGGGCCATTACGCCGAGGGTCTGGTGGCACGCCGGGCCGACGGCGAGGACGCGCCCAACGAACTCGCGGGCGTGGTGCTCCTGGACGCCGTGCCGTTCTCGCCGATCCTGCCCAATGCCATGGATCGCTTGCGGGCGCTCGAAGCCAGCAACGGCAACGACCCGGATGACTACATCCCCATGTACGAGATCGGTGCGCCGCTGAATTTCCTGAACTCGACCAGCACGGTCAATCAGGACCTGTCTGCCGCGCGCCCAGGAAAGTTCAACGGGGTCGTGATCAACGGCGGTGTCCACATGGACGGCATGCTCGGCGGGAATCCGCTGATCCAGGCGGCGGCCTATCTGGTCGCCGGCATCCCGCAGCCTCAGAACCCGCCTGCGGTACAGCTGCTGATGGCGGGGTGGATCAACGACATGTTCGCCGGTGACATCGATCCGGTCACCGGCCGGTGTGTCGGCGACGACTGCGCGGGCCTCTACGGCGATCCGGGCGCCACCATCGTCATCCCCTCCGGCACCGACGCGGGCGACGCATCGGCGGTGGTGATCAACTCGGGCTCGCTGCCGGCGACAACCCGGCCTCCGGTGGCCCGTTTTCAGCCGCTCGCGGCGTCATCGACCGGGCTGGCGCCACGTCCTCAGAATCTGATCCCCCTGCGGGTGGCGATCTGACCCGTCGGAAACACAACGCGCCGCAGCGCCGTCGCCAGCTCGCCGATGCAGCGATCGAACTGCTCGGCGCCGGTGGAGCGCGCGGGCTCAGTCATCCGAAGGTCGATGCGCATGCCACCGTTCCGGCGGGCACCACGTCGTTCTACTTCCGAACCCGTAAAGCCCTGCTGCAGGGGGTGGCGGAGCGGCTGACCGAACTCGACGTGGCTGATCTCTCACTCCTCGGGGAGCTTGCTGCAGACGGGGCCACGGAGTTTCAGGGCACGGCCGGCTTGGCGCGCATGGTGATGTACTCGGCGGCCGAGCCGTGGCTGACCCGGTCCAAGGCTCGCTACGAATTGGTCTTGCAGGCCAGCCGGGACGCAGACCTCGCGGCGGCACTCCAGCGGTCGGTCGATGTGTTCTACGGGTTGGCCCGCGAAGTGGTGGCGCAGTGGAACGCGGGTGCACCCGACCCGGAACTGCTCGAGGACCAGGCCCTGGCCACGCTGACTTTCATCAACGGGGTGATGATGAGTTTCGTGGCCGGCCGGCCCGTTGTCGAAGACGCCGATCACCTGCATCGTCTCCTCGACGGCGTTCTCGACGGGGTCACGCGCTGCTCGCCCACGCCGTCACGTGCACCAGTGTCGAAGATGCGGTCAAGGCGGCCGGGCAGTGGTCCCGCACCGTGACCTCGGGCTAGACCGGCAGTGCCAGCGTCGTCGGCTCGTCATGACCGCGAAGCGTCACCGTTTCCCCGAATATCCAACGGGCACTTTCGGATTCGGATGCGGCCTGAACCGCGTCCGACGACGCCAGTAGGCGGCCGGGGACGGTCTTGGCCAGCTCGCACAGCCGTGCCGCCTCGTTGACGGGTTCGCCGATCACGGTGTATTCGAATCGTTCGTGTGCGCCGACATTGCCCGCCACCACTGACCCGGCCGTCACGCCGATACCGGCCTGGCATTCCGGCACCTCGACGCTCAGCCGTTCCGCGATGGCTCGCGCTGCCGCCAAAGCCGCGTCCTCGGGATGGTCCAGATGGTTCGGCACGCCGAACACCGCCAGGCAGGCGTCACCTTCGAACTTGTTCACCAGCCCGTGGTGCCGGTCCACCTCGTCGACCACCACCGCGAAAAACCGGTTGAGCAGCGCGACGACCTCGGTGGCCGGCGTTCCGGTGACCAGCTTCGTCGAGTCGATGATGTCGACGAAGACCACCGCGGCGTAGCGCTCCTCGCCGCCGAGCTTCACCCGCTGCTGTTCGGCGGCGAGGGCGACTTCGCGCCCGACGTGGCGGCCGAACAGATCGCGCACCCGCTCGCGCTCCCGCAACCCCTTCACCATCGAGTTGAAGCCACGTTGGAGCTGACCCAGCTCGGTGCCGTCGAAGACCACCAGGTTGGTGCCGAGGTCGCCCCCCTCGACGCGGTTGAGGGCCCTGCTGACCACCCGGATCGGCGTGGTGGTCAGCCAGGACAGGATCCACATCAGGATGAAGCCGAACACCAGGGCGAACAACGCGAGAATGATGACGGCGATGGCGAATTGGGTGGGCGTGACGTTTCGGAACACCAGCGTGATCACCGCGGACAACAGGATGCCCAGCACCGGCACGCCTGAGCCGAGTGCCCAGACCAGCATCGTCCGGCCCATCAGGCCCTGGGCGAATCGCGGCGGTGGCCGGCCCACCTCCAGCGCCTGCGCGGCGACCGGACGCAACGCGAACTCGGTGAACAGATAACAACTCGTCGCGACGACGATGCCGGGAAAGCTGATGCCCAACAGCATCTTCGGGATGTAGCTGTGGTCGGCCAGGCCGTAGAGGGTGGTCAGCAGCACGGTGCCGACACCCCAGAGCGCCAGGAGCACGCGGGTCAACCGCCACGGTGCGAAGAAGGTGTTGCGTTGGTCCTCGGCGGTCGGCTTCTTCTCGTCGATGGCCCAGCGCACGTTCTTGATCACCCGGCGGGTGGCCCAGAAGGCGCCGACCACCAGCGCGGCGACGATGTAAGCGGGAGCCGCGGCGAACGTGATCCACCGGACGTCGTCCTCGACGATGCTGGGCTGCGGAAAGGCAACGGTCACCACCAGCACGGCGACGCCGATACCCAACAGGTTCGCCACGATGGCAAAGGTGGTCAGGATGACCTGGATGCGTACCCGCCGGCGCTTCTGGTTCTCCGACACCCGGCCCAGCACCCACGAGCCGTATTCGGACGTCACCGGCAGGCGGCTGCTCTGCCGGGTGACCCGCTCGAGGACGCGGCCGAGTCGCTGGGAAACGGATTTGTCGCCGATCATGGTGGCGTCAGCCTATCCACTCTGACCGCCCCCTAAGGTGTATCGGGTGCGTCTTGTCATCGCCCAGTGCACCGTTGATTACGTTGGCCGACTGACGGCGCACCTGCCCTCGGCTCGTCGCCTGCTGCTGCTCAAAGCGGACGGGTCGGTCAGCATCCACGCCGACGACCGGGCCTACAAACCGCTGAACTGGATGAGCCCGCCCTGCAAGACCACCGAGAACAACGACGGGCCGGAGCCGGTCTGGGTGGTGGAGAACAAAGCCGGTGAACAGTTGCGGATCACCCTGCAGGATGTCGAGCACGATTCCAGCCACGAACTGGGCGTCGACCCAGGCTTGGTGAAGGACGGTGTCGAGGCCCACCTGCAAATTCTGCTGGCCGAGCACGTCGAATTGCTCGGCATCGGATACACGTTGGTGCGCAGGGAGTACATGACCGCGATCGGTCCGGTGGATCTGCTGTGCCGCGACGAGCGGGGCAGGTCGGTGGCGGTCGAGATCAAGCGGCGCGGTGAGATCGACGGGGTCGAACAGCTCACCAGATACCTGGAGCTGCTGAACCGGGACACCCTGATCTCGCCGGTCGCCGGGGTGTTCGCCGCGCAGCAGATCAAACCGCAGGCTCGGACGCTGGCCGAAGACCGCGGAATTCGTTGTGTGACTCTGGATTACGACGAGATGCGCGGGCTGGACAGCAAAGAGTTCAGGTTGTTCTGAGCGGCACTAGACTGGCTGCATGGGCAGGCGTCGCGTACCTCGGCAGGCACCGACGCGACCGCTGTTCTCGGAGCGTCGGGTGGAGGCCGGGCCCGACGGATACGACTATGAAGTCCGGCCCGTCGCGGGTGCTCGGACCACCAAGACCTATCGCTGCCCGGGCTGCGACCACGAAATACGTTCCGGCACACCGCATGTGCTGGTGTGGCCGGCAGATCTAGGGGAAGCCGCGGTAGATGAGCGGCGGCATTGGCACACGCCGTGCTGGGCCAACCGCGCTACGCGCAGCCCGACCAGAAAGTGGTCGTAACGAGCTCAGTGCTCTTCGGCGGCGGCCGGTTCGACGAGTTCGATGAGTACGCCGCCCGCATCCTTGGGGTGGATGAAGTTGATGCGTGAATTGGCGGTGCCCCGGCGCGGCTCGTCGTAGAGCAGCCGGGTGCCGGACTCGCGCAGCCGCTCGGTCAGCGCGTCGATATCGCTGACGCGGTAGGCCAGCTGCTGGATGCCGGGACCACGCTTGTCGAGGAATTTGGCGATGGCCGAGGTCTCCACCACGGGGGCCATCAGTTGGAGCTGAGCGCTGCCCTTCGGCGCTCCGCGGACCGCCAGCATGGCCTCGACGATGCCCTGCTCGTCGTTGACCTCTTCATGGAGCACGATCATGCCCAGATGGTCGTGATACCACTTCTTGGCAACCTCAAGATCAGGTACCGCGATGCCCACATGGTCGATCGCGGTAACCAGAGCGGTGGCCAGGACTGGACGGGCGTCAACCTGCTCGGCGGTCATACTGTAAAGGTAACCTGACGAGCAGATAACTAACCCTGCGGTGTGCGTCTTGATGGGTTCAGAAGATCGCACTGACAAACCTTGGAGGTACGAATGACGACGTCCGTGATCGTTGCTGGAGCGCGCACACCGATCGGCAAACTGATGGGCTCGCTGAAGGATTTCTCCGGCTCGGATCTGGGCGCCATCGCCATCAAGGCCGCGCTGGAGAAGGCCAAGGTGCCGGCGTCGCTCGTCGACTACGTGATCATGGGCCAGGTGCTGACCGCAGGGGCAGGCCAGATGCCGGCCCGCCAGTCGGCCGTCGACGCAGGCATCGGCTGGGACGTGCCCTCGTTGACCATCAACAAGATGTGCCTGTCCGGTATCGACGCCATCGCCCTGGCTGACCAGCTGATTCGCGCCGGCGAGTTCGAGGTCGTGGTGGCCGGCGGCCAAGAGTCCATGAGCAAGGCGCCCCACCTGCTGCTGGACAGCCGGGCGGGATACAAGTACGGCGACGTCACCGTCCGCGACCACATGGCCTACGACGGCCTGCACGATGTTTTCACCGATCAGCCCATGGGCGCGCTCACCGAGCAGCGCAACGACACCGACAAGTTCACCAGGCTGGAGCAGGACGAGTTCGCCGCGGCGTCGCACCAGAAGGCGGCAGCTGCGTGGAAGGACGGCGTTTTCGCCGATGAGGTGGTGCCGGTGCAGATCCCGCAGCGCAAGGGCGACCCCATCGAGTTCACCGAGGATGAGGGCATTCGCGCCAACACCACCGCGGAGTCGTTGAGTGGCCTGAAGCCCGCGTTCCGCAAGGACGGCACCATCACCGCCGGATCCGCGTCGCAGATCTCCGACGGGGCCTGCGCCGTCGTCGTGATGAGCAAGGCGAAGGCGGAGGAACTGGGCCTGGACTGGCTGGTCGAGATCGGCGCGCACGGCGTGGTCGCCGGTCCGGACTCCACGCTGCAGAGCCAGCCGGCCAATGCGATCAAGAAAGCCGTTGCGCGCGAAGGTATCTCGCTTGACCAACTGGATGTCATCGAGATCAACGAGGCGTTCGCCGCGGTGTCGCTGGCGTCCACGAAGGAACTGGGCATCGACCCGGAGAAGGTCAACGTCAACGGCGGTGCGATCGCCGTCGGGCACCCCATCGGGATGTCGGGAGCGCGGATCGCGCTGCACGTCGCGCTGGAGCTCAAGCGGCGCGGCTCGGGTTACGGCGTCGCCGCGCTGTGCGGCGCGGGTGGCCAGGGTGACGCGCTGATCCTGCGCGCCGGCTAGGCCGCGTACGACGGGTCGTAGTAGCTGGCGGCGCGTTCGGGCAGAATAGGTGCTATGACAAGCACTTTTGACGCCCGGACGACGGCCGGCCGGTTTCGCTTGGTGGCGCTGGCCGAAGCGGTCACCTGGGTCGGTCTGCTGATCGGGATGTATTTCAAGTACCTGGGCACCCCCAGGACGGAGATCGGGGTGAAGATCTTCGGGATGGCGCACGGGCTGGTCTTCATCGCGTTCGTCATCACGGCGATTTTTGCCGGCCTCGCGTTCAAGTGGGCCACCGGAATATGGTTGCTGGCGTTGCTGGCAAGCATCGTGCCGCTGGGCAGTGTGATCTTCCTCATATGGGCCGATCGCACCCACATTCTGGGGTCCGCGGACGCCGCAATCGGCTCTGGGGGACCGACGCCCGACGCGCCGTGACAAACTTGGTTACGTGACACGACCACGCCCGCCAGTGGGCTCCCCGATCGCGGCCTCCATGGCCGGTGCTGTCGATCTGTCCGGACTCAAGCAGCGTCCACAGCCGAGTGGGGCTTCGGACACCGCCGCGGGCCCACCGGTGGGCACGGAAGTGACCGAGGTGAACTTCGAGGCCGAGGTGCTGGTTCGGTCCAACCAGATGCCGGTCGTCGTGGTGCTGTGGTCTCCGCGCAGCGATGCTTCCGCGCAACTCGCAGAGGTGTTGGCCGCGCTGGCCGCACAGGATCAGGACAAGCCAGGCCGGCAGTGGGCGTTGGCGACCGTCAACGTCGACACCACGCCCAGGGTGGCCCAGATCTTCGGCGTGCAGGCCGTGCCCACTGTGGTGGCGATCGCCGCCGGGCAGCCCCTGTCGAACTTCGAAGGCGTGCAGCCGCCCGAGCAGCTCCGGAAGTGGATCGACTCGCTGCTGAACGCGACCGCAGGCAAGCTGGGTGCTGAGGCCGACGGCGCCGAGGGCGAGGCGCCCGAGGAGGTCGATCCGGCGCTGGCCGCGGCGCGCGACCACCTGGAGGCCGGCGATCTCGAGCCGGCCCGCGATGCCTATCAGGCGATCCTGGACACCGATCCTGACAACGCCGAGGCCAAGGGTGCGGTCCGGCAGATCACCTTCCTGATCCGGGCCACCTCGCAGCGCCCCGACGCGGTCACCGTCTCCGACGCGGATCCGGCGGACATCGAAGCAGCGTTCGCCGCCGCCGACGTGCAGATCCTCAACCAGGATGTGAAGCCGGCGTTCGACCGGTTGATCGCCCTGGTGCGCCGGACCGCCGGTGATGAGCGAACGGCGGTGCGTACCAGGCTGATCGAGCTCTTCGAGCTGTTCGACGCCGCCGACCCGGACGTCGTCGCCGGGCGCCGTAATCTGGCCAACGCGCTCTACTGATTTCTCTGCGCGAGCAGACAGAAGCAACCCCCGACACGCGGCGTGTCGGGGGTTGCTTGCGTCTGCTCGCGGGAGAAAGGGGAGCTACTCCGGGGCCAGCCAGAGGGCCGAGTTGGGCGGCAACACCATCACCGCCGAAGCGGGTCGGCCGTGCCACGGATCCTCGGTGGCATCCACCCCGCCCATGTTTCCGGCGCCGCCGCCGTTGTACACCGTGGCGTCGGTGTTCAGCACCTCACGCCACCGGCCCGCATGCGGCAGGCCCAGCTGGTAGCTGCTGTGCTCGGCACCCGAGAAGTTGAAGACACACGCCATCACCGAGCCGTCGGTGCCGAACCGCAGGAAGCTCAGCACGTTGTTGGCCGAGTCGTTGGCGTCGATCCACGAATAGCCCTCGGGCCGGGTGTCCTGGCTCCACAGCGACAGCTCGTCCTTGTAGATGCCGTTGATGTCCTGAACCATCCGTGCGATTCCGCCGGAGAAGCTGTTCTCCTCCAGCTGGAACCAGTCCACGCCGCGTTCCTCGGACCACTCGGCGCGCTGGCCGAACTCCTGGCCCATGAACAACAGCTGCTTGCCGGGGTGCGCCCACTGGTAGGCCAGCAGGCTACGCAGGCCCGCGGCCTTCACATGGTCGCTGCCGGGCATCCGGCCCCACAGCGTGCCCTTGCCGTGCACGACCTCGTCGTGGCTGATCGGCAATACGAAGTTCTCGCTGAAGGCGTACAGCATCGAGAACGTGATCTCGTGGTGGTGGTAGTTGCGGTGGATGGGGTCACGCCCGATGTAGTCCAGCGTGTCGTGCATCCAGCCCATGTTCCACTTCATCGAGAAGCCAAGGCCGCCAAGGTTTGTCGGCCGGGTGACGCCGGGCCATGAGGTGGATTCCTCGGCGATGGTGACGATGCCGGGTGCGATCTTGTGCACCGTGGCGTTCATCTCCTGCAGGAACTGCACCGCTTCCAGGTTCTCGCGGCCGCCGTAGATGTTCGGGCTCCAGCCGTCGGCGGGCCGGGAGTAATCCAGGTAGAGCATCGAGGCCACGGCGTCGACCCGCAGGCCGTCAATGTGGTACTCCTGCAGCCAGTACAGCGCATTGGCCACCAGGAAGTTACGCACCTCGGCCCGACCGAAGTCGAACACGTAGGTGCCCCAGTCGAGTTGCTCGCCGCGGCGGGGATCGCCGTGCTCGTAGAGCGGGGTGCCGTCGAAGCGGCCCAGCGCCCAGCTGTCCTTGGGGAAGTGCGCGGGCACCCAGTCGACGATGACGCCGATGCCGGCCTGGTGCAGTCGGTCGACCAGGTATCGGAATTCGTCGGGGGAGCCGAAACGCGACGACGGGGCGTAGTACGAGGTGACCTGGTATCCCCAGGAGCCGCCGAACGGGTGCTCGGCTACCGGGAGCATCTCTACGTGGGTAAACCCTTGCGTCACAACGTAATCGGTGAGCTGGTCGGCAAGTTCCAGGTAGGACAGGCCCGGCCGCCACGAGCCCAGGTGCACCTCGAGGGTGCTCATCGGCTCGAACACCGGGTTCTTGGTGGCCCGCTCCGTCATCCAGGCGTCGTCCTGCCAGGTGTAGCTGCTGACGTTGACCCGGGACGCGGTGTGCGGGGGTACCTCGGTGGCGAAGGCCATCGGATCGGCATGGTCGACGACGCTGCCGTCCGCGCCGTGGATGCGGAACTTGTACAGCCCGTCGGCGGGAAAGCCAGGCCAGAACAGTTCCCAGACGCCGGTGGAGCCGAGCACGCGCAGCGGAGCCTCGTTGCCGCCCCACTGGTTGAAGTCACCGATCAGCGTGACGCCCTTGGCATTTGGGGCCCAGACGGCGAACGACACCCCGTCGACCACGCCGTCGGCGGTCTTGAACGACCGGGGATGCGCGCCGAGCACCTCCCAGAGGCGTTCGTGGCGACCCTCACCGAACAGGTGCAGGTCGATCTCGCCGAGGGTGGGCAGGAACCGGTAGCCGTCGGCCACGGTGAGGGTGTGCACGTCCTCGCCCGAGCCGTAACTGACGTCCAACCGGTAGTCGATCAGGTTGACGAAGGGCAGCGCCACGGCGAACAGCCCGGAGTCGACATGCTGCAGTGGGTAGCGCTCTTCGCCGACCACCGCGACCACTTCCACGGCATGCGGCCGGTAAGCCCGGATGACGGTGTGGTCGGTGTATTCGTGCGCACCCAGAATCGAGTGCGGGTCATGGTGCACCCCGTCGATCAGCCGATACAGATCGGACGGATCGGGGGCGAGGTGGTCACTGACGATCTCGGTGCGGGTCATCTACACATCCCTTCGGTAGGCCCAGTCATTCGCGGCGCAACAGTGGCGCGCGGAGTTCGGACGGAATCAGCGGCATGTTCACGATGTGCGCGACCGCTCGGGCAGGGTCGATGCGGATGTAGTTCGCCTGACCCCATTGATATTCCTCTCCGGTGATCTCATCGCGAACCCAGAACCGCTCGTATGGCTCCATACCCAGAGCAGCCATGTCTAACCACAGCGTGGACTCTTCGGGGCCGTACGGGTTGAGGGTGATCACCACCAGAACCGTGTCACCGGTGACCGGATCGAACTTGCTGTAGGCCAGCAGCGCATCGTTGTCGAGGTGGTGGAACTTGATGGTGCGGAGCTGCTTCAACGCGGGATGCAGGCGACGGATCTCGTTGAGCCGGGTGATGAACGGCTCGAGGGACTCACCGCGGGCCAGCGCGCTGTCGAAATCGCGCGGGCGCAGTTCGTACTTCTCCGAATCGAGGTATTCCTCGCTGCCTTCCTTCACGGCCTGGTGTTCGAACAGCTCGAAACCCGAGTACACCCCCCACAGCGGGCTCAGGGTGGACGCCAGCGCCGCCCGGATGGCGAACATGCCGGGACCGCCGTACTGCAGGCTCTCGTGCAGGATGTCCGGCGTGTTCACAAAGAGGTTCGGTCGTGCCTCGTCGGCGTGCTCGGCGATCTGCTCGCCGAATTCGGTGATCTCCCACTTGGCCGTGCGCCAGGTGAAGTAGCTGTAGGACTGGGTGAACCCCAGTTTGGCCAGCCCGTAGAGGCGAGCCGGCCTGGTGAACGCCTCGGCCAGGAACAGCACGTCGGGATCGACGGCCTTCACCCGCCCGATCAGCCAGGCCCAGAAGTCCGGTGGCTTGGTGTGCGGGTTGTCGACGCGGAAGATCTTGACGCCGTGTTCCAGCCAGTACAGCGTCACCCGCAGCACTTCTTCGTACAGACCCGCCGGGTCGTTGTCGAAGTTCAGCGGATAGATGTCCTGGTACTTCTTGGGCGGGTTCTCCGCGTAGGCGATGGTGCCGTCCGGCAGTTCGGTGAACCATTCCCGGTGCTCTTTGGCCCACGGATGATCAGGTGCGCACTGCAACGCCAGGTCGAGTGCCACCTCCATGCCGAGATCCCTTGTGGCGGCGACGAATTCGTCGAATTCGTCGATGGTGCCCAGATCCGGGTGCAGGGCGTCGTGGCCGCCTTCGTCGCTGCCGATGGCCCAGGGTGAGCCGACGTCGCCCGGCGCCGCGGTGACGGTGTTGTTGCGCCCCTTGCGGTGCACCTTGCCGATCGGATGGATCGGCGGCAGGTAGACCACGTCGAAGCCCATGTTCGCGATCCGCGGTAGGCCCTTGGTGGCCGTCGCGAAGGTGCCGTGGACCGGCCTGCCCTCGGCATCCCAACCGCCGGTCGACCGTGGGAACAGCTCGTACCAGGAGGCGAACCGGGCCTGGGCACGATCCACCCAGACGCCGTACTGATCGCCGCGCGACACCAGTTCGCGCAGCGGATATTCGGCCAGCAGTTCGGTCACCTCGGAGGCCAGCGCAGCGCCGGCCCTGGTGAACGGGTCGCCGGGGGTACGCAGCGTCTGTGCGGCCTCGATCAGCGGATACCGCAGCTGACGCGGCATGCCGGTGGCGGCGCGGTCGAGCAGGCGGGCCCCGGTCAACAGGTCGTTGTTGAGTTCGGCTTCGCTCTGTCCGGCGTCGAGCTTGGCGGTGACGTTGTGGCGCCACGTGGCGATGGGGTCACCCCACCCGTCCACCCGGAACGTCCACAGTCCGACCGCGTCGGGCTGGAACTGGCTGTGGAAGACATCCGGCTTGCTGCCCTCGAACATCGGCAGCAGCTGGGGTTTGATCCGCGGTGACGGCGAGAGGACGTTCTCGATGGGCACCGCGGGCTCCACCCGCTTGACCGGGCCGTCCACCAGCTGCGGATACGACGTGCCGTGATAGCGCACGACGAGTGTGGCGGCGACGGCGTCATGGCCTTCACGCCACACCGTGGCGCAGACCGGGATCACCTCGCCGACGACTGCCTTTGCCGGGAACTTTCCTCCGGACACAACAGGCTGGACGTCATCGATCTCGATACGACCGGGCACCCTTGGTCTCCTCGTGAGGTCTATGGCGCGAAACGTTCGCGCATGATCTTGCGGTTCTACCAAAACTGGTCAGTACGTCGGTTAACCACTTCGCGCCCTCCCCACACCGTAGTGGCCGGGCTCACTCCAGGGGCGGGAAGCATCACCGAGGCGATACCCGGATGGCCGTGGAGCGAATCCGATCGGTCAGTAAGGTTGGGCCCGTGAAAGCCCTCCGCAGGTTCACAGTGCGTACCCATCTTCCCGATCGCCTCGCGGCGCTGGAACAACTCTCGGTGAACCTTCAGTGGTCGTGGCACAAACCGACGCAGGACCTGTTCGCCGCGATCGACCCGGCGCTCTGGACCCAGTGCGGTGGGGACCCGGTGGAGCTGCTCGGCGCGATCAGCCCGACCCGGCTCGACGAACTGGCCGTCGACCGCGCGTTCCTGGACCGCCTCGACCGGTTGTCGGCGGATCTCAACGACTATCTGACCCGGCCGCTCTGGTTTCAGCAGCAGGCGAACAACGGGGCCACCCTGCCCACCGGCATCGCGTATTTCTCCATGGAGTTCGGCGTCGCGGAGGTGTTGCCCAACTACTCCGGCGGGCTGGGCATCCTGGCGGGCGACCACCTCAAATCAGCGTCTGACCTGGGCCTGCCGCTGATCGCAGTGGGTCTGTATTACCGCTCCGGGTACTTCAGGCAGTCGCTGACCGCCGACGGCTGGCAGCACGAGAACTACCCGTCGCTGGACCCGCAGGGGCTGCCGCTACGACTGCTCACCGACGCCGCGGGCGTGCCCGCGCTGGTGTCGCTGGCGATGCCCGATGCCGCCGTGCTGCACGCGCGGATCTGGGTGGCCCAGGTCGGCCGGGTGCCGCTGTTGCTGCTGGATTCCGACATCCCCGAGAACGACCATGAGCTGCGCGGCGTGACCGATCGGCTCTACGGCGGCGATCAGGAACACCGGATCAAACAGGAGATCCTCGCCGGCGTCGGCGGGGTGCGGGCGATCAGGGCGTTCACCGAGATCGAGGGCCTGCCCGCCCCGGAGGTCTTCCATATGAACGAGGGCCACGCCGGTTTCCTCGGCCCAGAGCGCATCCGCGAATACATCACCGATTCGGGGCTGGACTTCGACACCGCGCTGACCGTCGTGCGGTCCAGCACGGTGTTCACCACCCACACTCCGGTGCCCGCGGGTATCGACCGCTTCCCGCTGGAGATGGTGCAGCGCTACCTCGGTGACGGCGCAGCCGCCCTGCTGCCCGGCGCACCCGTGGACCGGATCATCGCGCTCGGTGCCGAAGAGGATCCGTCGAAGTTCAACATGGCGCACATGGGCCTGCGCCTGGCGCAGAGCCACAACGGGGTGTCGCTGCTGCACGGCAAGGTCAGCCGCGAGATGTTCAACGGGTTGTGGCCGGGCTTCGACCCCAACGAGGTGCCCATCGGCTCGATCACCAACGGGGTGCACGCCCCGACCTGGGCGGCGCCGCAGTGGGTCGAGCTGGCCCACGAGCTGATCGGCGACGACCTGGGCTCGCTCAGCGAGTCCGAGGCCTGGCAGCGGCTGCAACAGGTCGACCCGGGCCACATGTGGTGGATCCGGTCGCAGCTGCGCGCTCTGCTGGTCGAGGACGTGCGTGCTCGGCTGCGCCGCTCGTGGCTGGAACGCGGCGCCGCCGACGCCGAGCTGGGCTGGATCGGCTCGGCGTTCGACAAAGACGTGCTGACCATCGGGTTCGCCCGCCGGGTCCCGACCTACAAGCGGTTGACGCTGATGCTGCGCGACCCGGACCGCCTGGAGAAGCTGCTGCTCGACGAGAAGCGGCCGGTCCAGTTGATCGTGGCAGGCAAGTCGCACCCCGCCGACGACGGCGGCAAGGCGCTGATCCAGCAGATCGTCAAGTTCGCCGACCGACCAGAGGTGCGCCACCGGATCGCCTTCCTGCCGGACTACGACATGTCGATGGCCCGGCTGCTGTACTGGGGTTGCGACGTCTGGCTGAACAACCCGCTGCGGCCGCTGGAAGCGTGCGGCACGTCGGGGATGAAGAGCGCCCTGAACGGCGGGCTGAACCTGTCGATCCGCGACGGCTGGTGGGACGAGTGGTACGACGGCGAGAACGGCTGGGAGATCCCGACGGCCGACGGCCTGGTCGATGAGACCCGGCGCGACGACCTGGAGGCGGCCGCGCTGTACGGCCTGCTCGAGGACGCGGTCACCCCGAGGTTCTACGACCGCGACGAGCACGGCGTCCCCGGCCGCTGGGTGGAGATGGTCCGGCACACGCTGCAGACCCTCGGGCCCAAGGTGCTGGCGTCGCGGATGGTCCGCGACTACACCGAGAAGTACTACATCCCGGCAGCGGAATCGCTGCGGGCGACCATTGCCGGTGACACCACGTTCGGCGCCGCGCACGAACTGGCCGCCTACCGCGAACGCGTCGAGGCGGCCTGGCCGAAGATCGAGATTCCCGACGTCGACAGCAGCGGCCTGCCGGACACGCCGTTGCTCGGCTCCGAGCTGACCTTGACCGCGTCGGTCCAGCTGGCGGGTCTGGCACCCGACGACGTCGTCGTCGAGGCCGTTCTCGGTCACGTCGACAGCGGCGACGCACTGGTCGACCCGATCACCGTGGCAATGGCGCACACCGGCAGCGGCGACGCCGGTGTGGAGATCTTCACGACCACCACACCGCTGCCGGTCGCGGGGTCCGTCGGCTACACCGTGCGGGTGTTGCCGCATCACCGTCTGCTGTCGGGCGACAACGAACTCGGTCTCGTCACGGTGGCGTGACCACACCGTTGACCGCCGCTGTCGACGGCGGCCCCTATGCCCTGGCCGCGGGTCCCGACGAGGCGATCTGGGTGACGCTGGTGCACAGCGGGCAGATCGCGCGGGTCAGCGACGCCGGCGACGTGGCCGTCTTCGACGTGGCGCCGGACGCCAAGCCGTCGATCATCACCGCAGGACCCGACGGGGCGATGTGGTTCGCCTGCGCCGGGGATGACCGGATCGGCCGGATCACCACCGGCGGGGAGCTGCGGACCTTCGAGCTGACCCCCGGCTGTGCGCCGTTCGGGATCACCGCCGGTCCCGACGGGGGACTGTGGTTCACCACGATGACGATGGGCACGGTCGGGCGGATTTCCGTCGACGGGGACGTCTCCGACGAGACCGTGGTCGGGGGCTCGCCGTCGATGATCACCGCCGGCCCGGACGGCGCGCTGTGGTTCACCCTCAATCAGCGCAACGCGATCGGCAGGCTGGGGCTGACCGGGCCGCGGGCCGGATTGACCACCCGGGAACTGCCCACCCGCAACGCAGGCCCGGTCGGGATCGCCGCCACCCACGACGACGCGGTCTGGTTCACCGAGTTCCGCACCGACAAGCTCGGCCGCATCCCGATGAACGACGCGATCCAGGAGATCGAGCTGCCCGGCCAGCCGCACGCGGTGGTGGCCGACTCGGCCGATGGGGTCTGGGTGAGTCTGTGGGGCAGCGACCAGATCGCCCGGGTCAGCGGCGACGGCGACATCGTCACGCTGGACCTGCCTGCGGGCAGCGAGCCGCACGGCCTGGCGGTCGGGCACGACGGCGCGGTCTGGGTTGCGCTGGAGTCCGGGTTCGTGGTTCGCCTGCCGTCGTTGTAGGTTCCGAGAAGGACGCACCGACCCGTGGCATCGAGGCCGCGGCAGCAGGTGGCGTCGCTGAAAGGCACGACGTGATGGCTTCGGTGTACGGACGTCCTGCCGCGGTGATGGTGGCGTGCCTGCTGCTCGGGGGTGCGGCAGTGCCTGCGGCCGCCGAACCCGAACCGGAGCCAGTCGTCGTCGATGCCGCCGTACCGGTGGCTGCCGAGATCCCGTCGCCGGACGGCCGGGTGGAATCCACGCCGCCCGCCACACTGACCTCGCCGGACGGCTGGGTGCTCAAAGTGTCTGCGCAAGAAGAATTCCAACGGCCGATGGCCCCGCTGACCACGGCCCTGTCGTCGCGGGAGTACGAGGTCGGCGGCACGTTCAACGGCGCCATGAGCGGGCCCGGCGAATCCGAGCCGCCGCACGGCACCCTGGAGGTCGGCTATCAGATCGGCTGCGGCATCGACATGAGCACCTCGAACGGTGTCTCCCTGGCCGGCACGGCGGGTATCAACTCGTCGCTCGGAATTCTGGGTACCGATTTCATTTCGCCCTCGCCGGAAGGCATTCTGCCCAATGTCGGCGGCAACCTCGGCGGTGGCATCACCATCGGACTCAAGCCCGGCATCGTCAACATCGTCCCGGTCAGCAAGAAGGAATTCACCGGCGCCGATCCCTGGGTGATGGTCCAGGGCTTCCGCATCAAGATCGACGGCTGCGTCGGCGAATCATTCATTCGGTCCTATGCGTTCCTGACGCGCTCGACCGATATGTCCGACGCGATCCTGGCGTACTACGGGACCACCAAAAAAGTCTGATGGCTCGAGTTCACGGGAACCGCTTCAGGCAGCGTTCCTCGTCCCCGAGCACACCGATGCGGAACGCGTCGATGCGGGAGAAGCCGGCGGGCACGGGCTCGCCGTTGACGTCGCCGGCGGCCAGGCCGTTGGTCAGCAGGCCGGCGACGGCTTCGTCCAGGTCTCCTGCGGTCAGCGCGACGGTGTTGCCGTCGGGGGTGGTGACTTCCTTGGTCAGCTTGGTGGTGGCCACGCCGGTCAGGCAGGCCGTGCGCAACCCCGCCTCGGCGTTGTCTAGTTGCAGGCCGCCGTGCGCATACTGCACCGCCACCATGTAGCGCGACATCAGCACCGAATACGCGGTGTTGTCGCCGGACAGCACCGACGTCGGATCGTCCTCGCTGGGAGTGCCCAGCGTCTCCAGCGCGGGCATGTCCACGATGAGCGAGTTGGTGCCGGGGCAGAAGGACACCGGAACGCTGGGCCGGGCGTCGGGGCAGGTGGCCGCGGAGGCGGCGTCGAAACTCAGCGTCGGGGGCCGCGCCGGCGTGAACAGGATGTTCATCGCATCGACCACGGCCCGGACCGATTCCTCGGAGACCGGCCACTCGCCGGTCTGGTCGTTCTGCAACTCGGTGGGCAGGTCACCGCGGCGCTGGGCCACCTCCTTGGCGTCGATGGCGGCGCACGCCGTCGCGCCGTCGGTGAAGCCGAATTGGAACGCCGAGATGCGTTCGAACGCCGAGCCGTGTTCGTCGCCGTCGCTGAACATCTCGTCCTCTGACAGCAGCGGATCGCGGAACGAGATCATGCCGGCCAGCAGGTTGTTCAGGCCCTCGCCGGTGCTCAGGGTGAACCGCGGGGAGTTGCCCTCGGCGACCCAGCGCATGTAGACCCCAGCCAGGCAGTCCGCCTGCTGCTCGGCCACCAGCGTCGAGGTGCCGCGCTTGTTCAGCTTGGCCTGCTTCTGCACGGAGTGGCCGTACTCGTGGGCCAGCACCATCGTGATGGCCATATCGCCGTTCGCGCGCCGCAGCGAGGGGAACAGCTGTCCGCGATCCCAGCCGATCGATTGGTCCAGCGGGCAGAAGCCGGCGTTCACCAGCCCATAGGTCTCTTCGTCGCAGAACACGCCGTCGTAGTCGTCGGAGTCCCACGACAGCACCTTCTGCACCGGGGTGAACGTGCCGGGAAACGCCTCGCCGTAGGCGCTGGTCCAGAATTCCTCGATATCGCTGACGGACTGGCCGGCGATCTCGTCGATCCGCCCGCCGTCGCTGCCGTCGACTTCCCGGGATTCTTCGCGGGCATCCGGGCGCAGCCCGGTCGGCCCGTCGACCGCGGCCATGCCCGCCACCTTGAACGGGTCGGCGAACACCGACACCGGCTTGCCGTCGAGCGTCGTCGAACAGGACGACAGTACGAAGACCAGCACCACCGCGGCGCACGCTCGGCCCAGGTGCCGAAGGCCCGGGGTGGGTAGCCGCATGCGCGTCCTCGTCAGATCGGATGGGGCCCGCCCCCAGGTTGTTGCCAGGATAGTGCGGCGGTGGGGTCAAGCGGTCCGAAGTCGCGTAAGCGCCAACCGGACCGCGGCCGCGTCGGTGGTCGCCCAGAACGGTGGCAGCGACGCGCGCAGGTAGCCGCCGTACCGGGCGGTGGCCATCCGCGAATCCAGCACCGCGACCACGCCGCGGTCATCGGCCCTGCGCAGCAACCGACCCGCGCCCTGGGCCAGCAGCAGTGCGGCGTGACTGGCCGCCACCGCCATGAACCCGTTGCCACCGTGCGCCGCGACGCTGCGCTGCCTGGCGGTCAGCAGCGGATCGTCGGGTCGCGGAAACGGGATGCGGTCGATCAGCACCAGGGACAACGACGGACCGGGGACGTCGACGCCCTGCCACAGCGACAGCGTGCCGAACAGCGACGTCTCGGCGTCCGCCGCGAACTGTTCGACGAGCAGCGAGGTGGAGTCGTCGCCCTGACACAGCACCGGGGTGTCGAGCCGCTCCCGCATTGCCTCGGCCGCTGCCTTGGCGGCCCGCATCGAGGAGAACAACCCGAGGGTCCGGCCACCGGCGGCGGTGATCAGTTCGGCGATCTCGTCCTGCTGCTCGGCAGAGCCAACGCCGTCCCGGCCCGGCGGGGGCAGATGTTTGGCCACGTAGAGGATGCCCGCCTTGGCGTGCTGGAACGGCGAGCCGACGTCCAGCCCGCGCCACTTCGGCGGCTTGGTGTCCTCGCCGGCCGGGATGTTCAGCCCCCACGCGTTGGCCATCGCGTCGAACGAGCCGCCGACCGTCAGCGTCGCCGAGGTCAGCACCGCCGTCGCCCTGGCGAACAGCCGGACCCGCAGCAGGGCGGCCACCGACAGCGGCGCCACCCGCAGCACCGGTCGGACCGTGCCCCGATTGTCTTCATGGTCCAGCCAGACCACGTCGGTCCGGTTGGCCAGCGACGGGCCGAACGAGATCAGGATGCGGTCGGCGGTGTCGTGGATCTCGGTCAGCCCGTTGACGGCCTCGGCGCGCGCGGCGGCGGCCTGCGGGTCGGTGGGCGTCGGGTTGATCGCCGAGCGCGCCGACTGCGCCGCGTCGCGCAATGCAGTCAGGTAGGTGGCCAACTCATCGTCGAGATGGTCGATGCGCCCGGGTGTTTCGTCGTGGATGGCCGAGGTCAAGGTGGCCGACGCGGCCTCAAGTCGCTCGGTGAGCTCCGGGCCGACGAGCCTGCTGCTGCGCCGCGTCACGACGCCGAGGGTGGCCGCGGTCAACTCGGCGGTTGCCACGCCCGTCACCCGGTCCGCCAGCTCGTGGGCCTCGTCGATGACCAGGAAGTCGTGTTCGGGCAGGACCGAGGCATCGGCGATGGCATCGATGGCCAGCAGTGCGTGATTGGTGACGACGACATCGGCCAGCCCGGCCTCGCCGCGCGCCTTCTCCGAGAAACACTCGGTACCGAACGGACAGCGGGCCACGCCGATACATTCGCGGGCCGACACGCTCACCTGACCCCACGCCCGATCCGCGACGCCGGGTTTGAGTTCGTCGCGATCACCGGTGGCCGTCTCGTCGGCCCACGCCGTCAGCCGCTTGACGTCGCGGCCGAGCGCGGTGGCGGCGAACGGTTCGAACAGCTCTTCCTGGGGTGGCTCCGCGCCGTCGGCGGTGCGTTCCCCGCTGGCGGAGCCGTTGTGAATCTTGTTCAGGCACAGGTAGTTTCCGCGACCCTTCAACAATGCGAAGCGCGGGGCGCGGGGGAGTGCGGTAGCGATGGCCTTGCTCAGCCGGGGCAGGTCCCGATCGACCAACTGACGCTGCAGCGCGATGGTCGCCGTCGAGACCACCACCGGGTTGCGCTCATCGGGATCGGCCTGGGTCGCCTTGGCGATGGCCGGGATCAGGTACGCCAGGGACTTGCCGGTGCCGGTGCCCGCCTGCACCGCGAGGTGCTCACCGGATTCGAACGCGTTCGCCACCGCTTCGGCCATGGCGATCTGGCCGCTTCGTTCACTGCCACCGAGCGCGGCCACGGCGATCGCCAACAGCTCGGGTACTGATGTGTCGGGCTGGTCTGGCGTGATGTCCCCCTGCTTTACGGCGCGACTGCTACGGCGCGATGAGCCGGGTCGGTATCGCCGGCTCACCGTTGGACAGTTTGAGTCCCTCCCAGGGCAGGCTCTTGAGGCCATCGGCGACCAGGGCCCTGGCCGCGGCGAGATCGCTGTCCGCGACGGGTTGGCCTGCCCGCACCATCGGGACGGTCAGGATTCTCGACGGTTCCTCGAATTCCTGCGGCCGGCCGACGGGATAGATGACCTCTTCGACGACGGTTCCGGTGGACCGGGCCACGCGCATGGCCATCTTGGCACCACCGTGAGACTCCTTGTGGCTGCTGCGTTTCTGCACCGGGATACCGTCCACCTCGACCAGCTTGTAGACCATGTTCGCCGTCGGCGCGCCCGATCCGGTGACCAGGGTGGTGCCCACGCCGTAGCTGTCGACGGGTTCGGCGCGCAACGCCGCGATCGAGTATTCGTCGAGATCGCCGGACACCACGATGGCGGTGTCGGTGGCCCCGAGTTCGTCGAGATGTGCCCGGGCCTGGCGGGCCAGCACGCCAAGGTCGCCGGAGTCGATGCGGACCGCGCCGAGTTGCGGGCCCGCGGCGGCGATGGCGTTGGCGATGCCGGTGGTGACGTCATAGGTGTCGACCAGCAGCGTGGTGCCCACGCCGAGTGCGGCGACCTGCGTGCGGAAGGCGGCCAGTTCGTCAGGGCCCTCGGCGGTGGTGTGCAGCATGGTGAAGGCGTGCGCGCTGGTGCCCAGCGCGGGCACCCCGTAGCTGCGTTGTGCCTCCAGATTCGAGGTGCCGTCGAAGCCTGCGATATAGGCCGCGCGCGCCGAGGCGACGGCGGCGCGCTCGTGCGTCCGGCGCGAGC
>JBEVHL010000440.1:0-13733 GCA_040511255.1 Mycobacterium sp. | reverse complement strand
TGTACCACTCGGGGGCGTTCTTCCAGCTGTACGTGACCGCGCTTGAGGTGGGCGTACTGCACGCGCTGCGTGCCGACGCGGTGGCGCACGTGCACCAGAGGTCCCGTAGTTTCGCTTGGGCGCCGACGCCGTCGGCACCGGATGATCCACTGCTGCAACGGGAAATCGGCGAGATCGCCAGCGCTGCGTTCGCCGCCCAGGCGACGGTGCTGGCCGCGGCCGACGCGCTGGCCGTGGCGTACGCGGCCGACGTGGCGGGCACCGACCCCGACCTCGAACTCGCCCACGAGGCCTCCCTGCAGGCGGCGACGGCCAAGGTGGTGGTGGATGCACTCGCCCAGAAGGCGGCCTCGCAGATCTTCGATGTCGGTGGGGCGTCAGTGGTACGCCAGGCGCACCTGCTCGACCGGCACTGGCGCAACATCCGCACGCTCGCCTCGCACAATCCGACCAGTTACAAAGCGCAGGCCATCGGCGCCTACTACACCCGCGGCACGAAACTGCCTGGGAGCGGCTACTTCTGAGCGTTACACCCGGTTCGCCACGAACGTGGCAGCCTGGTCCACCAGCCCGTCCGGTACGTAGCGACCGTGGTTGGCCATGTTCATCTGCCCGCCGTCCGAACAAACCGGGTCGCCGGGCACACACAACTCGGTGGTCTTCGCCGCGTACAGCGGACCGATGACCACGGGCGGCTCGCCGACGGCGTCCATGAATCGGGGCGACGGTTTCCCGAACAGCGCGACCGCCGCGACGTGATCGGCCACCTCGGGCGGCAGCGGCGTCGGGGCGTCAGGGCCCACTCCGTCGGGCACCACGCTCTCGGTGACGAAACCCATAACGGCGGCGCCCTGGGAGTAGCCGCCCAGCACCATCTTCGTGTTGGGGCAGCCGGCCGCCATGCTCTCGATGTGCGCGCCCGCATCCCGGATGCCGATGATGCCCGTCGGAAAGTCGCTGCTGGCCGGATAGTCGACGGCATAGACCCCGACTGACTTCGTGCCGACCTGGGAGCGGACGTCGTCTACGAACGCCTGTCCGATCCCGCCGACCCCGGGCGCCTCGGTGGTACCGCGGGCGAAGACGATCTCGATGTCCGGGCACGGTGCGGCCGCAGCGGAGGGCAAGGGTCCCCCCACCAGTAGACCCCAGGTGGAAAGGCCGGCGACGGTGAGGCAGCGGGCGGTACTGACGTGCAAGAAAGCTCCTCGGATAGATGACGGCGGGCGTCGCTGCGTTCCACGTCGGCCAGGGGTCTAAACATCCGCGGCACTAGTGTGCAGACATGAGTACCCACATCGTGGTGCTGCCGGGTGGGGGCTACTCGTCGCACACGGCACATGAGTCCGAACCCATCGTCGACTGGCTGGAATCGCTGGGTTACTCGGCGAGTGTGTTCCGTTATCCACTGCAGGCGCGCCACCCCGGACCGCTCGATGCGGTGCGGGAGGAGATCGTCGCGCGGCGCCGAGACGCGGATCATGTTGGTGTGATGGGCTTTTCCGCGGGTGGCCACCTGGCCGGCCATGCGGCGCTGGCGCCGGACTCAACCGCCGAACAGCGTCCCGATTTCGCCGTCCTCGGTTATCCCATCACCTCGATGGAACTGCCGACTTACCGCAGCTCTCAGGACATCCTGTTGGGTGACTCGCCCAGCGACCAGGACAGATTCGTGACCAGTCTGGATCGTCTGGTGACGCCGGGCGCCCCACCGATGTTCCTGTGGCACACCGCCGAGGACAGCTATGTCGCGGTCGAGCATTCCTACCGCCTGGCATCCGCGCTGGCCGCAGCGGGACGCCCACACTGCCTGCACGTCTTCGCTCACGGCCCACACGGTCTCGGACTGGCCCACGGCGCCGGGCAGGCCGAGGGTTGGACCTCGCTGGCGGCGGGCTGGCTGGCCGAGCAGGCCTGACGTTTCAGCGGGCCGGTGCGGTCGCAAAGATCACCGCTGCCGCGATCGCACAGCAGGCCGCGGCGGCGATCGGCAGCGCCAGGGATTCGCGCACCAGTAACGCACCGGCCGCAGCGCCGGCCAGCATCGCGGCGATGGAACCGATCCGGCGGACCGGTTTGGCCCCCGGCCCGCCGCCCAGCCGGCTGTCTGCCGCCAGACCGGTCACGGTGAGTGTGAGAACCGTGGTGGTCAGGTCGGGTACCGCGATTTTGCGCACTGTGGCGTTCTGCAGTCCGAACGCGACGGCCAGGGCCGCGATCAGCCAAGCCCGCCCGTTCCCCTCCGCAGCTGGCGGCGAATACCAGGCGGCAACGGCGGTCGCGACCAGGACGGCGCCCTGCCCGCCGAACACGATCGGGGGCCAGAGCCGGGAGCGGCCGGACCACACCCGTCCCGCGATGCCACCCACGAACGCGCCGACGAGGAACGCCGCAAACGCCACCGCTGCCATGAGTGCCGACAGCCCGGAGGCCGGGTCAGCGGCGAACCCGAAGAACACCACATTGCCGGTCATATTGGCGACGAAGACATGGCCGAGCCCCAGGTATGACGCGGCGTCGACGAATCCGGTGGCCACTGTCAGCAACAGCAGCGCGACAACGGTGGGCGAACTTCTCACGGGGCTGTTCCCTTCTCGTCCGGTAGCGCAGCGCAGATATGGCAGTCTGACCGCATGTTTCCGCCGATCACCTCCTTCGTGCAGCGTGTCGGCGTGGTGGCCGTCGCCTGGGCAGTCCTCGTCGCAGGTTCGTCCGCTGTGTCCCACGCCGACGACCCGGTGCACCCCGGCACGGTGACGGTGACCGGAGACGTCCATCAAGCCACCGCCCTGACCATGGACGCGTTGGCGGCGATGCCCCCGCAGACCCAATCGGTGACCTTCGAGACCAGCGCCGGGCCGCAATCGCACACCTATGTCGGGGCGGCCCTGGCCGACATCGTCAACGGCGCCGACCTGGATGTCGATCGGGCCGCCAAGCACCCGCTGCTGTCTGTCACGATCCTGGCGATAGGGGCCGACGGGTACAGCGCCGCGGTGTCCTGGGGAGAGATCTCGCCGGAACTGGCGGCGACGCCGGCGCTGGTCGCCTACACCGAGGACGGGGTGCCCCTGACCCAACCCAGGCTGGTCATGCCGGGTGACCGGGAAGGCTCGCGCTACGTCGATCAGCTCGTCGAGCTGCGGATCGTCGATCTCGCCCGGCGATAACTGACGGCCGGGAACAAATAGACTCTCTGAGCGCTGTTAGATCCGTCACGCCGACGCGGCGTGGTCGTAGCGCACATGGGCGAGGGATATTCGGCATGACCCGGGTGGGCCGCTGATGGGACAGACCGTCCTGCGGGGACGCAGCGAGGCGATGTCGCGTGCGTTGGGTGCGCTGCGTCGTGCCGCACGCACCGGGCAGGGCGCGCTGGTGGTGATCAGCGGCGAGCCCGGCATCGCGAAGTCGGCCCTGCTGCGATCGCTGCTGGAGGAGGCGTCCCGGTCCGGCTTCACCGTCGGGTCGGGCAAGGCCGAACAGGGTGATCAGATCGCACCGGGGGCGCCGCTGCTGGTTTCGTTGCGCTCCGGCCCGGCTCCGCTGCTGCCGGGTGATGCGTTCGCCAGCCTGGCACCGCTGTATGACCGGCCGCTGTGGCTGGTCGACCGGATCGGTGCCCTGCTGGAAGAGCTGGCCACCGTGTCGCCGGTGCTGATCGCCATCGACGATGTGCAGTGGGCCGACCGGTTGACCAGTTTTGCGCTGCGGGTGCTGCCGGCCCGACTGGCGGGCTCCCCGGTCGTGTGGGCCGTCACCAGCCGGTGGGTGCCCAGTGGCCCGCTCGAAGAGATGATCGCCGGTACCGACGGCGCCACCACCATCACGCCAATCTCGTTGGGGCCGTTGGCCATCACCGACATCGATGAGCTGGCCGCCGACCGACTCGGGGTGGCGCCGTCTCCGCAGACTCGGGAACTGCTGCGCGGGGTGGGCGGTAACCCGTTCTGGGCGGTACAGGTGATCGACGGCCTGGCCCGACGGTACGAGCGCGGCCAGAGCCTGACCGATATGGGCGACCTGTATTCGGAACTGATGGTCGGGGTGCGGGAACGTATCGCCGACCTGTCTTGGCGGGCGGCTGAACTGGTCCGATTGGCCGCGGTCTGGGGCCGCGGCCTGGGATTCGAGGACGCCGCGGCGTTGTTGGGTGATCTCTCGGAGGCCGAGACGGGGCTGCTGATCCGCGAAGCCCGCGATCACGGACTGCTGAACACCGCCGACCGCGAATTGTTCTTCCCCCACGACCTCGTTCGCGAAGCCGTCTACGCCGATATCGCCCCGGACGATCGGCGGGAGCGCCACCGGGGCTGCGCGCGGTTCATCGTCGCCGGCGGCAGCCCGGCGCTGGCCGCGGCGGCTCATTTCCGCGCCAGCGCCGTCCGCGACGACGAAGAAGCGATTCTCGCCCTGCAGCAGGCTGCCGCGGAGTGCCTGGTGTCGTTGCCTGACCAGGCGGTCGAGCTGGCGCAGCGGGCCTTCGCACTGGCCTCGCCCGAGCACCCGCTGTGGCTGCCGACCGGGGAGCGCACCGTGGCGACCCTGGTCGGTGCGCAGCGGGAAGGTGAGGCGGTCGCGCTGGCGGATCGGCTGCTGCAGGTCGCCGTCGACCATGAGGTCGTCGCCAGGATCGAGCTGCAGGCCTGCCGGGCGTTGTGGTGCACCGGCGACTGCGTCCAGATGCACCGGCGCGCGAGCGGTGCGTTGGCGCTCGACGGTGTCTCAGCGCCCACCCGGGCCCAGCTGTCATCTGCTCAGGCGCTGGCGGCCTCGAGGACGGAGTCGGCGGCGCGGGCCGAGGCTTTGGCCCAGATGGCGTTGGCAGAGGGACAACGGTTGCAGGACAACGAATCTCAGCGCCTGGCGGTTCGGACCCTGATCGAAGCTGCCCGCAACGAAGGTCGGCACGGAGTCGCACTGGACCGCTTCACCGACCTACGGCGGCTGTCCGACTCGGCGCACCAGGCCGAGGAGATCCGCACCCTGCAACACCTCGACCGGTACGACGAGGCCGAGGCCATGCTGACCAAGATCCGCGACGACCATGACGATGTGGACCGGCTGCTGCCGTCGATGCTGTACGCCCAGATGTGGCAGGACCATCATCTGGCCCGGTTCGACGCAGGTGAGGCGGGCGCCCGCACACTACTGCGGTTGGCCGACGAGATCGGCAACTACGCGTATCGGCTCAACGCCTGCACGGTGCTGGTCGGCGCCGCAATCTACCGCGGGGATCCGGCCGCGGCCGCGGAGGTGCTGCTTGCGCTGGAAGCCGACGCGGAAGCCGACGACGAGCTCCGGGTCACCCGGCTCCGCCTGATGCAGGCCTGGTTGAAAGCCGAAAAGGGTGATTACAGAGCAAGTTTGACCATCCTGCGGCCACTGCTGGCCAGTGTGGAGACCTTCCGGGACTCCTGGCAGTGGTCCCATCCGTGGATACGGTTGCTGGCTCGGGTCGGGATGATGTCAGGCGAAACCGACTTCGCCGCCAAGGCGGCTGATCTGGCTGATCTTGTCGCGCAACGGAATCCGGGTGTTCCAACGATGCGGGGGACCGCGCTGCAGATTCGCGGCACGCTGACCGGTGACATTGCCATGCTCGGGGAGGCAGTCGCGGTGCTGCGGAATTCCCCGAGACCGCTGGTGCTCGCCGATGCACTCAGCGAATACGGCTCCGCCCTGCTGGACCGACGCCGCACCGACCAGGGGGTCGCCGCCCTGGTCGAGGCTGCGGGGATCTACGAACGGGTCGGCACGCTCTCGCGGAGCAAGGCCGTCGCAACCACCCTGCGGCGGCACGGTATTCGAGGGGTCCGCATCAACCAGCCGGTGCCGCGGCCGCAGGCCGGCTGGGCGGCCCTGACCCCGACGGAGTTGCGGGTGGTCGACCTGATCGGCACCGGGCACACCAACCGGTCGGCCGCGGCGGAACTCGGGGTGTCACCGAACACCGTGAACACCCACCTCCGCGCGGTCTTCCGCAAGCTCGGCGTCAAGTCCCGGGTGCAGCTGACCATCGCGCTGCGCGAACACCTGACCGGCGCCTAGCCGCGCCGGCCATTGGCGGAGCACGCCGCGACTGGCCAGGCCGGACGGCCTACTCTGGGCGAATTACGGTCCGCGAACAGATAACGGCCCCGGCCTTCCAGGACCGCCTCACCAGGAGAACGCAATGAACTCGGAGAAATCCAGGACACTCTCTGCCGCCGAGACGGCGCAGCATCGCGAGCGGATCTGGTCTGAGCTGGCCAAGGTGGCTCGCCCCGACTCTCGATTCCATTGGGATTTCTCGTCGTTCATCGCCGACTTCGACGGCAGCGACACGTGCGCCAGAAAGGTCACCGAACTCGACGTCTATCAGGACGGCGGCCTGATGTTCATCACCCCCGACAACAGCACCGAAGCCTTTCGGCTGCAGGCGATGCGCGATGAGCGACCGTTTCTGATGACGACCTATGGGCTGGTACGGGGTTTTCTGTATCTGGAGGCCAACGTGGTGCCTGAAGCCGACCGCCGCTATGCAGCCACCCTTGACGGGATGGATCGGTACGCCCGCCCGGTGACGTTGGCCGAGATCGAAGAACTGGCGCCGATCACATTGCTGGTCACCGGTGGTTCGGCGGTGAGCGCCAACGGTGTGCGTTTCGGGAAGGGGCACGGCTATTTCGATCTGGAGTGGGCGATGCTCAGCGAGATCGGGCGTGTCGACGATGACAGCCAGATCGTCGACGTCGTGCACGACTGCCAGGTCGTCGACGAGGTCCTCGTCGGTGAAGAACACGATGTCCCGGTCGATTGGATCGTCACTCCGACCATGGCCACCAGGGTTCGTGACTCCGGCCGACAACTCGGACGCGTTCGCTGGGAAATGCTGCACGACAGCCCATTACGTGACGTCGAACCCATGCGTGAACTGCGACATCGCGGCCTTCTCCGATGATCCTCATCGACGACCTGGAACCGTCCGCGGCATGAGCGCGATCAACGGAGGGAGCTCGCATCTCCCGGACCGCGAGTCGATTGCGGCGCTGCCCAAGGCTGAACTTCATGTGCACATCGAGGGAACGTTGCAGCCGCACACCGTCTTTGCACTGGCCGAGCGTAACGGCGTCGAACTGGCGTACCCCGATATGGCATCGCTGGAAGCGGCTTATGAGTTCGTCGACCTGCAGTCGTTCTTGGATGTGTACTACGACTGCGCGGCGGTGCTGCGCAGTGCCGAAGACTTCGCCGATATGGCTGACGCCTATCTGGTCAAGGCCGCTGCTGACGGGGTGACGCGGGCCGAGATCTTCTTCGACCCGCAGGCGCACACGTCGCGGGGCGTGCCCCTGGCTGAGGTGATGGCAGGCTTGAGCAGCGCACTGAGAGGAGCGTCGGAGCGGTATGGCATTTCGGCGGGGCTGATCGCGTGCTTCCTGCGCGATCGTGGACCCGACGATGCCATCCGGACCTTCGATGAGCTGGCGCCCTACCGGGATTCGCTCATCGGAATTGGGCTCGACTCGGCTGAAGTCGGCTATCCGCCTGGCGAATTCGCCGCGGTGTTCGCTGCCGCCGAGCAACTCGGCCTGCACAAGGTGGCGCATGCCGGAGAGGAGGGCCCGCCCGCGTACATCTGGGAGGCGCTGGATGTGCTGGGGGTGGAGCGGATCGATCACGGAATCCGCGCGGTGGAGGACAGCGCGCTCCTGAAGCGGTTGGCCACCGATCGCATACCGCTGACCGTCTGCCCGCTATCCAATGTGCGCCTGAATTGCGTGCCCGACCTCCGCGCTCACCCTCTTCCTGCGCTGCTGAACGCCGGGGTCCTGGTGACACTGAACTCCGATGATCCCGCCTACTTCGGTGGACATCTTGCGGAGAACTATCGCGCCGTGGCCGACGCGTTCGGCTACGACTTGGACATGTTGCGGGCCCTGGCCGACGTGTCCTTGGCCGCCGCGTTCACCGACTGACACGGGCCTCGTCGCGGGCGACCGGTTAGTCGTCGGCGAGCGCTGCGCGTAGAAACGGCGTGGAGTCGACCAGCGATGCGAGCACGGTGCCGCTGTGGTCTTCCTCGGGATAGATGTGCAGGGTTACGTTCTGATTGTTGGCGACCAGTTGGTCATAGAACGCCAGTGTCGACGTGGGTGGCACATCCTGGTCGAGCAGGCCGACACCGAGGAAAATGGGTCGGTCAAAACCGGTGGAAGGGGTGCCCATAAATGCATAGAGCGCGTCGGCCATGCCGGGGATCGAATTCAGGGACGCGGTGAAAAATGCCGACGGCGTCAGATTGGCGAGTTGCTCGGAAAGTGGCTGGGTGCAAACGGTTTCGGCCCGGTCAGCAGCGTCACTTCCGGCGGGGCTGAGCACGCTGCCGACATTGAGATCCGGTCGTGCCTCGCGCAGCGCGGCAAGGATGTAAGCGGTGTATGCGTTGGCGATCGGCCCCAGTTCGGGTAGCTGGAAGTCTGGGCCAGTCTGGTAGACCAGCTGGTCGATATTCGCGGGTGTGCCGGTCGCCACCACGCCGCGGTAGTCCAGACCGGTGCCCGCACTGAATTCGGAGGCCCAGCGAGCGCTGCTGATGGCAGCGCCGCCGCCCTGGGACTGGCCGACGATGGCCCACCTGGGTGACAACGGCAGCCCCATGGTGTGGGCGGCCACCACGGAGTCGATGACGCCGTGGGCGGTGGTCACGCTGTTGAGGTAGCTCATCAGACCGGGTGTTCCCAGGCCGACGTAGTCGCTGGCAACGACGGCGTAGCCCTCGCCCAGCCAGTGCGACAGGTATTCATCATCGCGCGGGCTTCGAGGCAGCGCAGACGGAGTGCAGTCGTCACCGAGGCCCACGGTGCCGTGCGCCCACGCGATGACCGGGAACCCGCCTTCGGGTGCCGGGCCGGGTGGCAGGAACACCGCGCCGGTGCTGACCGCGGGCTGATCATGCTGATTGACTGTGGAATACAGCACGCGGTACGCAGGGCCGGCGCCGGTGAGCGACAGCGCGAGATCCAACGGCACGGACGCGACCGTGGTCCCCGGCGGAGGTATCGGGCCGGCGAACGCGCGCGCATCGAGCCCAGACCAGTCCGGCACATCGGCACCAGCCGGGGCCACCGGCACAACTGAGGATGCCAGCACGAACAGCGCCGACAACCACATCGCGCGTCGAGACAGTCGCATGGTCGACGAGTCAATCAGAAAGACGAACCAGGATTCACTGAACGCCTGAGCTGCGGACAACTCCCTGCGTATGTCGTGATGCACCCAGGGCGGTGCGAGTCCGCGCGGGACGGTTGCGGTGTCAGATGAGCGGGTACCTGCACCGCATGACGGTGACGGCGCACGCAGGCGAAGAGGTTCCCACGTTGCACTGGTCGGCGATTCCGGGCTGGTTCCGGTGGCGCGACGGCCAGGAGGAGGCCGTCAGGCACTTCCCGGACGGCAGTCGGTTCGTCGAGGTCGGCAACTACCTCGGCAAGAGCCTGTGCTCCCTGGCCGAACTCGTCGTCGGCGGCGGACGGCAGATCTCGATCGTCGGCGTGGACACCTGCCGGGGCAGCGGACCGGAAGGCACCGCCGAGATCAACGCCCACGGGGCGGTCGTCGACGAAGGGGGCGGTACCTTCGCGGGTCAACTGCACCGCAACGTTCTGAACTGCGGTTACGGCGACCACGTCCAGTTGATCATCAGCGATTCGCTGGCCGGCGCGGCCCTGTTCGCCGACGCGTCCCTGGACTGGGTGCACATCGACGCCCGACACGATTACGACAGCGTGCTCGCCGATATCGCCGCCTGGCTACCGAAGGTGGTCCCCGGCGGCTGGATCTCCGGCGACGACTACGACGCCGTGCAGTGGCCGGGGGTGTTCACCGCGGTGGCCGAGGCGCTGCCCGACGCCCAACCGTGGTCGGACTGTCAGTGGCGCTGGATGAAGCCTTCCTGAACGGCGGGTCTCGCGCCGGGCGGCTGACCCGTCGCGCGTGGGACGATCATCGGGATGCTCCCCGCCGATAATCACGTGCACTCCGAGTTCTCCTGGGACACGGGCGTGAACGCCTCGATGGAAGAGACCTGTCGGCACGCCGTCGAGATCGGTCTGCCGACCGTGGCGTTCACCGAACATGTCGACTTCACCGAATGGGGTGACGACGACCGTCCGGTAGGCGCCCTCCCCGGTCGCGAACGGGTGCTGCCCGTCGACGTCGACGGCTACCTCGCGAGTGTCGAGAAGTGCCGCGGGCTGTTCCCGGGGTTGCGTGTTCTGTCGGGGATCGAGGCCGGTGAACCGCACCACTTCGCCGGCAGCGTGGCCGCGGTACTGAAGCAAGGGCAGTTCGACCGGGTGCTGGGCTCGTTGCATTCCGTGGTGCACGACGGTCGGCTGATCTATGCCGACCGGCTGTTCGGGCAGCTCCCCGCCGACGTGGTGGTGCGCGACTACTTCGGCGAATTGCTCAGTCTGGTCGAAGGTTCCGACGTCTTTCAGGTGCTCGCACATTGCGACTACCCCCGCCGGTACTGGCCGGTCCGGCATGCGGGCGAGTATCGCGAAGCCGACTTCGAAGAGGAATACCGGGCGGTGTTCCGCGCGCTCGCCACCTCTGACCGGGCGCTCGAGCTCAACACCACCAGCCCGCTGGCGTCGACCACCTTGATGCGCTGGTGGTACGAGGAGGGCGGCGGTGCGGTCTCCTTCGGCAGCGATGCCCACGTGCCGGTCCGGGTCGGACGCTTCTTCGACGTGGCGGTCGACATCGTCGAAGCGGCCGGCTTCCGGCCCGGCCGCGACGAGTACGACTTCTGGCGCCGCTGAGGCTGTCTACAGGGCGGCCACCACATCCCAGACCCGGCGCAGGTCATCGGTCCCGGATTGCAGCGGGACCACGGCGATCTCGGTGGCTCCGGCGTCGAGGTAGGCCGTCAGCTGTTTGGTGACGGCTTCCGCGGTGCCGATCACCGCGAGCTCGCCTGCTTTGGACACGCCTTCGCGGGCCATCACCTTCTGATACGACGGCACCATGTCGTACATGCCCATGCTGTCGGTGGCAGCGGACCTGGCGGCCTCGTTGTCCGCATCGGTCCCGGAGGTGACCGCCACCGACACCATCGCGATCACCCGCGGCGCCGGGCGCCCGCCGTCAGCCGCCGCCCGGCTGATGGTCGGCACGATGAATTCGGTGATGGTGCGGGGGCCGGCGAGCGCAAGCAACGTGCCGTCGGCCAGTTCGCCGGTGGCCTGCAACGCTTTTGGGCCCATCGCGGCGACATACACCGGAAACGGTGCGGTGCCCGCCAGGGCAACCGGCATGTACGGCGTGTCGACGGCGGTGTACTGACTGCCGCGAAACTCCACTGTGCGGTGATCGTTGATCGCCCGCAGCACCGTCAGAAACTCACGCAACCGCTGGATCGTGTGGGTCGCGGAGATATCGAACGCCATCTGTTCCAAGATCGGCACGCCGAGGCCGAGGCCCAGGCTGAACCCACCGTTGGCCGCGGACTGAGCGGTCTGCGCCGCCGCGGCGACGATCAGCGGATGGCGTGGATTGATCGGCAGCACCGAGGTGCCCACCGCCAACCCCGGCACGGCCGAGCCGATCACCGCGGCCAGCACGGTGGCGTCGTAGTCGAGTTGTTGGCCCAGCCATACCTGACGGACCCCGGCGTCGTGGGCCGCCCGCGCCTGATCGACGGTGGCGGCCACGACGTTCGTGGCGCCGCGGTCCGGTGTCAGCAGGACTCCGGTGGTCACGCGGGGGTGCCGGTGAAGTAGTGACCCTTTTCCAGATCCTCGATGAGCCCGGGTTGGGTGGGGTGCCAGCCGAGCAGTTCCTGGGTCATGGCGCTGGAGGCGGCACCGTCGGCGGCGAGCATGCCTGCCAGGAAACCGAAGTGCGCGCCCGCATCGGCAGGCGCGATCTCGGTGACGGGCAGGTCGAGCTGGCGACCGATGACCTCGGCGATGACCCGGACGGGCACCCCCTCGTCGCCGACCGCGTGCAGGACGGAACCGGCCGGCGCCCCTTCCAGCGCCAGGCGGAACAGGGTCGCGGCGTCCCCGCGGTGGACCGCGGACCAGCGGTTGGTGCCCTCGCCGATGTATCCCGAGACGCCCTTGTCGCGCGCGATGCCGACCTGGAAGGAGATGAAGCCGTTGTCGCCGTCGCCGTGCACGGTCGGCGGAAGCCGCAGCACGCAGGCGCGCACCCCGCGGTCGGCCAGCGACAGCGTCAGCTGCGCGTTCGCCAGCCGACCGGCGAAACCGGCACTTGCGGCATCGCCCCGCCCGTCCTGCTCGGTGGCCACGCCCTCGGCGATGCCGAGCAGTCCGGCGGCGATCACGAACGGCTTGTCGGTGCCGGCGAGTGCGTCGCCGAACGCCTCGATGGCCTGCCGGTCGGCGGCGACGGCGCCCTCGAAGTCGCCCGAGAAGGCGATATCGTGCTTGAACGCCAGGTGGATGACGCCGTCGGCTGCGGCGGCGGCGCTGCGCAGTCCGTCCAAATCATCGAGCGAACCCGGGTGCACCTCGGCGCCGGCCGCGGTGAGTGCGGCGGCCGAGGCGTCCGAGCGGGCCAGGCCGATCACCTGATGGCCTGCGCCGATGAGTTCCGGAACGACGGCGGAGCCGATCCAGCCGGATGCGCCGGTGACGAGTACGCGCATGAGAACCTCCATTGTGATGTCAGATGCTGTCATCACAACCATAGCCTCGATGTCAGACTCTGTCATCAAGTAATATCCCGGCATGGGTCGATGGCAGCCGGACGCGGTGGGCCGCCTGCAACAGGCGGCGCTGGAGCTGTACGGCGAGCGCGGTTTCGAACCCACCACCGTCGCCGACATCGCCGAGCGGGCGGGACTCACGGAGCGGACGTTCTTCCGGTACTTCGCCGACAAGCGTGAGGTGCTGTTCCTGGGTTCGGAGGATCTGCCGGTGCTGTTCGCGAAAGCGGTTGCAGAAGCGCCAGATTCGGCGTCCCCCCTCGACGCGGTGGCGGCCGCGCTGGCGGCCGCCTCAGATTTCTTCGAGGACCGCCGCGCTCATGCCAGGAAGCGGCAAGCGGTCATCGCGGCCAACTCGAGCCTGCAGGAGCGGGAGCTGATCAAGATGGCGTCGCTCGCGGCGGCGGTGGCCGAGGCGCTGCGCGGTCGCGGGGTCGGCGAACCGGCCGCGATGCTGACCGCCGAGGCGGGCATCGCGGTGTTCAAGGTCGGCTTCGAACTGTGGGTCGACGACGCGAACGACCGGACGTTCGACCAGGTCATGCGGGACGCGATGGCGGACCTTAAAGCGACGCTGACCGGTTGACGAGTTAAACAGATAGCAGCCGGGCCAGGTTCCCGCCCATGATCAGCGCTTGCTGCTCCAGCGGCATGTTCGCGATCTCCTTGATGTACCGGGCCGGCTCGGCCAGCCCCTCGGGGTGCGGGTAATCCGAACCGAACAGCACCCGCTCGACGCCGATCAGCTCGGCCAAGGCCTCCAGGTCCTCTTCCCAGAACGGGCTGACGTGGATGCTGCGCTTGATCGCGGCCACCGGGTCGCCCCCGAATCCCTCCGGCGCCTTCTTGTAGACATCGGCCATGGTGGACAGCAGGGGCGCCAGCCAGGTGGCGCCGTTTTCGATGACCGCGATCTTCAGGTCGGGGAACCGGAACAGGGCGCCGTGGCAGACCCAGGCGGAGACCGCGTCCTGGATGTCGCGCCAGCTGGCGACCATCCGGAACGTGT
>JBEVHL010000439.1:0-9091 GCA_040511255.1 Mycobacterium sp. | reverse complement strand
CCGGCAAACCCGAGGTACTTGCGAACAGGACTTTTGCGTAGTGAACGTTAATATATTGGCGCATTGTGGTCTGGTCGTTTTCCCTTTTGCCCGGCTATGGCGAACTTTGCTGAGTGAACGCCTGCAGGATGGCGAGCTCAAGGCGGTGCTACCACCGGCGTGCGCCACGTTCGGCCCGCGCACGAGGGAGGCCACCACGCGGCGGGTTGCGACGCTAGTCTGGGCAAAAATGAACTCGCAGGTAAACCCGGCGTGACGGGCCGGGGTCGCGAGCAAACGACACGAACTGTCTCGCCTTAGCCCGAGCGAAGGGCGGCGTAGATGAACTGCCGCCTGGCACCACTGGGCCCGTCAGGTGTCGGTCCGATGACGGCGACGTTGACTGTGCCGCTCGCTGGGGACTTTGCCAGTAACAGATGCGGCGGGAATGTTGCTGTCCAACGCGGGAGCCGTCGCTGTGGCCGTTTACGACGCAGCTACTTTGGCACTGTGAAGCGCTTGCCGTCCGGCAAACCACATCATAGGATTCATCAGGTTTTCTAAGTTTCTTTTCAGCTGACGTTGGGCTCCGCCTGATTCCGTCACCCAGTCCTTAAAGGGGGCACTAACTACATGGCACTCAAGCCATTCATCGCGGCCGGCGTCGCACTTACGAGCGCTGCGCTGATCGTCGCTGGTACGCCGACGCTTCTTTCCGCTGGGGACACGAAAATTGCCGCCTCGGCTCCGTCGCCCACCAAGCTGTCGAACGCCAAGTACGAGCTGACGACATTGGCCAGCTTGCTGTCGCTGTCGCCGGCCGACTACCAGGACGCCTACTACAACGGCTACGGCGGCTGGGTGCCTGCGAACAACCCGTACTTCCCCTACAGCGCGAGCGACTACCCGATCACGGTCGACGGCCTGGGTGGCGTCGGTTACCTGGTGGCCGACAACCTCCTGTGGGACGGTGTCTCGACGGATCCGACCCTGGTGAACTACTACTACGAGCTCGGCGCCGGCCCAGCCATCCAGATTGCGGCCCAGCAGGTCGGGCTCGGCCCGGTGGTCGACGCGATCAACCTCGCCTACTCCGCACCGGCGATCATCGTCAACGCGGCGGCCACGGCGGTGCAGCCGATTCCCGGCCTCTCCGAGCTGGCGACGTCGTACATCAACGGCTTCGACGGCGGCAACGTCGGCATCCCCGGGATCATCGCCTACAGCGTGAACGACACCATCGGCCGCCTGCCCACGTTCGATCTGAGCAACCCCATCGGCTTCTTCGTCGGTGACGGTGCGGATGCGGATGCGGCCACGTGTGGAACCAACTGCAACGGTGGCAATGCCGGAATCCTGTGGGGCAACGGCGGCGACGGAGCCAACGGCGGCAGCGGCGGCAACGCCGGCTTCTTCGTCGGTAACGGCGGCAACGGCAGCGACGGCGTGGACGCCGTCTACAACGCCACCACCGGACTCCAGACCGTGCTCGCGGGCAACGGCGGCAACGGCGGCTGGGGCGGTCTGCTGGCCGGCAATGGCGGCAACGCAGGCAACGGCGGCGACGACATCAACCCCACCACCGGCGAGGCTGAGGGCGGCGACGCGTCCGCGGTCGGCGGCGACGGCGGTATCGGCGGCCAGGGCGGCATCTTCACGGGCAACGGTGGCAAGGGTGGCGCCGGCGGCGCGGCATCCACGGTGAACGGTGACGCCTACGGCGGCTTCGGCGGTTCCGGTGGCCGCGGCGGCTTCTCGGGCGATGGCGCCGACGGCGGCGCCGGTGGTAAGGCCGTGGCGATCACCCCTGACGACGAGGGCGTCGCGGTTGGCGGCGACGGCGGCCAGGGCGGCAACACGTTCTCCGGGACCGGCGGCAAGGGTGGTGCCGGCGGCAACGCGACGGTGACCGCTCCTGATCCGACCAACATCGGAACACCGACCGGTGGCACTGGCGGCGCCGGTGGCGTGTCCGGCCCCGGCGGTACGCCCGGTGCCGCAGGCGCCGACGGCACCGAGACCAAGGTGACTCCTCCCGCGGCGGCGAAAGCCAAGTCCGCGGCCAAGTCCAGTGCCTCGTCCTCGTCCGCTGCAGGACCGAAGCACGCGAAGCCGACCAAGAAGGTCAAGGCCTCGAGCGACTAGCACCAGTCGGATAACGAAGATCGGCCTCCTCCCCAACCGGGAGGGGGCCGATTTTCTTCGGTGGCGCCGGTATTGGTTGCCATACCGGGCCGGCCGCGGAAACCGTGCTACCGCAGGGTTTCTCGAATGCCCACTACGGGCTGACTGCCGCTAGGCCCTGTCCAGGCCGAGCTGTGGGCGGCGTTTCTTGCGCTTGATGCCGATACCGCCCCACAGGGAGAAGCCGCTGATGTTGATGTGCGGCGCACCCGCAGCACCGGTGTCGCTGATCTTGTGCTCGAACGCACCCATCACCCCGACGCCGCGGATTCGGACGTTGACCTCCGGCGGCAGCAGAATGGTCTGCCCGCCCATGATCGAGTACGCGCGGATGTCGACTTCCGAGCAGGTGAAGTCCGCATAGCGCAGATCCACCACACCACCGCCGAACAACGTGATCGTGGTGATCTTCTGCGGCACATTCCACCGGCCGCGGCGCTCGAAGCCGCTCATGATCGCCAGCAGCACCGTCGACGGCGCGGGCTTGCAGGCCCCGCGGCGGGTGTTGGCGATACCCGGCAGATCGGCGCTCAGTTCGTCGAGTTCGTCAAGAGTCTTGGCCGCGTACGCTTTCGCGAGCCGATCTTCGTACTCGGTGAGGTCGAGCCGACCCTGGGCGGCGGCATCGGTGAGCAACTGCGCGACCTGAATCCGGTCGGTATCTGCGGCTCGCAACGATGCATCCCGCGGCGCTGAATTGCTCATCAGTGACGAGCCTACGACTAACCTCGCCAACCGCAAAGGTCGGACTCTTATTCGTTAGCTCCGCGGGTGTCCTCGGCCCATCTCGGCGGGCGCTTCTGCAGGAATGCGAGCATGCCTTCGCGGGCCTCGTCGGAGACGAACAGCCGAGCTGAGTCCAGGGTGAGGCGCTCCGCGTCGGCGTCGAACCCGGCCAGAATTGACGACGTTGTCAGAGCCTTCGAGGCGGCCAGGCCCTGTGGCGAGCCTTTGCCTAACGCCTCGAGCAGTGGGTCGAGTGCAGCCGTCAGATCGTCGGCGGCCACCGTGATCAAACCGATCTCCGCGGCCACCGTCGCCGGAAAGGTTTCGCCGGTCAGGAAATAGCGGCCGGCGGCCCGCGCCGTCAGCTTCGGCAACAGCGTCAGAGAGATGATCGCCGGAGCCACCCCGATCCGGGCCTCGGTCAACGCGAACGTGCTGCGGGGGCCTGCGACGACGATGTCGCAGGCGCCCACCAGACCGAGGCCGCCGGCCCGCACATGCCCGTCGATCGCGGCCACTACGGGCTTCGGGCACTCGACGATCGCGCGTAGCAGGGTCGTCATCTCCCGCCCCCGATCCGCGGCCGCGGTGCGGGGATCCCCGGCGGATCCCGCACTGAGATCGGCGCCCGCACAGAACGTGCCGCCGGTGTGCCCGAGCACGACGACCCGGACCTGCGGATCGGCGATGGCGTTGCGGAGCCCGCCGTGCAACTGGTCGACCAACGCAGCCGACAACGCATTGCGGTTGTGCGGCGAATCCAGCGTCAGCCGGGCTGCGGTGCCCTGGACTGCGTAGTCGACGAGTGTCGTCATCAGTATGAGCGCGGCAGGCCCAACGACGTCTGCGCGACGAAGTTGAGGATCATCTCGCGGCTCACCGGGGCGATGCGGGCCAGGCGCGACGCCGTCAGCACCGACGCGATGCCGTACTCCTTGGTCAGCCCGTTGCCGCCCAGGGACTGCACAGCCTGGTCGACCGCCCGCACCGAGGCCTCGCCCGCGGCGTATTTGGCCATGTTGGCCGCCTCCGCCGCGCCGAAGTCGTCGCCGCTGTCATACAGCGATGCCGCCTTCTGCATCATCAACTTTGCCAGCTCGATCTCGATGTGGTTCTGCGCCAACGGATGTGAGATGCCCTGATGGGCGCCGATCGGGGTCTTCCACACCTGGCGGGTCTTGACGTATTCGGTGGCCTTGTTCAGCGCGAACCGGCCCATCCCGACCGCGCTGGCCGCCCCCATGATGCGTTCGGGGTTCAGCCCGGCGAACAACTGCGCAATGGCCGCGTCCTCCGAACCGACCAGAGCGTCGGCGGGCAACCGGACGTCGTCGAGGAACACCTGGAACTGGAACTCGGGGCTGACGATCTCCATCTCGATCTTGGTGAATGTGAAACCGGGGGTATCCGTCGGCACCACGAACAGCGCGGGTTTCAGGTTGCCGGTTTTGGCTTCTTCGGTGCGGCCGACGACCAGTACGGCCTGGGCCTGGTCCACACCAGAGATGTAGACCTTCTGGCCGTTGAGGATCCAGTCGCTGCCGTCCCGACGCGCCGTGGTGGTGATCTTGTGCGAGTTGGACCCGGCGTCGGGCTCGGTGATGGCGAACGCCATGGTGGTGGTGCCGTCCGCGATCCCAGGGAGCCAGCGCTTCTTCTGCTCCTCGGTGCCGAACTTGGCGATGATGGTGCCGTTGATGGCGGGGGAGACCACCATCATCAGCAGCGCAGCGCCGCCTGCCGCCATTTCTTCCATCACCAGGCTCAGCTCGTACATGCCTGCGCCGCCGCCGCCGTACTCCTCGGGCAGGTTGACGCCGATGAACCCGAGTTTGCCTGCCTCGGACCACAATTCGTCGGTATGCTGCCCCGCGCGGGCCTTTTCCAGGTAGTAGTCCTGCCCGTAGTTCCCCACCATCGCGGCAACGGACTTGCGCAGTGCCTGCCGCTCTTCGTTCTCGATGAAACTGTTGTCGCTCATACTTCCTCTTCCTTCGGGCTTTCCACGCGGGCGAGCACGGCACCGACCTCGACCTGCTCACCCGCCTTGACGTTGAGCGCGGTCAGTACTCCCGCGGCGGGCGCGGTGATGGTGTGCTCCATCTTCATGGCCTCCAACCAGACCAGCGGCTGGCGCGCGACAACGGTGTCGCCGATCTGGGCGCCGACCCGGATCACCAGGCCGGGCATCGGTGCGACGAGCGAGCCGTGCTCGACCGCCGAACCGGGTTCGGTGAACCGCGGCTGGGCGAGCAGGTGTAGCGAACCCAGCGGGGAGTCGACGTAGCGATCGCCGGCCTTGCGGGCGAGCTCGAATGTGCACTCGACGCCGCCGTCGGCGAGCACCACCCGATCCGGTGTCACCGAGACCACCGCCAGGTCTGGGTCGTCGGGCAGCGCGATACCGGTGCGGCCGAAGCGGTAGTCGACCCGGATCTCGTCATCGCCGGACCGGTAGGTCTTGGCCGCGTTGCCGGAGGCCAGGTTGCGGAAACCGCTGGGCACGGTCGCGAGAACCGTTGCCGCCGAACGATTGAACTCGGCGTCGGCCAGGGCGGCGGCCACCGCCGACAACCGGGTCGCGCGTTGGTCGGCCAGCGGGGCGGCCAGACCGGCCAGGCCGTGGGTGTCGAAGAAGGCGGTGTCGGTGGCCCCGTCGAGGAATGCCGGATGCCGCAGGACCCGGACCAGCAGGTCACGGTTGGTTGCCACACCGTGCAGTCGGGTGCGCGCCAGCGCGTCGGCCAGCAGGAGGGCCGACTGGCGACGGCTCGGGGCGTAGGAGATGACCTTGGCGAGCATCGGGTCGTAGTGGATCGACACCGTCGACCCGTCGACGATGCCTGCGTCCAGCCGGATCTCGGTGCGGCCGGAGCTTTCGAACTCGGTGCGCGCGGATGGCACCTCGAACCGGTGCACGGTGCCTGCCTGTGGCTGCCAGCCCTGGGCGGGGTCCTCGGCGTACAACCGGGCCTCGATCGAATGACCTTGTGAAGCAGGTGGTTCCGCTGCCAACCTGCCGCCGGCTGCCACGTGCAACTGCAGTTCCACCAGGTCGAGCCCGGTGGTTGCTTCGGTGACCGGGTGCTCGACCTGCAGGCGGGTGTTCATCTCCAGGAAGAAGAACTCGCCGTCGTGGTCGGCCAGGAACTCCACCGTGCCCGCACCGGCGTAGCCGATGGCACTCGCGGCCAGGTGCGCGGCCTCGAACAGCTTGGCGCGCATGCCCGGTGTGCGGTCGACCAGCGGTGAGGGCGCCTCTTCGATGATCTTCTGGTGCCTGCGCTGAATCGAACATTCCCGTTCACCGACGGCCCACACGGTGCCGTGCAGATCGGCCAGCACCTGCACCTCGACGTGATGCCCGGTGGGTAGATACCGCTCGCAGAAGACTTCGCCGTCGCCGAATGCCGAGGCGGCCTCGCGTTGCGCCGCTTCGACCTCACCCGGCAGCGACGCCAGGTCGTGCACCACCCGCATGCCGCGCCCGCCGCCACCGGCGGACGCTTTCACCAGCACCGGCAGTTCCGCTTCGGTGACGGTCGCGGGGTCGAGCTCGGCGAGCACCGGCACCCCGGCCGCGGCCATCATCTTCTTGGCCTCGATCTTGGAGCCCATCGCCCGCACGGCCGCCACCGGCGGACCGATCCAGGTCAGGCCGGCCTCCTGGACGGCGGCCGCGAAATCGGCGTTCTCCGAGAGGAACCCGTAGCCGGGATGGATGGCGTCGGCACCCGCAGCGCGCGCAGCCGCGATCAGCGCGTCGGCGTTGAGGTAGTCGTTCGGCTTGGGTAACCGGACGCGGGCGTCGGCCTCGGCGACGTGCGGGGCGGCCGCGTCGGGCTCGGTGTAGACCGCGACGGTGGCCAGACCGAGGCGACGGCAGGTGGCGAACACCCGACGGGCGATCTCACCGCGGTTGGCGACCAGGACTCTGGTGATCGGCATGTGCGTCACATCCGGAAGACGCCGAAGTTCGACGTCCCCTCGATCGGTCCATTGGCGATGGCGGACAAGCACATTCCCAACACACTACGGGTGTCGCGGGGGTCGATCACCCCGTCGTCGTAGAGCATGCCCGATAGCACCATCGGCAGTGACTCGGCCTCGATCTGGCCCTCGATGGCAGCGCGTAGTGCGGCGTCGGCCTCTTCGTCGACCTGCTGGCCGCGAGCCTCGGCGGCGGTGCGGCTGACGATCGACAGCACACCGGCCAGTTGAGCCCCGCCCATGATCGCGGATTTGGCACTGGGCCAGGCGAACAGGAACCTTGGGTCATAGGCCCGGCCGCACATGCCGTAGTGCCCGGCGCCGTAGGACGCGCCGATGATCAGCGAGATGTGCGGAACGGTTGAGTTGGAGACGGCGTTGATCATCATCGAGCCGTGCTTGATCATGCCGCCTTCCTCGTAGGCCTTACCGACCATGTACCCGGTGGTGTTGTGCAGGAACAACAGTGGGGTGTTGGACCGATTCGCCAGCTGGATGAACTGGGTGGCCTTCTGCGACTCCTCGCTGAACAGCACACCGCGCGCGTTGGCCAGGATGCCGACCGGATAGCCGTGCAGGGTGGCCCAACCGGTGACCAGCGACGACCCGTACATCGTCTTGAACTCGTCGAATTCGGAGCCGTCGACGATGCGGGCGATCACCTCGCGCGGATCGAACGGGATGCGCAGATCGGGCGGGACGATGCCGATGAGCTCTTCGGCGTCGAACAGCGGATCGCGCACCGGTCGGGGTGCCGGGCCCTGTTTGGTCCAGTTCAGGCGCGCGACGATCCGGCGACCGATGCGCAGTGCGTCGAGTTCGTCGACGGCGAAGTAGTCCGCCAGACCCGAAGTGCGGGCATGCATCTCGGCACCGCCGAGGGACTCGTCGTCAGATTCCTCACCGGTGGCCATCTTCACCAGGGGCGGTCCCGCCAGGAACACCTTGGACCGCTCCTTGATCATCACGACGTGATCAGACAGCCCGGGAATGTACGCCCCGCCGGCGGTGGAGTTGCCGAACACCAGCGCGATCGTCGGGATACCGGCCGCCGACAGCCGGGTCAGATCGCGGAAGCCGCGGCCGCCGGGGATGAACACGTCCTTCTGGGTGGGCAGGTCACCGCCGCCGGATTCCACCAGCGAGACCAGCGGCAGCCGGTTCTCCAGTGCTATCTGGTTGGCGCGCAGCATTTTCCGCAGCGTCCACGGATTGCTGGTGCCGCCCTTGACGGTGGGGTCGTTGGCCACCAGGACGCACTCGACGCCCTCGACCACCCCGATTCCGGTGACCACGCTGGCCCCGACCGCGAACGCGCTGCCCCAGGCCGCCAACGGGGAGAGCTCCAGGAACGGGGAATCCTCGTCGACCAGCAGTTCGATGCGTTCCCGCGCGGTCAGCTTGCCGCGCTGGTGATGGCGCTCGACGTACTTGGCGCCGCCGCCGGCGAGCGCCTTGGCATGCTCGGCGCCGATCTCGTCGAGCCGGGCGGTCAACGCGCTCGCATTGTCGGCGAAGGCTGGGGAGGCGGGGTCGAGGGTGGACTGCAGAGTGGTCACGAGGTATATCCAAGTGTCTTGGCGGCCAGGCTCGTGAGGATTTCGGTGGTGCCGCCGCCGATGCCGAGGATGCGCATATCCCGATACTGCCGCTCGACCTCTGATTCGCTCATGTACCCCATTCCTCCGAACAGTTGGACCGCCTGATGGGCGACCCATTCACCGGCCTCGACGGCGGTGTTCTTGGCGAAGCAGACCTCGGTGATCAGATTCTGCTCCCCGTCGAGCTGCCGGGCGGCCACGTGCCGGGAGTACACCCGCGCGACCTCGGTGCGTCGCGCCATCTCCGCGAGGGTGTTCTGCACGCTCTGGCGCGAGATCAGCGGGCGACCGAACGTCTCCCGATCCCGGCACCAGGCCACGGTGAGATCCAGGCACCGCTGCGCGCTCGAATAGGCTTGCACGGCAAGGCCGATACGTTCGGAGACGAAGGCGCCGGCGATCTGCAGAAAGCCGGTGTTCTCCGCGCCGACCAGGTTGGCCGCCGGCACCCGGACGTCCACGTAGGACAGCTCGGCGGTGTCCGAGGACCGCCAGCCCATCTTGTCCAGACGCCGCGTCACCTCGAATCCCGGTGTGCCCTTCTCGACCACCAGCAGCGACACCCCGCCGGCGCCGGGTCCGCCGGTGCGGACGGCGGTGACGACGTAATC
>JBEVHL010000438.1:0-6783 GCA_040511255.1 Mycobacterium sp. | reverse complement strand
GCCGCGGTGCCCTCGAAGGCGACGGTGCCGCCGACAACAACCGCGTGCAGCGCTACGTCGCGAAGTACACCATCTGCCCGGCCGTCGCACACGGCTTCGACCACGAGATCGGTTCGATCGAAGTGGGCAAGCTCGCAGACCTGGTGCTGTGGGAACCGGCGTTCTTCGGGGTGCGCCCGCACGCGGTGATCAAGGGCGGCATGATCGCGTGGGCCGCCATGGGCGACGCCAATGCGTCCATCCCGACGCCGCAGCCGGTCCTGCCCCGGCCGATGTTCGGTGCCTCGCCGGCCGCGGCCGCCGCGACGTCGGTGCATTTCGTTGCGCCCCAAGCGATCGAGGACGGACTGGCCGACCGTCTCGATGTCCGGCGCCGCCTGGTCGCCGTCGGCAACACCCGCAAGGTCGGCAAGGCGGACATGATCAACAACGACGCGCTGCCGTCCATCGAAGTCGACCCGGACACCTTCACCGTGCGTATCGACGGCGAGGTGTGGCAGGAGCAACCCGCCACCGAACTGCCGATGGCGCAACGCTATTTCCTGTTCTGATGATCTGATGCAGTCCCAGCTCGCCACCCTGCTCACCCTCGCCGACTCGCGACTGCCCACCGGCGGGCACGTCCACTCCGGTGGTGTCGAGGAGGCGATCACCAGCGGGCTCATCGTCGACCTGCCGACACTGCACGCCTATCTCAGCCGCCGGATCCGGACCCAGGGACTGGTCGCGGCGTCGATAGCCGTCGCCGTGCACACGGGATCGCTCGGCGCCGAAGCCGCCGATCACGAAACCGATGCCCGCACACCGTCTCCCGCCGCCCGGCAGGCGTCCCGCAGCCAGGGCCGCGGCCTGTTGCGGCTGGCGAAGCGGGTCTGGCCCGACGACGACTGGGCGCCGCTCGGCCGCACCCCGCATCTCGCCGTGGTCGCAGGCATGGTGGGCCGGGCCAGTGCCGTCGCGCCGGAACACACTGCGCTGTCGCTGGTGTACACCACGATGACGGGTTCGGCGACGGCCGCGCAACGGTTGCTCGCACTCGATCCCGCCGATGTCGCCGTCCTGACATTCGGCCTGGCCGAACTGTGCGCGGACACCGCCGGCGCCGCGACCGCCGGCCTGGCCGACCTGTCCGATCCGCTGCTCGACACCCTGGCCCAGCATCACGCGGACCGCGAACGACCCCTGTTCGCGTCCTGACAGAGAACGGAAAACAAAGCATGCCACCACATTTCATCGACGGCACTCCGCATGACCACGCCGATCGGCCCCGCCGGGTCCGCCAGGACGGAGACGCACTGCGGATCGGCATCGGCGGGCCCGTCGGATCCGGCAAGACCGCATTGGTGGCCGCGCTGTGCAGGCAACTGCGCGAAGAACTGTCGCTGGCGGTGCTGACCAACGACATCTACACCACCGAAGATGCGGACTTCCTGCGCCGCAACGCGGTACTGCCCGACGACCGAATCGCCGCGGTACAGACCGGCGGCTGCCCGCACACCGCCATCCGCGATGACATCACCGCCAACCTGGACGCCATCGACGACCTGATCGCCGAGCACACCGGACCCGACCGACTCGAGCTGATCCTGGTCGAATCCGGCGGCGACAACCTGACCGCGACCTTCTCCTCGGGTCTGGTCGACATGCAGATCTTCGTCGTCGACGTCGCCGGGGGAGACAAGGTGCCCCGCAAGGGCGGCCCCGGGGTGACATTCTCAGATCTGTTGGTGGTCAACAAGACCGACCTCGCGCCGATGGTCGGTGCCGATCTGGACGTGATGCGACGCGACGCTGCCGCGGCCCGCAAGGACCGGCCGACGGTGTTGATCAGCCTGACCGAGGATCCGGCAGCGACCGCGGTGGTGGCGTGGGTCCGCGAACAACTCCGCACGCCGGCTGCGCTCTGATGCACTCCGACGTCCTCGTCGTGGCGAGGGCAGATCGCCTGCCCCGGATCGAATGCCGCGGCGGTATCGCCGCCAGGTGCACGCTGGCCGATACCGTGCACCTGATCTCGACCGCGGCGACCCCGCTCGGCGGGGACACCATCAGCATCCGGGTGGTCGTCGAGGCAGGCGCCCGGCTGCACCTGCGCAGTTCGGCCGCCACCATCGCCCTGCCGAGCGCTGCCACGACGACCTCTCACGCCGGTGTCGAGCTCGAGGTGTCAGGCAGCCTGGACCTCGACCTGGAACCGACCGTGGTGGCTGCGGGTGCCATCCATCACTCGACGGTCACCGCGGCCATCGACGCGGCAGGCACGCTACGGCTGCGCGAACGCGTGCAGATCGGCAGAACCGATGAGCGCCAAGGCTTGTGGAGCGGAGCCTTACGCGCCGACATCAAAGGCCAACCACTCTTGCGGCACCGCGTCGAGATCGGCACCGGCGCTATCGCCGACGATGTGCTGTCGGCGCCGCGCGCATGTATCAGCGAATTGCGTTACCCCGCTGAAGAATTCGCGACGCCACAGGGTGCCACCGTGCTCGAGCTGGCCGCCGGGGGAGTGCTGATGACCTGGCAGGGCGACCGGCTCCGAGCGAGCTAGCCAGCTAGCTGGCCTGTTTCTCCGCCTCCTGCAAGGCGGCGATCTCCTGCAACTGCTCGAGCCTGGTTCTGGCGTAGGCCTGCTGCTCGGTGATGGTCAGCTGACCACGGTTGCGCCCGAGGAACGTCACCGCCCACGACAGGATGGTGGCGATCTTGGTCTTGAACCCGACCAGATAGATCAGGTGCAAGCCCAACCAGGCCAACCATGCGAAGAAGCCACTGAACTCGAACTTGCCGACCTGGGCCACGGCGTTGTATTTCGAGACCGTCGCCATCGAGCCCTTGTCGAAGTACTTGAACGGCTCGCGGGGCTTCGGCATGTTGCCGTGCGCGCGCGCCGCGACCTCGTTCTGGATGATCTTCGAGACATACTTGCCGCCCTGGATGGCGCCCTGCGCCATGCCGGGGACGCCGGGAACGAAGGCCATATCTCCGATGACGAACACGTTCGGGTGTCCGGGGATGGACAGATCGGGGTTCACCTTCACCCGGCCGGCCCGGTCGACCTCGGTGTCGGACTGGTTGGCCAGATCGCGGCCGATCGGGCTGGCCTGCACACCGGCCGACCACACCTTGCACGCCGATTCGATACGCCGGATGGTGCCGTCGCTGTCCTTGACGGTGATGCCGTTGCGATCGACATCGGTGACCATGGCGTTGAGCTGGATCTCCACGCCCATCTTCTCCAGCCGCTCCTTGGCCTTGAGGCCGAGCTTCTCACCCATCGGGGGCAGCACGGCGGGCGCGGCGTCGAGCAGGATGACGTGGGCCTCGGTGGGGTCGATGTGGCGGAAGCTGCCCTTGAGCGTCTGGTCGGCGAGCTCCTGGATCTGCCCGGCCATCTCCACACCGGTGGGCCCGGCCCCGACCACCACGAACGTCAGCAGCTTCTTGCGGCGCTCCGGATCGCTGGAGCGCTCGGCCTGCTCGAAGGCACCGAGGATGCGGCCGCGCAGTTCCAGGGCGTCGTCGATCGACTTCATGCCGGGCGCGAACTCGGCGAAGTGGTCATTGCCGAAGTAGGACTGACCGGCGCCGGCAGCGATGATCAGGCTGTCGTACGGCGTGCGGTAGGTGTGGCCGAGCAACACCGAGTCGACGGTCTTGGTGGCCAGGTCGACGTGGGTGACCTCACCGAGCAGCACCTGCGCGTTCTCCTGCTTGCGCAGGATAAGGCGGGTGGGTGGAGCGATCTCGCCTTCGGAGATGATGCCCGTTGCGACCTGGTACAGCAGCGGCTGGAACAGGTGGTGGGTGGTCTTGGCGATCAGCTTGATGTCAACGTCGGTGTGCTTGAGGGTCTTGGCGGCGTTCAATCCGCCGAACCCGGAACCGATGATGACGACCTTATGCCGATCCGTTGCCGTAGCTCCGGGGTGGCTCATTGCTGCTCTCCTTGACGACGAAGTCCGCCTGTTGACTACCCAATACAACCTCTAGGTTAGTCGGCGGACTTCCCGCCAGCGCGGTGAGATCACCCACCACCTGTCTGTTCACCGGTGAATTACCCGGCGAACACCGGCTTGAGCTTCTCGGCGACCTCGGTGATGGGGCCAGCGTGATACCCGTCGATGCTGGTGACCGGGCTGAGGATGACCCCGTCGACGCCAGCGTCGAGCACCTTGGTCTTGATCTGGTCGGCGACCTGCTCGGGGCTGCCGAAGACGGCCTGCTGCCGGAAGTCCTCGGGGATGACATCGGCGGTGATGCCCTCACCGATGATCGCGACCACCAGCATGCTGGTCTCCAGCGTCGAGGGGTCACGGCCGATCTTCTCGCAGCTGTCGCGGACCACCTGAATCTTGCGGGGCAGCTCGTCGAAGCCCGTGATGATGTTGAGGTGGTCGAAGTGCTTGGCGGCCAGCGGGATGGTCTTCTTTTCGCCGCTGCCGCCGATCATCAGCGGCACGTGGTCACGGAAGCGCGGCTCGGCCATCGCCTCGACCGTCTTGTAGTACTTGCCGGTGAACGTGGGGCGCTGCCCTTCGAGCATCGGCAGGATGATCTCCAGGGCTTCGTGCAGCCGGTTGAACCGGTCGGTGAACGTGCCGAAGTCGTAGCCGAGCGAGTCGTGCTCCAGCTCGTACCAGCCGGTGCCGATGCCGAGGATGGCCCGGCCCTGGCTGATCACGTCCAGGGTGGTGATCTCCTTGGCGAGCAAGGTCGGGTTGCGGTAGGTGTTACCGGTGACCAGGGTGCCGAGCTGGACGCGTTCGGTCACCGCGGCGAGTGCACCGAGGGTGGTGTAGGCCTCGAGCAGCGGCTGATCGGGCGTGCCGAGGCCGGGCAGTTGATAGAAGTGGTCCATCAGGAAGACCGAGTCGAAGCCGGCGGCTTCCGCTTCCTGAGCCTGCGCGACGACCGTGGGGAAGATCTGCGGAACGCCGGTGCCGTACGAGAAGTTGGGGATCTGTAGGCCAAGTTTGATAGTCACGGCTACCGACCCTAGACACGGTTAAACGGAACCGTAACCCCGTTTCGCTCCGCGCGAAGCGGGGAATAAATCAGCCGAAGTGCGCGAGCGTGCCGCTGCTGACGTGCAGCGTCTGGCCGGTGATGTGCCGTGCGCCCGGGGTCGACAGGAACAGCGTCAGGCGCGACAACTCGGCCGCAGCCGACGGTGCGGCGTTGGTCAGGCCGTCGTAGCCGAGCTCGTGACCGTGGCCGGCGGCCACCACGTTGAGGGTGATGCCCCGGGTGCCGAAGTGAATGGACCTGGCGGCGGTCCACTCGGAGAGGGCCGCTTTCATGGCCGCCTGTGCGCTGCCGTCGCGCGGGCTTTCCGCGACGATGCTCACCACGGAGCCACCCGAACGCAGGTGATCGCCCAGGGTCTGCAGCGTCAGCACCGGTGCCAGCACAGTCGCGTCCAGCGCGTTGCGCCACGCGGTGGCGTGTTCGGGCAGGCTGAAGGTGCGCGGATCGCCCTGCTCCCAGCGCGGTGCGGGCACGTTGACGATGGTGTCGAGGTGGTGCGGGAACAGTGGCCGGGCCTCGGTCAGGCTGGCGGGGTCGGTGTGGTCGACGACGATTGCGTCGACGTCGAGCTCCTTGGCCGCGACTTCGAGTTCGTCGCGACGTGCACCCGAGATCACGACCCGATGTCCGGCATCGCGGAAACCCTCCGCAATTGCGCGGCCGACTTCCGTATCACCGCCGGTGACCAGCACTTCCATCGCCGTGACCTCCTCGTGTTCAACGCTGAACCCAGCGCCTGATGGCGTCGATCAGGCCAAATGTTACTGGACGGTAGCTAGGTCTTGAAACTCGACGCGGCCACGATCGGAAAACGAATCGTGTGCCGCGGGTTCCCCACCCCTTAATCTTCAGCCGTGACCTGCCGCGAATCGTGTGCTTGGTGAGCCATCCGGCGGCCCTGCCCCGGTGGGTCTACGTCCCGGCGGCGGTGGGGGCCGCGTTCGTGGTGCTGCCCTTGGTGGCGATGGCGGCGAAGGTCGACTGGCCGAACTTCTGGTCGCTGATCAGCAGCACGTCGTCGACGACGGCCTTGCTGCTCAGCCTGAAGACGGCGCTGGCCAGCACGGTGATGTGCCTGATCCTCGGGGTGCCGATGGCGTTGGTGTTGGCCCGCAGCGATTCCCGGCTGGTGCGCTGGCTGCGGCCGCTGATCCTGCTGCCGCTGGTGCTGCCACCCGTGGTCGGCGGCATCGCGCTGCTGTACACGTTCGGCCGGCTCGGGCTGCTCGGGCAGTACCTCGACGCGGCGGGTATCCGGATCGCGTTCACCACCACCGCGGTGGTGCTGGCCCAGACGTTTGTCTCGTTGCCGTTTCTGGTGATCGCACTCGAGGGCGCCGCCAGGACCGCAGGCCGCAACTATGAAGTGGTGGCGGCGACCCTCGGCGCCCGGCCGTCGACGGTGTGGTGGCGGGTGACCCTGCCGCTGCTGGCGCCGGGCCTGATCTCGGGTGCGGTACTGGCGTTCGCCCGCTCGCTGGGTGAGTTCGGCGCGACGCTGACGTTCGCCGGCTCCCGCGAAGGCGTCACCAGAACGCTGCCCCTGGAGATCTACCTGCAGCGGGAAAGCGACGCCGACGCCGCCGTCGCGCTGTCGATCCTGCTGGTCGTCGTGGCGGCCGTGGTCGTGCTTGGCCTGGGCACCCGCAGGCTGGTGACCAGCCAGTGAGCAAGCTCCAGGTGCGTGCCGAGGTCGCCGAGCGTGGATTCGAGATGGAGTTCGGGGTGGCGGCGGGCGAGGTGCTCGCGGTGCTG
>JBEVHL010000437.1:0-3468 GCA_040511255.1 Mycobacterium sp. | reverse complement strand
AGTGCGTTTTCGAGCCAGTCGAAGATGGTCTGATGTGCACGGGACATCGCGCCGAGATGGCAGTGCTCGCCTGCACCTTCGGCTTCGGCCAGGGTCACCAGCGTGACCTTCGCGTTGACCATCGCTTCGGCGGCCAGTTGCGGCTGACCCTTGAAGAACTGGTCGTTCTCGGCGTCGAGCACCAGTACGGCGGCGGTGATCCGATCGGCGACACCGGCCAGGGTGTAGCGGCGGAAGGACCGCGCCAGGTCGGCAATCGAATCGAGGCCCATCACCCACAACCCGTTTCGGATCGCCCACCGCAATTGCGTGTTGCGTGTCATCAACATGTTGAGCACGGGAATGGCTGCGGCATCGTTGTTTTCGTCCAGCCAGGCACTGACGAACGGCGGCAGCATATGGGCCATGGCGGCATAGAAGTCGTAGATGCCGTCATCGAGAATTACCGCCGCGATGCGGGTGTCGAACGCCGCCGCCCTGGCCACCAGGTAGCCGCCCATGCTGTACCCGAACAGGCTGATCTGGTTCGGGGCGATCTCGGAGCGGGTCAGCGCGAAGTCGACGACGGGGGTGACGACGGCTTCCCAGTCGGGCCGGAAGACCAGGCCCTGCTCCCGCAGCGCGCCGCCCTGCCCCGGGCCGTCGAACGCCAACACGTTGAACCCGCGGGCCAGTGCGGCAGCCGCGATGGCGAAGTAGGACTCCTCCAAGGTCGAGTCGTAGCCGCTGTTGTAGATCACGGTCGGCCGGGCGGCACCCGAGCCGTCGACCAGATAGAGGTAGCCGGGCAGCGTGGTGCCGTCGTACGGGATCGATACCGCCTCGAAGCCGATGTCGGAAAGATCCATCGCGGCGGTGAAGGTGTCGCGCGAACGCTGCGACAGCGCCCGCACCTCGGGGTCGTTGACCGGATCGTCGCGGCGGTAGAACTCGGCGGTCCGGTAGTAGTTCGAGGCCCGCAGGAAGGCTTCGCGAGCACTCACCCGGTGGCCGCCGGCCAGCGACCGATGCCCCTGGTCTTCGACCCGCTGTGCGGTGGCCTTCCACTCGCGGTGCCAGGCCACTTCGTCGCCCTCGGGGATGGCCCGGGCGGTGACCAGGACATCGCCGAGGTCGGCACCGCCGTAGTTGGCGAATCCCGCCGCCCGCAGCGTCTCGAATGAGAACGACTCGTCGTCGAACAAAAACTTCATGATGCCTCCTTGATAAACGAAACGATACTGATTCGTCTCGACTAGTAGACGCCAACCACAAACGGAACGCAAGTGTTCCGCCTTAGCTATGCTGCGGGTGTGACAAGCCAGACACGCCGGACCTCGGGCGGGCCGATCCTGCAGGACGACGTCACCGAGGCCATCGAGGCCGCGTTCTTCGCCGAGCTCGGGCGGGTCGGCTACGGCCGGCTTTCCATCGATGCGGTGGCCAAACGCGCCGGGGTGGGCAAGGCCGCGGTCTACCGGCGCTGGCGGTCCAAGCTGGATCTGACCGTCGCCCTGGTGTCGAAATTCGCCGTCGCGGCGGTCGACGTGCCCGATACCGGCAGCTTGCACGGCGACGTCAGGCAGTACCTGGCGAACGGCCGCGCTGCCCTGATGCACCCGCTGGCTCGGACGATCATCCCCGACATGCTGTCCGAGGCCACCCGCACCCCGGAGCTGGCAACGGTGCTGGGCGAGGCGGTTCGGGAACCCCGCCGCGCCAAGGCGGCCGAGTTGTTCGAACGCGCGGTCCGCCGCGGCGAGCTCCCGCCAGAGACCGATATCGGCCTGGCGATGGACCTGATGGCCGGCCCGCTGTACTGGCGGCTGGCCGTGATGCAGGTGGAGGTCACCGATGAGTACTGCGACCGGTTGGCCACCGCAGTCGTCGCCGCGGTAACCGCCTGAGGGTCAGGCCGCGGGCGGTTGCGAGCAGGCGTCGTGATCCTGCAGTTCCTCGCCTGCTGCGGTGTTGCCGGTCGCCGGGTCGGCCGCATCGGTCAGGACGATGAAACCGGGCTGACCGTCGGGGCGGTCGGCGCCGACCACCACCAGCGTCCGATCACCCATGTCCGCCCGGGCACCCGGCACGCCGTCGGCCAACAACACGAACGGGTTCGCCGCATCCAGATTCTCGCCGCTGACCGCCATGGCCTGATAGGGATGCCCGGCCAGCGGCACCGGGAACGGCGCCCAGTCGGGGCCGACTTCGGCACCGTGCTCGGTCAGCGCTGCCCGCACCTCGCGACTGACACAGTCGATGTGGATATGAAGCTGATTCTGCGTGCGCGACACAGCCGAGTTGATCGCCAAACTCATCCAGTCCCGCGGCAGCGTCCAACCCGCGCGCTGGTCGACAAAGGTCCGCGCCCGCCATGCCGCGTCGAAATAGTTGACCGCACCGGGCGCCAACAACACCGGGCTCTCGATGCCGGGAATGTCCGCTGTCGGGATGAGCAGGAACTGCGTGGCTCCGACCAAATCCTTGAGCACGGCGTAGCCACTGCCGACGTCAACCGCCGCACACGGTGCCGGGTCACCGTGGGATTGCTGGTCCGGCACACACTGGTCGTGCACGATGGTCCACAGCGCATTCGGATCGGCGTGCGCAGTCCCGACATTCATGACTGCCGCGAATACCAACGTCGATGCCGTCACGATGCGGGTCAGGAGCTTGGCCACAGCGTCACCTTACGCAGTCCGTCCATCCGGTGGGCGTCGAGGCCAACATCGGTGCCTGACAACGGGATTCCACCAGCGGGGCCCGACCTAGCCGGCGCCGCCGGCCGGCACCTGCGCGGCGATACGCGTAAGTTGCACCTCGCGCACGCCGGCGGTCTGGCCTTGCACCAGGAAGAACAACGCAGAGCGGGCGTGCAGTTGGGCGGTGTCGTCCGCGGCGATACCGCGCCCGGCGCGGGCCACCAACAGGGCTTGCGACAAGGTGGCCAGATTCTCCGCTGCCGTCGCCTTGACGGCCAGCCGCTGGTCAACAGCGTGGTCAGGTTGTTCGGCGGCTTTCGCGTCATCCGCCAATGTGTAAGCGCGGCTCCGGATTTCGGCGACCCGTGGCGCCCAGCGCGCAACGACATCGGTCGCCGCGGCCTCGGCCCGCAACTCGTCGAGCACCCGGGCGGTCAGGCCGAACACATGGGGCCGCGCATCACTGGTCTCGGCACGGTCGGTCGCCCCCCACGTCGCGAGAGGCTCGACGGTCAACACGTCGGCGGTAGGCACCGCGACGCCGTCGATGCGCACCCGCACGGTTCGGCTACCTGCGACCGCGCGCAACATCAGCGGGGTGGCAATGGTGCGCGCCGACACCGGTACCAGTGCCGTCACCACCCGAGACGTGGGTTCCTCGACCGCGGCCAGCAACAGCACCTGGTTGAGACCCCAGCCGCTGACCCACGACACCGTCCCGCGAAACAACCAACCGTCTGCTGTGGGCGACGCCGACAGGTGCCCGCGGGGATACCGACGAACGTCG
>JBEVHL010000436.1:0-2825 GCA_040511255.1 Mycobacterium sp. | reverse complement strand
CGATCCCGGTGATGACGCTGGGTTCGGCCGGCTTCAGCGTGCCCGACGACCCACCCGCCGGGTATCTGCTGATCGGCGACGCGGCGTCCACGCCCGCGATCAACGGGATCATCGGCGCCGTTCCCGCCGACATCCCCATCGAGGTGTACCTCGAACTGCACGATGACAACGACCTGCTGATCCCGCTGGCGGAGCACCCGCGGCTGTGCGTGCACCGGGTGCCGCGCCGTGACCCGACCTCGCTGGCCGCAGCGATCGAGGCGCGGGACTGGTCGAACTGGTACACCTGGGCGACCCCGGAAGCGGGTTCGCTCAAGCACATTCGCCCCCGACTCCGTGATGAGTTCGGTTTCCCGAAGTCCGAGGTGCACGCCCAGGCCTACTGGACCGACGGCCGCGAGATGGGCACCCGCCGAGCACCCGAAGCCGTCGTGCCGGACGCCGAACCGGTCGCGGCACCGGCGGCCGGCCCCGCGCGGGGGAGCTGGCAGTCCCAGGCAGCGGGCCGGTTGCTGGCGCCGCTGCGCACCTCGCTGATCGTCTCGGGTGTGCTTGAGGCAATCATCACCCTCGTCCAACTGGCACCGTTCGTCCTCCTGGTCGAGCTGGCCCGGCGGCTACTGGCCGGCAGCGACGAATCAGGTTTGGCCACACTGGGTATCACAGCGGTATCCCTGCTTGGTACGGGAACCGCCCTCGGCGCGGGCCTGACCTTCTGGCTGCACCGCATCGACGCCCGATTCTCCCGCGACCTGCGCAGCCGGCTGCTGACCAAGCTGGCCCGGCTGCCGCTCGGTTGGTTCAGCCGGGCCGGTTCGGGTTCGATCAAGCAGCTGGTGGCCGATGACACGCTGGCGTTGCACTATCTGATCACCCACGCCATCCCCGATGCGGTGACGGCCGTGGTCGCCCCCGTGGCGGTGCTGGGCTATCTCTTCGTGGTGGATTGGCGACTGGCGCTGGTGCTGTTCGTCCCCGTGCTGGTGTACCTGGTGACGATGTCGATCATGACGATGCAGTCCGGCCCGCGGATCGCCCAGGCGCAGCGGTGGGCGGACCGGATGAGCGGTGAGGCCGGCGCCTACCTGGAGGGCCAGCCGGTCATCCGGGTCTTCGGCGGCGCCGCGGCATCGAGTTTCCGCGGGCGTCTCGACGAATACATCGCCTTCCTGGTGGCCTGGCAGCGGCCGTTCACCGGCAAGAAAACCATGATGGACCTCACCACCCGGCCCGCGACGTTCGTCTGGCTGATCGCGGCCGTCGGCACCCCGCTGATCGTCAGCGGCCGAATGATTCCCGTCGACCTGCTGCCGTTCCTGCTGCTGGGCACCACCTTCGGGGTCCGGCTGCTGGGCATCGGCTACGGGCTTGGCGGCATCCGCGGCGGGATGCTGGCTGCCCGGCGCATCCGAAGTGCTTTGGACGAGCCCGAACTCGACGTCCGCCCCGCTGCGCGCCACGATGCCGACCCGGCCGGGGCGGTCGTCTTCGATCGGGTCACCTTCGGCTACCGCCCCGGTGTTCCGGTGCTCCGGGACGTCTCGCTGACGCTGCGGCAGGGCACGGTGACCGCACTGGTCGGCCCATCCGGGTCGGGGAAGTCCACGCTGGCGGCACTGCTGGCTCGCTTCCACGATGTCGAAGGCGGGTCGATCCGGATCGGCGGCGACGACATCCGGGCGCTGAGCCCCGATCAGCTCTACGCCCAGGTGGGCTTCGTGCTGCAGGACACCCAGCTGGTGCACGGCACCGTGACGGAGAACATCGCGTTGGCCCGGCCGGACGCCGATGAGCAGCGGGTGCGCGCCGCAGCCAGAGATGCGCAGATCGACGACCGGGTGCAACAGCTTCCCCAGGGTTACCAGACAGTGCTGGGCGCGGGGTCCGGGCTGTCCGGCGGGGAACGCCAACGTCTGACCATCGCCAGGGCGATCCTGGCAGACACCCCGATCCTGATCCTCGACGAGGCGACCGCCTTCGCCGATCCGGAATCGGAATACTTTGTCCAGCAAGCGCTCACCCGGCTGACCCGGGAGCGCACCGTGCTGGTGATCGCCCACCGGTTGCACACCGTCACCCACGCCGACCAGATCGTCGTGCTCGACAACGGCGAGATCGCCGAAATCGGAACCCATTCCGAGCTGCTCGCGGCCGAGGGCCGGTACCGACGGCTATGGGAACAGGGGCGGTCCGGCTCCGCCTCGGTAGCGCAGGAGGCGAACCGGTGATCCGCACGTTGTTACTGCTCGTCCCGCCGGACCGCCATCGCCAGGTGGTCGCCTACGCGGTCGCCGCCGTCGTCTCGGTGTTGGTCCGGGCCGCGGGCACGGTGCTGCTGGTGCCGCTGATCGCGGGGCTGTTCAGCGACTCACCTGGACAGGCCTGGGGGTGGCTGGGCTGGCTGACCCTCGCAACCGTGCTCGGTTGGGTGATCGACACCGTCACCGCGCGGATCGCCTTCGACCTGGGGTTCGCCGTCTTGGAGGGTACCCAGCACGACGTGGCCGACCGGCTGCCGACGATCGCGCTGAGCTGGCTGACGGCAGAGCACACCGCAACGGCACGGCAGGCCATCGCCTCGACGGGACCCGAGCTGGTGGGGCTGCTGGTCAACCTGCTGACTCCGTTGGTCGGGGCGATCCTGCTGCCGTTGGCCATCGCCGTGGCCCTGCTGGCGGTGTCGTGGCCGTTGGGGCTGGCGGCGCTGGCGGGCGTGGTGGTGTTGCTCGGGGCGCTCTGGGCGGCGGGGCGGTTGACGCGCAACGCCGACGGCGTCGCCGACGCGACGAATTCCGCTCTCACCGAACGGATCATCGAGTTCGCCC
>JBEVHL010000435.1:0-25416 GCA_040511255.1 Mycobacterium sp. | reverse complement strand
CCCGGCGGCCGGGTCGCCGACGGGGACGCCGTCATCGCCACGGAACTGTGCCGGACCCAGGCCGAGGGGCTGGTGGGTCAGTGGCCCGAGGACGTCGGCGAGGATGGCCTTCGTGGCGTTGACTTGACGGTCGAACCGGTCGTTGGGCCATTGCATCCGGATGTGGGGGACGCCCGCGAAATCGGTGTCCCCCAGCGTGACCCAGCCCAGGGCGGTGAACAGCGCCGCGTACCGCTGCTGGACGGTGGCATCGAAGCGCAGCACCCCGTTGGCGTCGGCCCACGCGCAGGCCGCGCGTACCAGTGCCTGTCCGACACCGGATCCGCGTACGTGCGGGGACAGCACCAGCCGACTGCCGGTCCACCAGCCCACATCGGGGGAGTGCGCCGGGGCCAGTCGAACCCCGCCGAGCAGGTTGCCGTCCGGGTCGGTCGCGACCAGCACGGTGGTGGCCGGGTCGTCATCTGCGTCGTCGCGGTCGGTACCGGCGAACAACCCCTGCTGATCGACGAATATGTGGCGCCGCAGGGCGGCGTACTCCTGCGCGATGCTGTCGGGTTGGCTGTCTGCCGGGGTGATCAGGTAGTCCTGTTGCGGCGTGGCGATCTGGCCCGAGAGCAGGGAGATCAGCAGGTTGTCGGTCATGTCACGCTCCCGCTGCGGACAGCAGGCTGCACGCTCCGCAGGCGGCGCATCCGGCTTGCTGATCGGCTCCGGTCATCGCCGCCCGCTTCAGCAGCTCGGCCACCCGGCCCGTCACGTCGGCCACGGACTCCGAACTCGGTGACGGCGCGCCGTCCTTGGCGGCCAGTGAGTCGGCGAGCGGACGGAAGGGCACCACGAACGGGTAGACACCCATCTCGATCAGTTCGGCTGCCGCCGTGACGATGTCGTCCTCGGTGTCGCCGAGGCCGATCAGCAGATAGCTGGACACCCGGTTGCGGCCGAACACCCGGACCGCCTCCGCCCACGCCGCGCGGTACTCGTCGAGCGATACGTTGGACTTGCCCGGCATCCAGGCCTGCCGAACGTCGTCGTTCATCGATTCGACGTGGATTCCGATCGAGGTGGCGCCCGCAGCCTTGAGGGCGGCGATGACACTGAGATCGGCCGGCGGTTCGCACTGCACCTGGATCGGCAGCTTCGGCACCGCTTTCTTGACCGCGCGCACGCAGTTGGCCAGATGGGTGGCACCGCGGTCTTTTCCGTTGGTGGTGCCGGTGGTCATCACCAGTTGGGCGATGCCGTCGAGGCGCACCGCCGCGGCGGCGACCTCGGCGATCTGCTCCGGTGACTTGTAGGCGATGGTGTCGCCGGCATACAGGGATTCCTCGATGGTGCAGAACCGGCAGCGTTGTGACTGGCTGTAGCGGATGCACTTCTGGATGACCGTCGTCGCCAGTACGTTCGCGCCGTGCAGGCGGGCGATCTTTTCGTAGCTGACGCCGTCCGCGGTGACCAGGTCGTAGAACTTGGGCCGGGCGACCGGGTGGATGTCGACCCCGATGTCCTCGCCGTCGAGGAACACCCGATCACCGTCAATCACGAACTCGCTGAGGGGGTTCAGTGGAATCGTGGCCCCGGTGCCTGCGATCGTGACATGCCCGTCGTCGGACGGGCCGGCGCCGGACCGGCGGGACACCGGTGCGGTCATCCGTGCGCCGCGGACCGCCAGGTCGGCACGGATGCCGAGCCCGGGGCCGCTGGTCAGTTGGACGGTTGACATGTCTTTCCGTTCAGACCATGTAGGTGGAGTTGATGATGGCGCCCTTGCGGGCGTAATGAATGAGCGCGTCCTGCACATCGAGCGGGTGGGCCGGGATGACGCCTTCGATGAGGTCCTCTTCGCGTCCGCCGTGCAGCGCGAGGCCGAAGCGGCAGCAGTACACGGTGCCGCCTTCCTTGATGAAGGTGGCCAGCGAGTCGTTGATGTTCTGCTCGCCGGGGAAGCCGCTGTCGCCGGTGGTGGGGAAGCCGCGGGTGGCCAGGCAGTTGATGGCGCCCGGGCCATAGAAGTACAGCGCGGATTCAAATCCCTTGCGCAGCGCGCGGGTGGCCTGCAGCACTGCGACGAAGCTGACGGAGGACTCGTGGGCGATGCCGTGCACCAGGGTGAAATAGGTTTCGCCCGCGGTGGCCTTGTAGTCCGGGAAGATCTTGGTCCCGCCGTAGATGTTGGTGCCCTTGGGCAGCGACGGGTGGGGGATTTCGCTGAGCGATTTCGCGATATTGGCGGCAATCTCGGCGTCGAGGTCGGTATCGGTGGCGGGGGCTGTGGTGGTGTCGGTCATTGCTGCTCCTGGTGCTCGGGTTCGTGGTGGTCTGAGCACATTTACGTCTTGTATTGATTCCGAATGGTTTCGTCAGGAACAACAGCTGATTACCGGAATCTCACGGCAGCGACCGAGCCTCGGAAGTCGAAAAGTGTTGGTAAATAACCAGATAAGGGCAAAATGCCGTATTGCCACTGTGGCGGCGGGTGGGCTGAATTTACGCCACGAAACACGTTGGCCGGGTTTTGCCCGGGTGAAGTTACATCCGGGTCATAGAGGGCCGGGAAGGAGTTACCGCAGGCGTACCGCAAGTTAACGCCCCGAAACAATGCGGGCCGCCGCCCGGGCTATACGCGGAGCCAAACTCCTTCAACTGAGTGTCCTCGAGGCCCTTCCGCGTCCGCCGCGTTGCTCGTACAGTCCGTCCCATGACCGCTGTCCCGACCGATACGCACGGCCCGATACGCACTCGGTGATGGCGATTCACCGTGTCGTAGCCCTGGCGATTCCAGAGGTCGTGGCGTTCGACCTGTCGGTCCCCGGTCACGTCTTCGGGCACAGGGAGGAGCGGGAACGGTACAGCTTCACCGTCTGTGCGGAACGTCCTGGTGAGGTGGCGACATCCACCGGTTTTGCGATCACCGCACCGTGTGGGCTGAGCGCACTGGAGGCCGCCGACACCATCGTAGTGCCGGGTTTCCATCCGTACCTCGATCCGCCGGCTTACGCCTGTGAAGCGCTGGTACGCGCCGCAGACCGGGGGATCCGCATCGCGTCGGTATGTATCGGTGCGTTCGCGTTAGCCGCCAGCGGTCTGCTCGACGGCCGCATCGCAACCACGCACTGGCAGCAGGCAGACGACTTTCGTCGACTGCACCCGCAGGTGAAACTCAACTCGGACATCCTCTACGCCGATGAAGGCCAATTCCTCACCAGCGCAGGGCTGTCAGCGGGTATCGATCTGTGCCTCTACATGGTGCATGCCGACTACGGCGCACAGGCGGCCGCTGACGTCGCACGGCGAATGGTCGTCGCCGTGCACCGCACAGGTGGTCAAGCCCAGTACAGCCGTCGCCCGTTGCCGGCCGGCGAAACCCTTGGTGCCACCCTCGAGTGGGCGATCGCGGAGATGCAGCGTCCGTTGGCGGTCACCCACCTTGCTCGGTACGCCGGGATGTCTGCGCGGACCTTCGCCCGGCGCTTCCAGGAGCAGCTGGGTACCACGCCGATGCGGTGGCTGACGTCTCAGCGAGTGCTGGAGGCGCAGCGCCTCTTGGAAGCAACGATGCTGAACGTCGACGACATCGCCGAGCGGTGCGGGTTCGGCAGCGCGAGTGTCCTAAGGCTGCACCTTGGTCGTCAGGCCGGTATGACGCCGACGGCGTACCGTCGGTCGGCTCGTCAGCGCCGATCCACGTAGTCGGTACCGCCGCCCTTCGGCGTCGTGGCTGCGTTGTGGATGCAGTTGGCAGAAGTCCGACGGAATGTGGCGGGAAAGGCCGTCGTGCATTCCCGACGACTCGACGACAGTGGGCGCATGAGTAATTTCGCTGAACTCGTCGCCAACAATGCACGATTCGCCGCCACCGATGCCAAGGATCGGGTGCCGGAGATCCCGTTCCTGCCGAACAGACAGGTGTATCTGATCACCTGTATTGATCCGCGGGTGGATCCGGCGGAGCTGCTGGGCCTGAAGCTCGGCGACGCCATCGTGGCTCGCAATGTTGGTGGACGCGTGACGGATTCGGTTCTCGCCGATCTGGCATGGATCAGCTATCTGCACGAGATGAAGGCCCCCGACGCACCGTGGTTCGAGCTCGTGGTCATTCATCACACCGATTGCGGCTCGAGACTGATGGCAGACGACGAACTCCGCGAAGGATTTGTCGCACGAGGATTCGACGACCACGAATTGCAGGCCACCGCCGTCGTGCACCCGGCCGGTACCGTCACCCGCGACGTCCAGCGGGTCCTCGATTCCCCTGCAGTTTCCACGCGCATCCCCATTTCCGGGTACAGCTATGACGTTCGGACGGGTCGGCTCACGGAAGTGGTGACCGCAGCCCGCGCAATCGCCTGAGGTCCGGCCGCGTTGTCTTGTCTCCGCCGGGGCGACGGTCACTGTGCAGCTCAGCCGATCAGGCTTAGCGACAACTGCCAAAGCCGTTGCGCGTTGGCCGGATCCAGCGCATACGGTGCAACGCCCACCATCCCGGCACCGCGCTCGTCGACCACCGGCGCCTCATGGCAGTCCTCGAAATACCGTCCGCCGACACCGTCGAGCAGGGGTGACGCGGCCAGCAACACGGATGTGGCCGCCCCCTGCTCGACGGTCTTCAATTGCCGACCTGCCGCTTGGAACCGCTCGGCTGCCTGCGCGCCGTAGTCTGCGGCAAGGTGGCGCTGCAGGGCGGTCAGGATCCCGCCGGGCATCAGGGCGTTGGCGGTGATGCCGTCATCCGCCCACCGCCTGCTCGCCTCGACGGCGAACAACACGTTGGCCGTCTTGGACTGGCCATAGGCATTGAACGGCTCATAGTCGCGAAACGCGTAGTCGATATCGTCGAACACCACCGGCGAGCGTAGGTGACCACTTGAGCTCACCGCGACGACGCGAGCCTGACCCGCCGCGGCCAGCGCATCATGCAGCCCGACGGTCAGTGCGAAGTGGCCGAGATGATTTGTGGCGAATTGGATTTCATGACCACTGGCGGTCAGGGTCAGTTCCTGGACGGCCATCACACCGGCGTTGTTCACCAGGATGTCCAGTGGTCCGCTCCACCGTGCGACGAAAGCGGCGACACTGTCGAGATCCGCCAGGTCCAGCGGCGCGACCGTGACGGCGTTGTTGCCGGTGCTGGCCCGCAGCTCACCGGCGACGCCCTCGCCGTGCCCGACATGGCGGACCGCCAGGGTGACGGCGGCACCCGCCGTGGCCAGCGCCCGCGCGGTCTCGACGCCGATACCCGACGCGGCGCCTGTGACGATCGCGCGCTTACCCGACAGGTCGATATCCGCAACGACCTCGGCAGCGGTGGAAGCAAATCCGAACGGTGTGGTGATCGGCGCTGGGCTCATGCCCGGGTTCAACCGGTCCCAGTCGGGCGGATGTTCCCACGGCGGGCCGATTTCTCGACGCCGATCAGCGCAATCGCAGGCCACGCGGGGTGCGGGAGAAACCCGCTTCGGTCAATGCGGCTGCCACGGCGGTATGACTCTCGGGTGCGCCGGAGTCCAGCACGGACAGCCCGTTGATCCGCTCCACCAGCAGCGCATCGATGCGTCGGCTGGTCACCAACTCGGCCAGCGCGCCCGCCGCGGCCTGGTGGGCGTCGACGTCGTCGGTGAAACACAGCAGCGACCGACCACCCCGCTCGACGAACCACACCAGCTCGCCGTTGACCAGCACCACCAGCGCGCCCGCCTTGCGTCCCGGGCGGTGCGCCTTCTCGGTGTCGCCGTCGGCGACGCGCGGCCAGGGCAGCGCTGCACCGTAAGGATTGGCGGGATCGGCGGCGGCCAACGCGATCCCCGGCACGGCGGCGAGGTCACCTCGCTGCGGGTCGACGCTGTCGGCGTAGGTGCGCAGGCGGTCGACGGTGGCCGACATCGCGAACTGGGCACCGCCGAGCGACTCGACGAAGTAGCCGCGCTGACTGCGCCCGGTGTCCTCGAACGCCGAGAGCACCTTGTAGAGCATCGCGAACCCGCCGGGGACATTCTCGGACTGGACCGGCCCCTTGGTCAGCACCCCGTAACGGCCCATCAGCAGCTCGGCCTGAAAGTGTGCGCGCACAGTCGAATCCGGCTCCGCTGCGGGCAGTGCCGACCAGCGGCCCGCCACGGTGGGATCGGTGGCGCGCGATTGTGCATGCGCGACGCTGTAACGGCTCAGCCGCGGCGCGCGGCGCTGCCGGTGCGCCGGGGTGGCCGCCTTGCGGGTACCGGGGCGACGGCCACCGGTCAGCATCGCCCGCACCGGCGCGAACGTGTCGCCGGTGATCCAGCCGGCCCAGATCAATTGCCAGAGAGCCTCTTTGAGTGTCTCGGCGCTGGTCCCGTCCACCATGAGCTGCCGGAAGAAGAACGCGCCCCCGTCATCGCCCGGCCGGCCCAGGGTGTCGAGGATGGCGCGGTGGGTGTCGGTGAAATCGATTTCCGTCGGTGGGGTCAACGTCAGGGGTGCGGTATCGGCGGGATGAAACGCGATCCAGCCGTCACCACCCGAGATCGGCCCGACGCCCGACCAGGTGATCTCGCCGGTGGCCAACAGTTCGTCGAGCATGGCCGGCTGATAATCCCGGACCCGCTGGCCGAAGACCAGTGGTTCGACCGCCGACGCCGGTACCGGTACGCCCGCGAGCTGATCGATGACACCGGCCAGACCGTCGATACCGCTGGCGGACCCCAACTGCTGCCACGACGGCAGGAACCGGGCATACGCCGCTGTGCTGACCGGTTCGACCTGTGCACGCAGCGCCGCCAGTGAGCGCCGCCGGAGAATCCGCAGCACCTCGGTATCGCACCACTGCTCACCGCCGACGACACCTGTTGGGGCATCGGTGAATTCGCCCCGCACCAGCTTGCCGTCCACGCCCAACCGGCCCAGCACGTCGGCAGCTACCCGCAGGCCCAGGCCGAACCGGGTGGCGGCCTCGGCGGTGGTGAACGGGCCACGGGTGCGGGCATAGCGGCTGAGCAGTTCGCCCAGCGGATCGGCGACGGCTTCGGTGAAGCTGGCGGGCACGCCGACCGGAACAGCGACACCCACCCCGTCGCGCAGCCGTCCGATGTCCTCGACCGCCACCCACCACGTCGCGCCGGCGAACGACACCGTCAGCGCGCGCTTGGCGGCACGCAGGCCCTCCAGCCAGCCACCGACATCGGTGGCGGTGCTGCGTTCGAGGATCTCCGCTTCGGACAGCGGCCCGAGCAGCCGCAGCAGGTCGGCGACGGCTTCGGCATCGCGGGCAGCCCGCTCGGCGATCAGGTGCTGCAGCTGGCGATGGGTGGCGGTGATCACCTCGGGGTCGAGCAGTTCACGCAGCTCGATGCGTCCGAGGAGCTCGGCGAGCAGGGTGCTGTCCAAAGACAGTGCGGCAGCGCGGCGTTCGGCCAGCGGGCTGTCGCCCTCGTACATGAACGCGCCGACGTAACCGAACAGCAGCGACGCGGCGAACGGCGACGGGGTGCTCGATTCGACCTCCACCACCCGGACCCGGCGCGCCGCGATGCGGCTCATCAGGTCGACGAGCATCGGCACGTCGTACACGTCCTGCAGGCATTCCCGCACCGCCTCGAGGACGATCGGGAAGTCGGGGTACTTGCGCGCCACATCGAGCAGTTGCGCGGCCCGCTGGCGCTGGTGCCACAGCGGCGACCGTTTCCCGGGATGACGGCGCGGCAGCAGCAGTGCGCGGGCGGCGCACTCCCGAAACCGCGAGGCGAACAGCGCCGAGCCGCCGACTTCGGCGGTGACCAAGGGTTCGATCTCGTCGGCGTCGAAGACGAACAGGTCGGCGAACCGGACGTCACCGTCGTTGTCTGACAGGGTGTCCGGCAGCCGCACGATGATGCCGTCATCGGAGGCGGTGGGTTTCTCGTCGATGCCGTAGCGCTCGTAGATCCGTTTGCCGATGGCCAGCGCCAGCGGACCGTGCACCCGCAGGCCGTAGGGGGAGTGCAGGATCACCCGCCAGTCACCGAGCTCGTCGCGGAATCGCTCGACCACCAGCGTGGTGTCGGTGGGCACCACGCCCGTCGATGCCCGCTGCTCGTCGATCAACTGCCACAGGTTGATCACTGCGTAGTCGTCGAAACCGATTGTCCGGCAACGTTCTTCGAACTCGGGCCGGGCCAGCCGGGCCAGGTCACCGGTGAAGGCGCCGACAGCGGCGCCGAGCTCGGCGGGGCGGCCGACCGCGTCGCCGCGCCAGAACGGCAGCCGCGCCGGCTGACCGGGAGCGGGCAGCACCAGCACCCGGTCGTGGGTGATCTCGGTGATGCGCCAACTGGTCGCACCGAGTGAGATCACGTCCCCGGGACGGGACTCGTACACCATTTCCTCGTCGAGTTCACCGACGCGGGAGGGCTTGTCGGTGTCCGCGCTGGACGCCAGGTAGACCGTGAACATCCCGCGGTCCGGGATGGCGCCACCGGAGGTGACGGCCAGTCGCTGCGCGCCCGGCCGCCCTGTCACTGTGCCCGCATCCCGGTCGTACACCACGCGGGGTCGCAGCTCGGCGAAATCGGTCGACGGGTACTTACCGGACAGCAGATCCAACGTCGCCTCGAACGCGCTGCGCGGCAACGTCGCGAACGGCGCACTGCGCCGAACGGTGTCGAACCATTCATCGGCGTCCAGCGGCTCCATCGCGCAGGCGGCGACCGTGTGTTGCGCCAGCACGTCGAGCGGATTGGCCGGCACCTTCATGGTTTCGATCTGACCTTTGAGCATGCGTTGCACGCTGACTGCGCAGCCGATGAGGTCGGTGCGATGTTTCGGGAACAGCACCCCGCGCGAGATCTCGCCGACCTGGTGCCCGGCCCGACCGACCCGTTGCAGGCCGCTGGCCACCGACGGTGGGGCCTCCACCTGGATCACCAGGTCGACCGCGCCCATGTCGATGCCCAACTCCAGGCTGGACGTCGCGACCACGGACTTGAGTCGACCGGTCTTCAGCGCGTCCTCGACGTCGGCTCGGGTTTCCTTGGACACCGAGCCGTGGTGCGCCCGGGCCAGGATGGGGTCGGCGCCGAAGCTCTGCCCGCTGCCCATGATGTGCGCGGGCGATCCGCCGGCCACGCCGGTGTTTCGCTCCGACGCCAGCGCCACCCCGGTGCGTTCGGCGTGAATCTCGTTGAGGCGCGACGTGAGCCGCTCGGCCAGCCGCCTGGAGTTGGCGAAGACGATGGTGGACTGGTGCGCTTCGATGAGGTCGACGATGCGTTCTTCGACATCGGGCCAGATGGTGTTGTTCTCCAGGTTGGCCATGTCCGGCACCGGCACCTGAATCTGCAGCTCGAACGTCTTCGCGGCGGGCGGCGCCACGATGTTCGTCGGCTTGGCCGCACCCGCCCCGGTCAGGAACCGCGCCACCTCCTCGGGGGGCCGGACGGTAGCCGAGAGGCCGATGCGCTGCGCGGGCGCGGACAGCAGAGCGTCCAGCCGTTCCAGTGACAGCGCGAGGTGTGCGCCGCGTTTGGTGCCCGCCACGGCGTGCACCTCGTCGATGATCACCGTCTGCACCTGGGCCAGGGTTTCTCTGGCGGCGGACGTCAGCATCAGGAAGAGGGATTCGGGGGTGGTGATCAGGATGTCCGGCGGCTTGGCGATCAGCTCGCGGCGCCGGGCGGCCGGGGTGTCCCCGGAGCGGACGCCGACGCTGATGGCCGGTGGCTGCACCCCGTTGCGTTCGGCGATCCGCCCGATGCCGGTCAACGGTGTGCGCAGGTTGCGCTCTACGTCGACCGCCAGCGCCTTCAGTGGTGAGATGTAGAGCACTCGGGTGCCCTTCGGGGCCTCCGGTTCGGCGTTTTCGGCCAGGCGGTCGATGGCCCAGAGAAACGCAGCCAGGGTCTTACCGGAACCGGTTGGGGCGATGACCAGGGTGTTGTCCCCATCGGCAATGGCCGCCCAGGCCTGCGTCTGCGCCGGCGTGGGCTCGACGAACGTGCCCGCGAACCACTCCCGCGTCAGCGCGCTGAAGCGGGCCATCGGATCTTTGGTGCGGGCCACCTCTCCATGGTGCCAACTGGGTCCGACACGCCGCGCCGATGGCTCAGCCCAGCGAGCGCTGGTACCGCCGCATCCCGGCGATCCACCCGTCGTAGTTGGCACCTTTGCGGCGGTACATATCGAGCACCTGCGGGTGCGGCAGCACCAGGAACCTGCCGTCGCGCACCGCGTCCACAGTGGCGGCGGCCACCTCGTCCGGACCGATCACGTCGCCGGACTGCAGAATCGACTCGGCACTCAACCGGGCCGCGGCACCGTCGGCGGCCCGCACCGCATCCAGCAGCGGGGTGTCGACGCCGAGCGGACACACACAGCTGACGCCGATGCCCTCGTCGCCGTAGGTGATGGCCAGCCACTCGGCAAAACCGACCGCGGCGTGCTTGGTCACCGCATAACCGGCCGCCCCGAGTTGGGACAGCAGCCCCGCCGCCGACGCGACCGAGACGAAGTAACCGCCGCCGCGGGCCTGCCAGTCGGGCACCAGCAGCTTCGCGGCGCGGATATGGGCGCGCAGGTTCACCTCGATGATGCGATCCCATTCGTCTTCCGCGCCGAGGTCGGGTGCACCGATGATCCCAGCGTTGGCGACGTAGAGGTCGACCGGACCGAACTCGTTGGCCGCCAGGTCCAGCAGTGCGTCGATGCCGTCCAGGGTGCTGGCGTCGGCTCGTAGCGCGACCGAACCACCGCCGGCGGCCCGGATCCCAGCGGCGGTGTGCTCGGCACCCGTCGAATCGAGGTCCCCGACCACCACGCTGGCGCCTGCCCGGGCGAACGCCTGCGCCAATGCCTGGCCGATACCCGAGCCGCCGCCGGTGACCACTGCCACCGAGCCGTCAATGTCCATCCGTCGTGCTTACCATCTGCGCGCCATGCGGCGTCCGCAGGCGCTCGCCTACAGACCCGAGAACACTCCGCGTTGCCGCATGAGCCGCGCGACGATGTCATCCGGCATCGGGATCGCGCCCCGCTCCAGTTCCACCGGCACCGGCGGTAGGTCGCCGTGCACGTCGCGGTGCAGGCGTTCCATCTCGTCGTCGAGGCGCGCTGCCGTGGCCGCGGCCTCGCCCAGGCTGCGGGAGATATCCGCGGGAACCTCGCCGTTGAACTTATAGAAGATCTTGTGCTCCAGGCTGGCCCAGAAATCCATCGCGACGGTGCGCAGCTGTACCTCGACGGGCACCGCCACCGGTCCGCTGGACAGGAAGACCGGCACCTCTACGATGACGTGCAGGCTGCGGTAGCCGTTCGGTTTGGGCTGGCGCACATAGTCTTTGACGTGCAAGACGGTGATGTCGTCCTGGCCGGTGAGGGCTTCGAACACCCGGTAGACATCCGAGGTGAACGAGCAGGTGACGCGGACCCCGGCGATGTCGGTGATGGTCGCCCGGATCGCCTCGAACCGCGGCTCACAGTTCTTGCGCTGGATCTTGTCGAGCACGCTTTCAGGCGTCTTGAGCCTGCTGGTGACATGTTCGATCGGGTTGTACTTCTGCAGGTGCTGGAACTCCTGCTCGAGAATGCCCACCTTGGTGGTGATCTCTTCCATCCCGAACTTGTACGAGAACATGAAGCAGGAGAACTCGTCGCGCAACGTGCTGATCTCGTCGAGGTCGAGCAGCGTTCCGGGTCCAGTCTCTCGCGCGCGGTCCATGCCTACCAGCATGCCTGAGAGCGGAACGGGCCGGTGCTACCCGAACTGGACGCCCTGGGCCAGCGGCAGTTCAGAGGAGTAGTTGACGGTGTTGGTCGCGCGGCGCATGTACGCCTTCCACGAGTCCGAACCCGACTCGCGGCCGCCGCCGGTCTGCTTCTCCCCGCCGAACGCACCGCCGATCTCGGCCCCCGAGGTGCCGATGTTCACGTTGGCGATGCCGCAGTCCGAACCGTCGGCTGCCATGAAACGCTCCGCTTCGCGGATATCGGTGGTGAAGATCGCCGACGAAAGACCTTGCGGCACAGCGTTGTTCAAGGCGATTGCCTCATCGAGCGTGTCGTAGCTCAGCACGTAGAGGATCGGGGCGAAGGTCTCGGAATGCACGATGGCCGTCTGGGCGGGCATCCGTACCACCGCGGGGGCGGCGTAGTACGCGCCCTCGCCGAGGTCTTGGCGCTCACCGCCGATCACCTCGCCGCCGTCGGCGCGGGCCTGCTCCAGTGCGCCCACCATGTCGCGGTAGGCGGTCTCGTGGATCAGTGGACCGATCAGGGTGCCGTCGGCCGACGGGTCGCCGATGGGCAGGCTGCGGTAGGCGGTGGCGATCCGCTCGACGAGGGTGTCCACCACCGACGAATGCGCGATCACCCGACGCAGCGTGGTGCAACGCTGCCCTGCGGTACCGGCGGCGGAGAACACGATGCCACGCACCGCGAGATCCAGATCGGCGGCGGGGGTGACGATGGCCGCGTTGTTGCCGCCCAGTTCCAGCAATACCTTGCCGAATCGCTCGGCGACCCGGGGCCCGACCTGACGGCCCATCCGGACCGAGCCGGTCGCGCTCACCAGGGCGACACGCGGGTCGTCGACCAGCAGTTCACCGACCCCGCGGCCGCCTTGGACCAGTCGTGAAACATTCACCGGCGCACCGACATCGGTGGCCGCACGCTCGATGAGCGCCTGGCAGGCCAGTGCCGTGAGGGGAGTCAGCTCGGACGGTTTCCAGACCACGGTGTCACCACAGACCAGCGCGACGGCAGTGTTCCACGCCCACACCGCGACCGGGAAGTTGAACGCGGTGATGACGCCGACGACGCCGATCGGATGCCAGGTCTCCATCAACCGGTGGCCGGGACGCTCCGAGGCGATGGTGCGCCCGTAGAGCTGCCGGGACAGCCCGACCGCGAACTGGCAGATGTCGATCATCTCCTGCACCTCGCCGAGCGCTTCGGAGGTGATCTTGCCCGCCTCGATCGTCACCAGGGTGCCCAGATCGGCCTTGTGTTCGGTTAACAATTCCCCGAGGCGGGCGACCAGCGCACCGCGGACCGGTGCCGGGGTGGTGCGCCACGTCGAATATGCCTCTGCCGCAGCCGTTATCGCCGCTTCGGTGTCCTCACGGCTGGTCTCGGGCACGGTGAACAGCACGTCACCGGTCACCGGGGTGCTGGCGGTGACGCCGTGGCCGCCCGGTTCGCCGAGTTCAGCGCGGGCGCCGTTGGCGGCCAGTGCGGTGCGCACCCGGGTGCGCAGGTCGTCGGCGGTGGGAAGGGCGGTCCCGGTGCTGACCTCGGTGGACGTGCTCATACGGATATCTCCTGGCTCTGCTGTGCGAGTGCCCCGTAGAGGGCATAGGGGTCGAGAAGGTCGCGGCCGATGGCGCCGGCCATCCAGTCGCTGCTGTAGTCCGAATCGTCGGCCACCTGGGCTACCGTGCCGTCGGTATCGAGGTTGGACCGGAAGATCCCCGCCGCGGATGCGGGCAGGAAATCTTCGTACACAACGGGTTTCGCGGGATCGCCACCGTAGTAGTAGGCCAGCTCCTGGGCGGCCAGTTCGGCGTCGGTGTCGGGAAAGTGCCGGGCCCACACCGCGGCCGGGTCGGTCGCTCCGGTGAGCGCCGCGAACGCGGTGTCATACAGTGCCCGGCCCTTGGGGGTCAGTGCCACCCCGCGCGCCTCGACCTCACCGAACCGCACGCGCAAGGTGCCGTCGACGACGCTGCCGTCGGCCTCGCGGAAGCGGCGCGGTTCGGCCAGAGCCCGAAAGGACGTCTGGCGCAACAACACATCGGGCCCGGTCCAGCGGGGCGGACCCTGGATGGCGTCGATCATCGAAATACCGCGGGCGGCCATCCGGGTGTACAGCTCGTCGATATCGAGCACCCGCGGCGTCAGGTGATTGATATGGGTGCTGCGCACGCCGGCGATATCGGCGGCCACCGCGGAGACCGCGGACAGCTCGTCGTACCAGGCCCGGTCGATCGGCTCGCGGGACAGGGCGAAGGCTGTCACCGCGCGGTCGACGAACCCGTCTGCCTTGGTGACAGCACAGCCACCGTCGGTGGCGATCACGCGGGCCTGGGCGATCAACTCCGGGTCGAACAGTGTGCGCTCGGCCAGGGAGCGCTCCACCCGGGCCCGCAGCTCGGCGTCGAAGAAGCGCGGGTCCGCGGTGGCCAGCATGGAGGTGAAAACCCGGAACGGGTTGCGGGCCAGCTCGGCGGCCTCGGTGGGGCGAAACGCCGTCGACACCACGGGCACCGGCGAGGCGGCGTCGCGCAGGTCGTAGAACCCGACCGGGTACATGCCGAATGCGGCGAACAGATCGGCGACATCCCGCATCTCGCCGGGCGTGCCGACCCGGATGGCGCCGTGGCGCTCCGCGGTGACGCGGTCCAGCGAGCCCAGTTTCTCGGCGTCCGGATGGTGCTCGACGTGATCGCGGTTCACCTCGGCGCTGACGTCGACGAGCGTGGTGTAGGCAGGCACCTCGGTGCCATACATGGTGGAGAGCGCCGCGGCGAATCGAGCGCGCAGCTCCCAGGTTTCCAGCTTTGGTGGGGTCACTGTCGGTGCCTCCTGCGATAGTCTCCGGCCATGGCCGACACCGAGCACCTCGACGATATCGATCGGATCCTGGTGCGCGAACTGGTCGCCGACGGCCGCGCGACGCTGGCCCACCTGGCCACCACGGCGGGCCTGTCGGTGTCGGCAGTGCAGTCGCGGGTGCGCAGGTTGGAGACCAGGGGCGTGGTCACCGGATACACGGCGCGCATCAATCCGGAGTCCGTCGGACACATGCTGTCGGCGTTCGTCGCCATCACCCCTCTCGATCCTTCTCAACCCGATGATGCACCCGCCCGCCTGGAACACATCGATTCGATCGAGGCTTGCCACTCGGTGGCCGGCGAGGAGAGCTACATCCTGCTGGTGCGTGTCGAGTCCGGTCGGGCGCTGGAAGAACTGCTGCAGGAGATCAGGACAGCGGCGAATGTTCGGACGCGAAGCACCATTATCTTACAGACATTTTACGCAGGACGCGACTTCATACCGGAATAGTTCCTGTGTGGACGTGACAAGACCGTAAAAAATCCGTTAAGGTGGCGGCATGACCGCCGTTCTGTCCTCATCGCCTGTTACCACCGAGATCGCCCCCGCCGACGTGCACGACGTCTTGGCGCGCAACATTCTGGCCGACGGTATGGACCTGGTGCTCGACCTCGACCGCTCCCGCGGCTGCTATCTGGTCGACGCCAGGGACGGCAGACGCTACCTGGACATGTTCACGTTCTTCGCGTCCTCGGCGCTGGGGATGAACCACCCGGCACTGGCCGACGACGAGGAGTTCCGCGCCGAACTCGCCGCCGCCGCGGTGAACAAACCGAGCAACTCCGACATCTACACCGTCCCGATGGCGCGCTTCGTCGACACCTTCGCCCGTGTGCTCGGCGACCCGGCGCTGCCGCATCTGTTCTTCGTCGACGGCGGTGCCTTGGCCGTCGAGAACGCGCTCAAGGTGGCCTTCGACTGGAAGAGCCGGCTCAACGAATCCCGCGGGCTCGATCCGGCGCTGGGCACCAAGGTGCTGCATCTGCGCGGCGCGTTCCACGGCCGCAGCGGCTACACCCTGTCACTGACCAACACCGATCCCAACAAGGTCGCTCGCTTTCCGAAGTTCGACTGGCCGCGGATCGACGCGCCGTATCTGCGGCCGAACGCCGATATCGCCGAGCTCGAAGCCGAGTCGGTGCGCCAGGCCAGGGCGGCGTTCGAAGCTGCGCCGAATGACATCGCCTGCTTCCTCGCCGAACCGATCCAGGGCGAGGGCGGCGACCGGCACTTCCGGCCGGAGTTCTTCGCCGCGATGCGGGCGCTGTGCGACGAGTTCGACGCCCTGCTGATCTTCGACGAGGTTCAGACGGGGTGCGGCCTGACCGGAACCCCTTGGGCCTACCAGCAATTGGGCGTAACCCCCGACGTGGTGGCCTTCGGCAAGAAGGCCCAGGTGTGCGGCGTGATGGCCGGCGGCCGGGTCGACGAGGTTGCCGACAATGTGTTCGCGGTCAGCTCGCGGATCAACTCCACCTGGGGCGGCAACCTGGTGGACATGGTGCGCGCGCGGCGCATTCTGGAAACCATCGAAGCCGACGAGCTTTTCGAACGCGCCACCGGGCGCGGCACGTATCTGCTGGGGCGGTTGGCCGACCTGGCCGAGGAGATGCCGGAGACGGTGCTCGACGTTCGCGGCCGCGGCCTGATGTGCGCATTCAGCCTGCCGACCCCGGCCCAGCGCGACGAGCTGATCGGCCGACTGTGGCAGCGCGGGGTCATCATGCTGGCCAGTGGCGACACCAGTGTCCGGTTCCGCCCGGCGCTGACGGTGTCGGAGGCCGAACTCGATATCGCGGTGGCGGCGGTGCGCGCTGCGCTCAGTTGAGCGCCGCCCGGATCGCCGACTTCAGCCGCGATAGATCGGGCCCGCCGACGAGCGCGCACCCGTGGTGGTCGGCGAGTTTGCGTGCCGCCGGGGTGAAGCCCTGGTTGGAGACCACCATGGTCTTGGTGCAGCCCTGCATGGTTGCGCCCGCGACCACCTCCTGCACCGCGCCGGGGCCGACGGGCCGGCCGAGCCGTTTGCATTGAATGGCAAGGCGATCGGGCCGGTTGCCGACGATCAGATCGACTCCCCAATCACCCGATAACGGGGTCATGATCACCGGCACTCCGCAGGTCCGCGCGACCTGCGCGACGTAGTCCTCGAACTGCGTGCCGGACATCAGTTCGGTGGGGCGTTCGCGCGCGCTCGGGGTGCGTGCGCCGGCCACGGCACCCCGGACGAAGCGCGGCGACAGAAGCAGAATCATCGGCACTGCCACTGCGACAGCCAGGCTCCACCACGCCCCGACGCCCGAGGCGTACGCCGCGATACCGGCCACCAGCCCGACCAGCGCACAGACCTTCACCCACACGCCGCCGATGGTAAATGTCCCTGCCGACACCGGACGCCTATCGTGGGCACCATGACTTCGGTTTCTCAACGTGAACGTGCAGCGCTCGTCGCGACCCTGAACATCGTCGGACCCGAGGCCCCCACACTGTGCGAAGGGTGGACTGCCAAGGACATGGCGGCGCACCTGGTGCTGCGGGAACGCCGCCTCGATGCCACCGCAGGCATCGCCTTCAAACCGCTGGCCAACTACACCGCCAAGGTGCAGGACCAGATCGCCGAGTCGACGCCGTGGGATGACCTGGTCGGCCAGGTCGCATCGGGGCCACCCATCTATTCGCCGTTCAAGCTGCTCGACTCACTGGTGAACGGCACCGAGATGTTCGTGCATCACGAGGATCTGCGCCGGGCGCAGCCGGACTGGGCGCCACGGGAACTGGACGCGGCGACGTTGGCCACCGTGCGCAGGCCGCTGCCGTTGCTGAGCCGGGTCGCGCTGTCGAAGGTGCCTGCCCGATTGACGCTGCAAACCCCCGATGGCCAGAAGGTGGTGACGGTGGGCAAGGGACCGGAAGTGGTCATCACCGGTGAGCCGGGCGAGCTGCTGATGTTCGCGTTCGGTCGCAACGCCGTACACGCCGACTTCAGCGGCGACGCCGAGGCCATCGCCGCGGTCAAGGCGGCCAAGCGCGGTCTGTAGCCGTCCCGCCGACCGGGAGTGTCGGCCTAGGTCAACACTCGGCCGCGAGTGTGCGACTAGGTCAACACTGCGCCGTCAGGTGTCCTCGGTGAGCGCTCGCCACACGCGTGCCGGTGTCATCGGCAGCCGACGCAACCGCAGCCCGGTCGCATCCTTGATGGCGTTGGCCAGCGCGGGCGCGACGGGGTTGTACGGCGATTCGCTCATCGACTTCGCGCCCATCGGGCCCAGCTCGTCGTAGGTGTCGGCGAAATACACCTCGGTCACCGGTAGGTCGGCCAGCTGGGGAATGTGGTAGTTGCGCAGCACTTCGTTGGTGACTGCGCCGTCGGGGCCGACGAGCATCTCCTCATACAGTGCCGAGCCGATGCCCTGGGCCACCCCACCTTCCACCTGACCGCGGCACTGCTGCGGGTTGATCACCACTCCGGCGTCGGCCGCCTGCACCGATTGCAGGATCACCACCACACCGGTCTCGGTGTTCACCGCGACGCGGAAGCCTTGGACGTTGAACGCCACCGATCGCGGCGTGCCGTCGTGTCGCCCGGTGCCGACGAGTGGTCCGGTGGCCGACAGCTCGCCGAAGTCGACGAACCGGTCACCGCACTGCACGCCGTGCGGTCCGAGCTCGCAGCGGTGGTGCGGAGCCCCGGCCAGTACCGCGGCGGCGTCGGTGAGCACGGTCCGCAGATCGCGGCAGGCGTTCTGCACCGCCTTGCCCGCCACCACCGTCCCGGCCGAACCGAACGCGCCGGTGTCATAGCCACCGAGATCGGTATCGGACTGGCGCAACAGAATTCGGTCGGCGGTGGTGCGTAACTCGGTGGCCGCGATCTGGGTGTGCACCGTCGAGGTACCGTTGCCGAACTCGGCGGTACCCACCGACAACGTGTATTCGCCGTCGCCGGACAGTGCGATCGTCGCGTCGGCGTAGTGCCCGCGCGGCGGGATGGTGGCGATCATCGACAAGGCGACGCCCGTGCCGATCCGCCACTGCTCGCCCTCCGGGGCGGCGACGCCGTTGCCCGTCGCCAATGCCGCCTCGGTGAGATCAAGACACTGATCCAGGCCGTAGCTGCCGAAGTTCAGATCGTCGCGCAGCACGTGGGAGTCGACGAAGTCGTCGCCGGGCACCACCACGTTGCGGCGCCGCATCTCGACCGGGTCGATACCCAACTCACCGGCCAGGTCGTCGATCGCGGATTCGACGGCCCAGATGACCTGGCCCAGGCCGTAACCCCGGAATGCGCCCGACGGGAGGTTGTTGGTGTAGACGGTCCGGGCATCGACATGCTTGTTGGGACACCGGTAGACGGCGACTGATTCGCCGCACCCGTGAAACATCACGCCCGGACTGTGATTGCCGTAGGCGCCGGCATCGGCCAGCACGTCGATGCCCAACGCGGTGAGTATCCCGTCCGCGTCCGCGGCCATGGTGATGTCAACGCGGAACGGGTGTCGGCACGGGGCCAGGGTGAACTGGTCCGACCGGGTGAACTCATAGCGCACCGGGCGACCCAGCCGCAGCACCGCCAGCGCGACGATGTCTTCGGTCAGCATCTCCTGCTTGGCGCCGAAACCGCCGCCGACCCGTTTGGTGAACACGTGCACGTCATCGCGGGCCAAGCCGAATACATGGGCCAACTCGTCGCGCACCAGGAACGGCACCTGCGAGCTGGTACGAATCACCAACCGGCCGTTGTCTTGCCATCCGGTGCAGCCGTGGGTCTCCAGATGCGCGTGCTGCACCCGCTGAGTCTGGAAACGGCCGGTGACCACCGCACCGCCGGTGGCGCGGGCCGCGGCGATCCCGGCCTCGATATTGCCGACACCGCCATGCATCTGGGCGACGATGTTGCGGGAGACGTCATCGATGCGGGCTGCCGGACCTTTGTCGCCGTGCACCAGCGGCCCACCCGGCTGCTGGGCGATGTCCGGGTCGAAAACCGCAGGCAACTCCTCGTAATCGACAATGATTGCCCGACATGCCTTCTCCGCGATGCCCAGCTCGTCGGCCACCACCGCGGCCACCCGCTGGCCCACGAAGCGCACCGTGTCGTCCAGGACGTAGCTGTCGTCCGGATCGTCGAGCCGGCTGTCGTGCCGGGCGGTGGAGAACGCCACCTTCGGGCTGTCCCGATGCGTCAGGACCAGCCGTACGCCCGGAATCGCTTCTGCCGCAGTGGTATCGATGGACCGGATGCGGGCGTGCGGCACAGGGCTGGGTAGCACGGCCAAGTGCAGCAGGCCGACGGGGGTGAAGTCCATGGTGTACTGCTCGGTGCCGGTGACCACCCGCATCCCGGCCGGCGCGCCGATCGACCGCCCGACATCTGCGGCCTGCGCAGGCTTTTCGGTATTGGCCTTGCCTGCCAAGGCATCGGTGATGGTCCGGTAGCCGGTACACCGGCACAGGTTGCCCTTGAGGTTGCGGGGCAGATCGGCCAGCTGTTCGGCGGTGAAGGTCGAGGTCGTCGTCACCATGCCCGCGGTGCAGAAACCGCACTGAAAGCCGGCCGCCTCCACGAACTGTCGTTGCACCGGATGCAGATCGGCTGGAGTGCCGAGACCGGCGACGGTGGTGACGTCGTGGCCGTCGGCGCGGAACGCGGGAAAAATGCAGGAATGCACGGGGGCACCGTCGACCAGTACCGAGCACGCCCCGCAGTCGCCTGCGTCGCAACCCTTCTTGACCTCGAAGTGGCCGTGGTCGCGCAGATAGGTGCGCAGGCATTGGCCGATGCGTGGCCCGGTCGGCAGGTCGGCGCCGTTCACCCGGATCGTCATCGCAGCTCCGCCCGGATCTGTTCGGCCAGCACCAGCGAGACGCCGCGGCGCCAGTCGGGGTCACCGTGGGCGTCGATGGTCCACGCGTCGTCGGGGATGGTGGCGTGCGCGGCCTGCAGCGCCGCGGCATCCGGTACCTCAGGGAAAGTGAACACGTAGGGCCGGACTGTCGCCGCGGTGATCGACAGGATGAAGCCGGCACCGTCGGCCGGGGTGTCGCGGCGCCCGATGACGACCATGCCGGACCGGCCGAGGGGAGAGGGCGCCAGCTTGCGGAATGCGGTGGTGGCGCGCAGTGCAGCCGCGGGCAGCCAGACCGACCGCAGGACGTCCCCGGTGCGCAGGACATTGGTGGCCGAACCGGTGACGAACTCGGTGATGGGCAATACGTACTCGGAGCCGTCCGCGCGCCACACCGTGACGACGCCGTCAAGCGCGGACGCCAGCGAAATCATCGCGCCGGCAGGGAACGACAGGCAGACGTTGCCGCCGACGGTGGCGGTATGCCAGACCTTGAACGAGGCCAGCAGAGCCGTGCAGCACTGATGCAGCAGCGGTGCCGCAGCCCAGTCCGGCCTGCGGGCCACCAGTTCGGCCGACAGCCTCGACACCTCAGCGACGGTGCAGGTGGCGGCGAGCTCGATGCCGTTGTCCTGCAGCACAATCGGTTCCCAGCCGAGTCTGGTGATGTCGACGAGTCGGCGCAGATGCACCTGCGGTTCGGAGAACAACCAGGTACCGCCGGCCAGCACCGCGTCTTCGGGCCCGAGTGGCCAGAGATCGTCGCGGTGGGTCGGCACGTCGATCACCTCGACCGTGTTCAGATCCACGAGCCAACGCTAGTCAACCGCGGGCCGCGGCGCAGAACGATTTGAATTGCAACCATGGGGTTGCACATTCTGAACCAACGTGCAATTCTGGAGTTGCACATTCAAGCGTTACCGAGGAGGACATCATGGCCGAGCTGGACATCACCCGAACCATCGACATCCACGCGCCGGCGACAAAGGTGTGGGCCGCGCTGACCGAGCCCGAGCTGATCGCGCAATGGTTCGGCGACACAGCGACATTCGTCGCCGCACCGGGCGCCGCGGGCGAGTTCGGCTGGGTGGACCACGGCGGCGCGTTCCGGGTTGTCGTCGAACACGTAGACGAGCCCAGGACGCTGGTCTACCGCTGGGCTCGCGAATTCGACACCGACCCGGTTGCGGGCAACTCGACCCTGGTGCGCTTCGACCTGGAAGAGATCGCGCAGGGCACCCGGCTCACCGTCTTCGAGACCGGCTTCGAAGAACTGGCCGACCCACAGGGCTCGCACGACGGCAACATCAAAGGCTGGCGCGCCGAACTGGGGGAGCTCGTCGAATTCCTGGAGAAAGCGACGGTGTCTTGACCGACCGCCGCGCCACCGTGCCAGCTGTGCTCGGCATCCTCGCCGACGAGACGCGGTGGCAGATCCTCACCGAGCTCGGCGCCAGCGATCTCTCGGCGAGTGCGCTGGCCGGCCGGTTGCCCGTGAGTCGCCAGGCGATCGCCAAACACCTCGGTGTGCTCGCCGACGCCGGGCTGGTGGAGTCCGTCCGGGTCGGTCGCGAGATCCGCTATCGCGCTCTCGGTGCGCGCCTGAGTGCGCTGGCCGGTGAGCTGGAAGCCATCGGCCGGCGCTGGGACCGGAGACTGGCAGCCATCAAGCGGATCGCCGAGGACATCGAGTGACCGAAAGCTCGTAGCGTTACACGTTTGTTTTCTTCGCTGAGTGGGAATTCGTCATCACCCACTCCAGGCGAGGACGAAGACGATGACCAGCATGCGCAGCGAGCAGCGCTCCCGTGGCGACCACCTGGGCCGCGAGGACTACGACGTCCGCGCCGCCATCCGGTTCGCCGCCCTCGCCTCGGTGGCCGGGGTCGGGTTCCTCGTCATCGCCGCGCTATGGGTCAGCACCTGTGGCGCCGCCGACATCGACACCGTGGCCTGCGGCGTTGCTCAGCGGACGCTCCTCGGGCTGGGTGCGCCGGCGATACTCTTGGTCGCCGCGGTATGGGCTTTCGTGCGTACCTACCGCGTGTGGCGCGACGAGGGCACCTGGTGGGGCTGGCAGGGTGCGGGTTGGTTCCTGATGACCGTGATGATGCTGACCTTGACGACGGGATTTCCCACGCTCGCCGGCCCGGTGCTCGGTAGCTGACGGTCCCAGCGACCTAATGAAGTAGCTCTCCGGGATCAGCTCGGCGGGCCGGCGACTAACACCGCGGAGCCGACGTTGGCGGCGGCAGCTGGTGACGAGGCTTTGGGGCACGCGGTTTCGACGGCCGCGTTCTGGGTATTGACAGGCGGACCATGACTTCACCGCCGACGACATCACAGCTGCGATGTGACCGCGTCGGACCGAGAGATTCGGTTCTGATGAAGCACGATCGACCGGACCCGCTACCCACCACACCCCGACATCACTCAGACGGAGGGCACCGCCTTGGCTGACCGTCCCGACCGCTGGGGTAACCTCGGACCGATATCGCCGGGAGGCCAGTACATGTCCGACGCTCACAACAGCGAACACTCACCCGCCCGCAGTTCGCGGGCGGTGGAAGTGCGGGTTTCGGCCCAACTTGAAAACCTTGCCGTCGTACGCACTTTGATCGCGGCGGTGGCGACGTTCGAGGACCTCAACCTCGACGCTGTGGCGGACCTGCGACTGGCTGTCGACGAGGCGTGCACCCGGCTCATCCGATCGGCGTCCCCGGATGCCACGTTGGTGTTGGTGATCGACCCCCGAGCCGACGAGGTGATCATCGACGTGTCGACCACCTCGACCGCCGAGGACATTCTGACCCCGGGCAGTTTCAGTTGGCATGTGCTGACCTCGCTGACCGACGACGTGCACACCTTCCACGACGGCGCTGAACTCGGCGGCGTCAGCCCAGTGTTCGGCATTTCGATGACGACGAGACGAGTGAGCCCAGCCAGGTGACGCCGCCTGCGCGCCGCGGATCGTCCTCACGATCGAGTTCTGAATACGCCGACGTGCCGGAGTTGTTCCGGACGTTGGCTGCTCTAGAAGCTGGCTCCGCGGCCTTCCAACGTCAGCGGGACTCCATTGTCGAACGATGCCTGCCCCTCGCTGATCACATCGCCCGTCGGTTCGACGGCCGCGGCGAGCCCCACGATGACCTGGTGCAGGTCGCCAGGGTGGGTCTGGTCAATGCGGTGATCCGGTTCGATGTCGACGCCGGTTCGGACTTCGTGTCGTTCGCCGTTCCGACCATCATGGGTGAGGTCCGCAGGCACTTCCGGGACAACAGCTGGTCGGTGAAGGTGCCGCGGCGTCTCAAGGAACTGCACCTCCAACTCGGCGCCGCCACCGCCGAACTGTCCCAGCGGCTCGGCCGCGCCCCGACGCCCACCGAGCTCGCCGAACTACTCGGGATGGATCGCGCCGAGGTGGTCGAGGGCCTGGTGGCGGGCAGCTCGTACAACACCCTGTCGATCGACAGCGGCGGCAGCGGCAGCGAGGACGCACCGGCGATCGCCGAAACGCTGGGCGATGTCGACGCGACCCTCGATCAGATCGAGAACCGCGAGGCGCTGCGGCCGTTACTGGAATCGCTTCCTGACCGCGAGCGCGCCGTGGTGGTGCTCAGATTTTTCGAATCGTTGACCCAGACCCAGATCGCCGAACGCATTGGGGTCTCGCAGATGCATGTGTCTCGGCTGTTGGCCAGGGCACTAGGACGTCTGCGGGATCAGCTGGAGTAGCCGGCCTTCCTGCTCGGGCTGCGCCATCGACTGCGCTGCTGCCAGAGTGCCCGCGCACGGCATCGCGCCGGCCGGATCGCAGATGCGCAGTACGCGAGCCACGGCTGGGCTGGTGGCGATGGCCCAGTCGATATTTGACGCGGCGCAGCGGGCGCTGATCGTGTTCAGCGCCGAAAAGCCATCGACGCCAAAGAAATCGACCTGGGTCAGATCGATCACCAGGTTGGCGGTATTGCCCGCGTCCCGAAGCGCATAGGACGCGAAGGCCGCCGCATTGACCGCGTCGATGGCTCCGTCGGCCGCCACCAGGACCGTGTCGACCAGATGAAATGTCTCCAAAACGGCTGTGTGGCAGGTGGTTTCGTCGGTAGCGACTGCGCCCACGGGGCGGCGAGTCGAAAGAGAAGTAGCGGGTAGGACAGACATTGGTGACTCCATCAGGTGGCGAATGCGACATTCGTTCCGTGGATCACGTCAATTGCTCAAGTGGTGCTAATTGCCTAAGCGGCGGCTGGAGAAAAGGAATTTCGAAATCCACATGCCGTGTGACGTTTCCTGGTGGGCTGTGGACTCAACCTGATCTGAACCCTACGCTGCTGGCTACCGGAGCCACAAAGCCTATGGAGGTTTCTCATAAACGACGGTCAGGCCAGCCAACCCTGATAGGTGTCCCAGGACGGTCCAGCGGCGGGGGCGTCGTCGCGCGTCACCGTCGCCTGGATGAGTCCGTAGGGCCGGTCGTCGGCGTTGAACACCTCCCTGTTGTTCTCCAGTCCGAACGGCGACAGATCGTAAACGAAGTGGTGCTTGTTCGGCGCGGACAGTCGCACCTCGGCGATGACCGGATAGGTCTCGAGCACCGCCTTGCCCATCTCGTAGAGAGTCTGTTGCAGGGCCAGGGATTGCACCAGCGCAAACTGTTTCACCAGTTGGGTTTTCACGCCGGCGTACGTCTCTTCCCAGTTCACGTCCGTACTGGTGAACCGCCACTGCGCAGCCAGTGATGTCGCCATCACCCGGTCGTGGGTCGGCTCGAGGACGGTGTACTCGTCTTTGAGAAATCCCGCGAACTCCGAACCCGTCGATTTCAGGATGGTCATGTCCTTGAGCCCGCCGATGACCCACTCGCCCTCGGCGTCGACGGTCACCGCGGCGGTGCGCACCTCCTGGCCTTTGCGTACCCAGGTGTAGTCGTGCTCTGCGCCGTCAACAATCGCGCGCTCCCAAGCATATTCGTCGATCTCGATCCGGGCACCCGCCACCGGTTCGACGTCGT
>JBEVHL010000434.1:0-3844 GCA_040511255.1 Mycobacterium sp. | reverse complement strand
GACCGCTGTTGGCTCGATCTCGAGGAGAAGACCCGTCTGCGTGATGTCGACGGCCGTATCGGTCTGCGGAAGCCGGTGACGCAATGAGCAATGGCGACCCACTGCTGGAAGTCACCGACCTGGTCAAGCATTTCCCGATCAAGGCGGGCGCGATCGTCGACCGCGAAGTGGCCCGGGTACGCGCCGTCGACGGCGTCAGCTTCACCCTGAATGAGGGCGAAACCCTTGGGCTGGTGGGTGAATCGGGCTGCGGTAAATCCACCCTGTGCCGAGCGCTGCTTCAGCTCACCCCGCCGACTTCGGGTTCGGTCAAGTTCGACGGCCAGGAACTGGTCGGCAAATCGCGGCGGGAACTGCGCCCCATTCGCCGGCAGATGCAGATGATCTTCCAGGACCCGTTCGCCTCGCTGAACCCGCGCAAGCGGATCGGGCAGATCGTCGGTGATCCGATGGAACTGCACGGGCTGGCCAGTGGCGCCGACCTCAAGCGGCAGGTGCAGGGACTGCTCGACCGGGTGGGACTACAGGCCGAGCACTACAACCGCTACCCGCACGAGTTCTCCGGCGGACAACGCCAGCGGATCGGCATCGCCAGGGCGTTGGCACTGCGACCGAAGCTCGTCGTGGCCGACGAACCCGTTTCCGCACTTGATGTTTCGGTTCAGGCGCAGATCATCAACCTGCTCGAAGAACTGCAGGACGAGTTCGGCCTGTCGTATCTGTTCGTGGCCCATGACCTGAGCGTGGTCAAACACGTCTCAGACCGGGTGGCCGTGATGTATCTCGGCAAAATCGTCGAGAACTCCGGCGCGGACGCGTTGTACAAGAAGCCCATTCACCCGTATTCGAATGCGTTGTTGTCGGCGGTGCCGATCCCCGACCCGGAGCTCAACCGCGCGCGGGAACGCATCGTGCTCGAAGGCGATGTGCCGAGCCCGATCAATCCACCGGACGGCTGCCGGTTCCACACCCGCTGCCGCTGGGCGACGGACATCTGCTCGACCGACCAGCCGGCGCTGCTCGACTACGGCGACCGTCATGAGGCGGCCTGCCACCATCCGCGAAATGTGGCAACAGTCGGGTAATGCTGACGCGATCGTCAATATCGTCTACATTACCCAGCTATGAATTCAACTGCTGCTGCGGTTGGGCGCCGCCGGTTGACGCAGCGCAAGGCCGCGCTCTGGTTGGCGATCGGGTTCCTCGCCGTGCCCACCGTGCCGCTGATCTTCGATGTGCTTCTGCCCGAACGGGATTGGGACACCGCAGAAGCGGTTGACAAAGTAGACCTGGTCAGCGAGGACGGCCACCGCATCGTCGTGGTCCCGCCGGACGGCTGGGAGATCCACGACCTTGGTGACGTGGCGGTGATGCGCACCGACGGCGTCGAGGTGACGGTCTCGATCTACGACACGTTCGACCGCGATCCCGATCAGGTGGCTCAACGACTGATGCGCGCCAACCGAGTTCAGGGCATCAACTCCGCCCTCGACGGCGGGCACGTCGCGACGGCCGACGGCTCGCTGTCGGGTGACAGCTGCGTGGTGGTCACCGAGGAGTCCACCGGCACCTGCGCCTACCTCGTCGGCGACGACGTGATGGTCTCTGTGCTGGCCGTGGCCGATCCTGATCGGTCCGCCCCGGCCATCGCCGACGTCGTCGCACCGATCACGAAGGGGCAGTCATGACCAGGACTCCGGTCGTCTACCGTCCCGAGTCGGCGGTCTTCTGGCTTTTCGTCGCCATACTGGCGCTCAGTGCGTTCGCCTTGGTGGCCGGGGACGGTGCGGCCATCAACGAGACCCTCGGCGCGCAGGTACTTCTCGGGCCGATGTGGCTGGTGTTCATCGTGCTGCTGGTCTGGCTGATCCTCAAGTTCGACCCATTTCGCAGCGCCCGCCAGTACCCCCAAGGCCTGGTCGCCGGCACCGCACTGGGTGCGACTACCGCGATTGTCATGGCGGAGAACGGAAATGGCGCGCTGAGCGACATCTGGGCGCGGGTACTGCCACCCGACACCTACGCGCTGTGGTGGGCCGCCTTGACTGCGCCGATCATCGAAGAGGCGTCCAAAGCCATGTGCGCGGCGCTGATTCTGGTGCTGTGCGCGGCCGTGTTCAACCGCATCTCACATGCGCTGTTGGTCGGGATGTTCGTCGGTTTCGGGTTCGACGTGATGGAAGACCTCAGTTACGCCAGCACCCAGGCACTCAACAGCCTGGACTCCGATTTCTCGGGTGCGCGGGACAACCTGCTGATCAGATTCCTCACCGCCGTGCCAGCGCACTGGGCCTACACAGCGCTGGCTGCCGTCGGGGTGCTGCTGCTACTGCCCACGTTCCACGACCGGGCGACCTGGTCGCGGCCCAAGCGCCTTGGCACTGCGGCTGTCCTGTTCGCCGGCGCGTCCCTGATGCACTTCATCTGGGACGCACCCGCCCCGGAAGAGGGCCTGGTGGGCATCGGCTTCATGGTGCTGAAGGTGCTGGTGTGCCTGGCGATCTTCCTGCCGGCGGTCATCGTCTTGCTGCGCGTGGAGCGCCGCTGGGTCGTCACCCGCATCGAGCAAAGTCGCGGCACCGCGGTGGTCGACGGCATCCATCCTGATGTGCTGGATTCGCTCCCGACATGGCGACGCAGGCGAGCGTTGCAGCGCAAAGCGACCGACCGGGCGACCAGAAAGCTGGTCCGGGCCGACCAGCGTCGGGCCCTGGACCGGATTCAGACTTCTTCTGAGCCGTCGTTCGCGGATTCGTCCAGCGCGCTGACCCCGATGCCGTAGGGCAGGAAACGCACCTTCCGGCTGGCGTCGGTGTTGTGCTTGTTCGCCCGCAGCGCGTCGAGTTCGGTGGCGAACACCTGCTCGACGGTGGCGCCGCCGTTCTCGCCGACGGTGAAGATCGCCCAGACGCCGTCACCGGTTTCGCCTGCGGTCTCCGGCTCCTGCCTGGTCCGGCGGCCCTGGTCGAAGAGCACGCTCCAGCCGGCCCGCTCGCCGCTGGAATCGATGATCTTGCCGAAGGCGTCGCGCAATCCCTCGCCAGCTTCGCGGACCATCCGGTCCAAGTCCTCCGGATCGAATCCGAAGGGTCCGTTATTCGCCATCATTGGCCTCCTGACCGAGGTGCGCCGCAGATCTGCGGCGTTCAGTCCAGTGTGCCTTAAGGCTGCGTGGCCTGGTTTGGAACCTGAATCGGGATAGGCAACGGCAGCAGCGGGATGTTCAGGTACGTCGTCGTCATCTCGGGCCGCGTGGTGGTCGGTTCGGTGGTGGTCGTCGTCGGCACCGTGGTGGTGGTCGTCGGGGGCGTCGTTGTCGTGGTGGTGGTCGTCGTAGTGGTTGTGGTTGTGGTCGGCGGCGTCGTGGTGGTCGTGGTCGGAGTGATGTACTCCGTGACCGGCGGGGGCGGCGCCACAGTGACCGTCTCGGGCGGAGGCGGGGGCGGAGGGGCCTCGGTGGTTACCGGCGGCGGGGGCGGAGGCGGCTCCACACTGGTGGACAGGACCGGCGCGGTCACGCTCGGCGTCGTCGTCGGGGCAGTGCTGGTGGAGTCGCTCGCCAGCGTGTACGCCACACCACCGACGGCCACCAGGGCGATGAAGGCCGCCACGCCGACAGCGAATTGCGGCAGCCGCCACCAGGGTCGCGACGGGGTTTCGACCATGCCGGTCGACGGCATGTACTCGATCCGCGGGCGTGCACCAGTCTCGTTGAACGCGTAGGGGTTTGCACTCCCGTAGCGGTTCGGGCTGTCGTACTCGTCAGGGCCGTCGTAGGGCACCGGTTCGCCACCGGCGTCCTCGTCCTGCGACCACGCGAGCGCCCGGAACGTCGAGGAGCCTG
>JBEVHL010000433.1:0-3177 GCA_040511255.1 Mycobacterium sp. | reverse complement strand
GTCACGCTGATCGGCACAGTCGAGGTGTTGGTGACCGAAACCCGCACCACATCAACGGCTTCCGGCATCGGCATCGCACCGGGCAGCGCCGCACCGGGCGCCTCTGCACCCAGGGAGCCACCGCCGAACGGGTCGGTCAGCACCACCAACCGGGTGCCGTCGTCGAACAGCGCCTCGACGTCGACCGACGTCACGATGTCCGGCACGCCCGGCAGCACATCGTCGGGCCCGAGTACCGCCTGACCGGCGGCCATCGCCTCGACCAACCGGGCGCCGTCGCGGGCCGCCTCGCAGATGGTGTCGGCAATCAGCGCGATCGCCTCCGGCACATTCAGCCGCAGCCCCCGCGCCCGGCGTTCGCGGGCCAGTTGCGCCGCGGTGAACAGCAGCAGCCGGTCGCGTTCGCTGGGCGTGAGTCGCATCGGCTAGAGCACTGTCAGGCAGGCCCGCGCGATGGCCAGCTCTTCGTTGGTCGGAATCACCAGCACCGTGATCGGCGACCGATCCGCAGAGATCAGCCGGGGCCCGCGAGCGGGGCTGTCGTTGAGGTGCTCGTCGAGTTCGATGCCCAGGGGCGCAAGACCGGTGAGGGCGTCGCGGCGGACCGCGGCGTCGTTCTCCCCGACACCCGCGGTGAACGTGATGACGCCGGTGCTGCCCAGCACGGCCAGGTAGGCGCCGATGTACTTACGCAGCCGGTGGATGTAGACGTCGTAGGCCAGCCGCGCCTGCTCGTCGCCGTCGTCGATCCGCTGGTGCAGCTCACGGAAGTCGATCTGCCCGCCGAGCCCCAGCACTCCGGAGCGGCGGTTGAGCATCGTCTCGATATCCTCGACGCTCATCTTCGCCGCGCGCCACAGGTACATGATCACGCCGGGGTCGAGGTCACCGCTGCGGGTGCCCATCACCAGACCCTCCATCGGGGTCAGACCCATCGACGTGTCGACCGGCCTGCCGCCGGCGATCGCCGATGCCGACGCGCCGTTACCGAGGTGCAGCACAATCTGATTCAGGCTTTCCGGCGGTACCCCGAGGAACTCGGCGGCCTGCTCGCTGACGTACTGGTGCGAGGTGCCGTGGAATCCGTACCGACGGATCTGCCACTGCTCGGCGACATCGCGGTCGATGGCGTAGGTCGCCGACGCCGGCGGCAGATCGTGGAAGAACGCGGTGTCGAACACGGCGACATGCGGAACGTTGGGCAGCACCTTGCGTGCCACCTCGATGCCCAGCACGGCGGGCGGATTGTGCAGCGGTGCCAACGGCGCGAGTTCGGTCAGCGTGGCGATCAACTCGTCGTCGACCACCGTGGGCCGGAACAGCTTCTGCCCGCCGTGCACGACGCGGTGCCCGACCGCTACCAGGGACTGCGAGTCCAACTGCGTGCCCGCCTCGGCGAACAAGTCGAACACGGTGCGCAGCGCCGCCTCATGATCGGCGACCGCGTCATCACGGCTGAACTGCTGCTCGCCCAGCTTGAGCTTGGCCGACGAGGAGTCGTCACCGATCCGCTCGACGATGCCCGACGCCACCGAGATACCCGAATCCGGTTCCACCAGTTGGAATTTCACCGACGAGGAACCGGAGTTGAGGACCAGCACCCGGGCGGTCATCTGCTCTGCGCCTGGATCGCGGTGATGGCGACGGTGTTGACGATATCGGACACCAGTGCCCCCCTGGACAGATCGTTGACCGGTTTGTTCAGGCCCTGCAGCACCGGCCCGATCGCCACCGCGCCCGCGCTGCGCTGCACCGCCTTGTAGGTGTTGTTGCCCGTATTCAGGTCGGGGAAGATCAGCACCGTCGCCTGGCCCGCCACCGGTGAGTTCGGCATCTTGGTGGCCGCCACCGACGGTTCGACGGCGGCGTCGTACTGGATCGGCCCCTCCACCAACAGGTCCGGCTCGCGCTGCCGGACCAGATCGGTTGCGGCTCGGACCTTGTCGACATCGGCGCCGGTGCCCGAACTGCCGGTGGAATACGACAGCATCGCCACCCGCGGCTCGATCCCGAACTGGGCGGCGGTGCGCGAGCTGCTGATCGCGATATCCGCCAATTGCTCGGCGGTGGGGTCGGGCACGATCGCGCAGTCTCCGTAGGCGAGCACCTGATCGGCCAGGCACATCAGGAAGATGCTGGACACCGTCGACACCTCGGGCTGGGTCTTGATGATCTCGAAGGCGGGCCGCACGGTGTGGGCCGTGGTGTGCGCGGCGCCGGAGACCATGCCGTCGACCATGCCGTTGTGCACCAGCATGGTGCCGAAGTAGGAGACGTCGTGGATGGTCTCGCGGGCCTGTTCGACGGTGATGCCCTTCTTCTTGCGCAGCTCCGCGTACTGCTGCGCGAACATGTCGCACAGCTCGCTGGTCAGCGGATTGAGCACCACAGCGTTGGACAGGTCGACGCCGAGTTCGGCCGCCCTGGCCCGCACCGCGGCCTCGTCGCCCAGGATGGTCAGATCCGCGACGTCGCGCTGTAACAGCCGGCCCGCCGCGGTGAGAATGCGGTCGTCATCCCCCTCGGGCAGCACGATCCGTTTACGGTCGGAACGCGCCCGCTCCAAAAGCTGATACTCGAACATCTGCGGCGTCGTCACCGTCGGGATGGAAAGTGCCAGTGTGGCAAGCAGATCGGTGATGTCGACGTAGCGCTCCATCAGGGCGATGGCGGTGTCGATCTTGCGCTGTGAGGTCACCGTCACCCGCCCGCGGGCGGACGCCACCGCGCTGGCGGTCTCGAAGGTGCCCAGTCCGGTCGCGACGATCGGCAGCCGCAGCCGCAGCCCGTCCACCAGGTCGGCGATCGCCGGGTGCAGATCGAGCCCGCCGTTGAGGATGACCGCCGACAGAGACGGAAAGCCCTCCGCCGCATGCGCACTCATCACCGCGAGCACCACATCGGACCGGTCCCCCGGTGTCACCACGGCGACGCCCTCGGTCAGCCGCTCCAGCACGTGTTCTGCGGTCATGCCTGCGACCAGCACGTCGAGCACCTCGCGGCCGAGCAGCGTCTCGTCACCGTTGATCAGGGTGCCTCTTACAGCGGCTTGGAGATCGGCCACCGACGGCGCGACCAGCAGCGGCTCTTCCGGCAGGACATAGGACTTCGGCTCGAACCTGCGCAGTGCGTCGGCGACATCGTCGAGCTGGGCCGGGTCACAACGGTTCGCGACCA
>JBEVHL010000432.1:0-18602 GCA_040511255.1 Mycobacterium sp. | reverse complement strand
CACCGGCAGCGCCGGTCACGGTGCCGTGAGCGTTGGAGACGGCGACGGCACCGTTGGGGCCGGAGACGTCCACGGAGAACGTCGCGACTTCCTGGATGCCGGGGCCGTTGCCCAGGTCAGCGGAGATCGAGACACCCGGGAACAGGTTCGGGGTGATGACCGAGCCCAGCGGGTTGAAGCCGGCCGGTGACAGGTCGGCATCGTCGAGCAGGATGTTCGGGGTGGAGTAGGAGAAGTTGATACCCACACCGAGCGACCACGGGAAGCCAACCTGGTAGCCGAGCTCCAAGGTGCCGGAGAACTCGTCGGCGCCCGCACCGGTCACGCTGTACACCGCGCGGCCCGAGTGGAACCACTCACGAGTCAGCCGGTTGCGGTCAAGCGGGAAGACTCCGTCCAGGAACGTGTCCCACTGCTGAATGGTCAGGGTGCGGCCCTGTCCATCAACCAGGCTCAGCTCATTGTCCAAGCCAGCATGTGAGGTGCCCGTGCTGACAAAAAGCGCTGCAATGGCAGCGACGAGCGCTACGAGTACTCGACTGATGGCTTTCATGATCTCCCTGGTTCGCCGGCGTAGATGAGAGCGTTTCACACCGATCTCTAATCTTCCGCACATTTACTTGACTTGGGCAGCTAACAGCATCGCCTCAGGTTCGGCAACCGCTACGTTCACGGCGAGCGGAATTGGCAGGCCCAGGGTGGGCGTGCTGCGTGGGTACCCTCGCGGACAACCCCCCAACAAGCCGGATCGAGGCGTTCCGCTGTGTCAGACCCCCAGTCCGTTCAGGTGGAGCCCGCGCCCCGCGGCCGGTCGTGGCGCAGGCGGCTCCGGCTCATCCCGGTGTTCGTCATCATGCTGGTCCTCCTGGCGGTGCCGTGGTGGACGCTGTTGTCGGCGGGCACACGGTGGCCCGGCGCGGTCGTGATCGTCGGCACCCTGGTCTTTGCGGTCGTATTCGTCGGATTACCCGCGATGATGCTTCTGGGGCATGGCGGTCGGCGCCCGGATTGGGTTGCGCTGACGGCTGATTCACTGCTGGGTGCGGTCTGGATCTTGTTTGTCTGGTCTGCGCTGGGACAGCTTCTCCGGTTGGGCTTGCTCGCGGCCGGTGTCGACGATCCCGCGCGCTCGCGCGCGGTGGCGGGCGCGGTTGTCGTGGCGGTCCTCACCCTGCTCGGCTGGGGGTACACCGAGGCGCTGCGAGTGCCCCGCATCAAGCGTGTCGACGTGGCCATCGATGGGCTGGGCCGTGGCCTCGACGGCCTACGCGTGGCCATGATCACCGACACCCACTACGGACCGATCAATCGCAGCGGATGGTCGGCCGCGGTGGTGGACCGCATCAACGAGCTCGATGCCGACATCGTCTGTCATGTGGGCGACATCGCCGATGGAACCGTCGAGGTGCGGGAAGTTCAGGCGGCGCCCCTTGCGTCGGCGCGGGCCAAGCTGGCGCGGGTCTATGTCACCGGAAACCACGAGTATTTCAGCGAGGCGCAGGGCTGGCTCGATTACATGCAACGCATCGGCTGGGAAGCACTCCACAACCGACACCTCGTCGTCGAACGCGGAGGTGACCAACTGGTGATCGCCGGTGTCGACGACGCGACCGCGCGGGCCTCCGGCCTCGAGGGGCACGGCCAGAACCTCGACGCGGCACTGGCGGGTGCCGATGCTCGCTCGCCGGTGCTGTTGCTCGCCCATCAGCCCAAGCAGGTCCCGCACGCGGTGCAGGCAGGGGTGGATCTACAGCTGTCCGGACACACTCACGGCGGGCAGATCTGGCCGTTCAACTTTCTCGTCCGACTCGATCAACCCGTGGTGCACGGGTTGAGCAGACATGGTGAGCGCACGCAGCTCTACACCAGCCGGGGTACCGGCTTCTGGGGCCCGCCGTTTCGGGTGTTCGCTCCGAGCGAGATCACCGTGCTGACGCTGAACGCCACGTAACACCGGGTGGCCGGTGAGTGCTCAGCATTGCTACTGCCGTCGAGTGGCATTGAGATAGTTAAGAATTCGGATCCATTGTACGCTTCCCCCGGCGTGGCTATGTCGGTGCGACCCTGAAATTTGTTCTGGGGGGTGGTAATCCGCGTGTTCGCGGCTATCGAGCTACCTATCATGCTCTATCTACCGCGTTATTGGCTCCTACGCGGTTGGGACAGTTGAGAATTCGGATCCATTGTGTTCTCTCTTTGTTTTGGCAACTTCTTGGCGAGGGCGAATTGAGCTCTGGGGGTGTTGTTCCGTAGGTTCGCACCTACTGGGCTACCGAAAATAACGATTTAGCAAGGTAATCCGCGCATGGAACCATCCACTCGCGTCGCTATTTCCCAGAATCGGGCGCATACTTCGGCTCCGGCATGCTCTTGCCGAATGTCATTGGGGTCATTATGAGTTCGAGGTCTATCGCATTAAATGTTCGTGTCGGCTCCGCGGCGTTCGCGGTGGGAGTTGGTCTGGCAGTTGCCACCAATTCGGGCGCGGCACTGGCTGATACTTCGAAGTCGGGCGGGGCATCGCAGTCGCCGGACTCCGGTCCTTCGTCCGAGGCGGGGTCGAAACGAGCAGGATCAGCGGCGACGCGAGCGTCTGGCCCTGCCGGAGCCGCCAAGCCTGCATCCGCGAACAAGGATTCGGCGCAGAGTGCCCGCGCCGAAAGCTCGCCTGCTCGCGCGCCGGAAACCTCTGCCCGGCGCGGGAGCTCAGCTGCTATCACCGACACCTCAACCAATACGGCTGCGCGCGAACGCGTTCGGTCGAAGCCATCTGTCTCACGTGCTCTGGTTTCTCAACAGCCGACATCGACCGCCGCGGCTGCTACCGCGCGACCGGCAGAAGACCTCTCCGGCACATCGCGGCAGTCGAGGCGGGCATCGGGAGCGGACAACGGGGTACCGGCCGCGCCCGTCGAGTTGGTGACAGCCGGACTGGCGTTGGCGCGGCGAGAGATCGAGAAGACCTCGTATTCAAGTCAAGTCGATGTTCCACTGCAGACCGCCCCGACCATGTTCGCCACTGGCACCAGCATGACCTACGGTGCTGCACCGACAAGAGCGTTGCCTGCGGCGTCGATCGCCAATGCCAGTGGAAACGAAAGTAACAGTGGCACAGCGAATCTTGGGTTTGCAGTGACGTTGACTAAGCCGTCGAAAGTCGCGGTGACAGTGCGGTATACGACGTCGAATGGAACGGCGACGGCGGGTCAGGATTACACCGCGGCGTCGGGCATACTCACGTTCGCGCCGGGGGTGACGTCGCAGGTGGCGAATATCGGGGTGCTCGGTGATGCGACGGTGGAGTCGAACGAGACGTTCACGGTGACGCTGTCGGGCCCGTCGGGGATGACCGTGGCGAGTGGCACCGCGACGGGCACGATTGTCAACGACGACGCTGTGGCAGGTCTGCCGACGGTCTCGATCGCCAGTGGCAGTAGAAATGAAAGTAACAGTGGCACAGCGAATCTTGGGTTCACGGTGACGTTGTCGAGCCCGTCGTCGACTGCGGTGACGGTGCGGTATGCGACATCGAACGGGACGGCGACGGCGGGTCAGGATTACACCGCGGCGTCGGGCACACTGACGTTCGCGCCGGGGGTAACGTCGCAGGTGGCCAATATCGGGGTGCTCGGCGATGCCACGGTGGAGTCGAATGAGACGTTCACGGTGACGCTGTCAGGCGCCTCGGGTGCGACGGTCGCTGCCGGCACCGCGACAGGCACGATCGTCAACGACGACACCACCGCACCACCAAGCGACCCGTGGGGCAACGCCTTCTTTGCGCCGTACGTCGCCATGGAGAACTATCCGACGCCGAACCTGCAAGCACTGGCCAACGCCAGCGGAGCCGACAAGATGGTCATCGGATTCATCCAGGCGGACTCGACCGGCAAGGCCGCCTGGGGCGGCTACTCGTTGCTCCAACCCGGCTCCAGCAATGCGCAAGCCAAAGCGATCAACACGTCCATCGCGCAGTTCCAAGCTGCCGGCGGCGACGCGATGATCTCGTTCGGAGGTGCGGTCGGTACCAGCCTCTGGGAGCACTACTCCAACAACGGTCTTGGTGCCCAGGCATTGGCGAACACCTACGCAAGCATCGCCGATACCTACGGCGTGGATCACCTCGACTTCGATATCGAGGCGGGGGGCGTGTCCAATCGGACCGCCGTGGATCTGAACAGTCAAGCGCTCAAGCTGCTTCAGCAAGCCCGGCCGAATCTGACAGTCTGGTACACGTTGGGGGCAGGACCCAGCGGCCTGTACACCAATAGCGTCTACGCAGTGGAGTCGGGCCTGAAGGCCGGGGTGAAGGTCGATGGCGTCAACATCATGGCGATGGACTTCGGCGAAGCGGCCGCACCGACCAGCGGACCGAATGCGCAGACCATGGGCACGTGGGCCATCAGATCCGCCCAGTCCACGTACAACCAGATGACGGCGCTCTATAGCAAGTACGGCAAAACCTTTGGTTGGAAGAACCTCGGAGTCACTCCGATGATCGGCGTGAATGACGTCCGGACGGAGATCTTCACCGTCGCCGACGCGCAAGCCCTAGAGGACTTCGCGCGCTCCAAAGGTATTGGGATGCTGTCGATGTGGTCACTGCTACGAGATAACCCCGGCAACGTCGGTCAGGTGACGGGCAACACCTCAGGAACCAATGCTGCGGTCAACAGTTACAGCAAGGTCTACGACGACTACGGGGTGATCAACACCTGACCTAGGGCCGCACTTTGAGGACGACTTTGCCTCTGGCCGTCCGGTTCTCCAACGATGCGATGGCCTCGCCGGCGCGCTCCAGCGAATAGACATCAGGCTGCGGGGCAGGCACCGCGCCCGAGGCCAGCAGCGGTTCCAGCTCCGCCCACTGCTGCGCCAGGTAGCCGGGGTGCGACATCGTCCACGCGCCCCAGCCCACACCGACCGCGTCGACGTTGTTGAGCAGCAACCGGTTCACCTTGACGGTGGGAATCTCCCCGCCGGTGAACCCGACGACCAGCAGCCGCCCGCCGGGCGCCAACGAACGCAACGAATCGGTGAACCGGTCGCCGCCGACCGGATCGACGACGATGTCCACTCCGCGGCCGTCCGTGAGTTCTTTGACCGCGTCCTTGAAGCCGTCGGCCAGTACGACGTCGGTGGCGCCTGCCGCCCTGGCGATGTCAGCCTTCTCGTCGGTGCTTACCACTGCGATGGTGCGGGCCGCGCCGAATGCCGGCGCCAAGCGCAACGTCGAGGTGCCGATACCGCCTGCCGCACCGTGCACCAGGACGGTGTCACCGTCCCGCACCCGGCCGCGTTCCCGCAGGGCGAACTGCACGGTCAGGTCGTTGAACAGCAGGCCGGCCCCGGCTTCGAAGCTCACCGCATCGGGCAGCTTGAACACCCGCTCGGGCGGCAGCGCCACCACTTCGGCCATCGCACCGAAAAGCATGGTCAGCCCCGCCACTCGATCTCCGGGTACGACGTGCGCATCGGCGGGCGCACTGCGCACCACACCGGCGATCTCTGCACCCGGTACGTACGGCAGCTCAGGCTTGTACTGATACAGGCCGCGGGACTGCAGCGCGTCGGGGAACGCGACGCCCGCCGCGTGCACCTCGATGACCACCAGTTCGTCGTCGTTCGGTTCGTCGAGTTCGACCAGTTCGACGGCGTCCGGTCCATCGAGGCGGGTGATCTGGATTGCGCGCATCGGCAGTATTCCTCTCTACAGTCACCACCATTGCAACATCCGGGCCGGTCGGTACCTCTCACCCGGTCGGCTGGGGCAGCAGCACCGTCCTTTCGAACGGTCCGCCGTGCGCGGCGGCGTGCGCGACGGCTTCGTTTGCCTGCGGGAGTCGGAACGTGGTCACGGTCTCGTGGCTGAGGTCGAGCACGCCGCTGCGCACCATCTGGATCAGGGTGTGGTTCGCCGTCCGCGGGTACATCCACTGGCCGCGCACCGTCACAGAGTTGCGCATCAGCCAGGGGTACGGCAGGCCCAGGTCTTCGCCGCCGAGCATGCCGACGCCTCCCATCAGCACCACGCGGCCGTAGGGGCGCACCGCCATCGCTGCTGCCCGCACCGGTTGGGTGCCCGCGCTCGGCGGCAGCAGGTCGAGCACGACGTCGATCGGGCCGTCCGCGGCCGCCTGCATGGCGACCCGGTCGGTGTCACCGTCACCGGTGAGCACGACCGTCCGAATGTGTTGGCCGAACCGGGTTTCCAGGTCACTCAGCACCGTCTGGTTGCGGCCCGGACACACGACTGTGGCTGCACCCATCGCCAACGCGACGGCCACGCCGGCACTCCCGAAGTTCCCGGTCGCACCGCTGACCAGTACTGTCTCCCCGGCTTGCAGACCCACTGCCAGCAGCCCGCCGTAGGGCACCAGCAGTACCCCCAGCGCCGACCAGCGCGGTACCTCGGCGAGGTCCATCTCGCCGAGCCCGACGGCGTTCTCCGTCGGCACTCGCATCAGCTCCGCAAACGGGCCGTCGTGGAAGTAATGCGATAGCTCCAGACCGCCGTCGCCGGCCGAACTCCAGCCCTGCAGGGTGATATCGGGCGTCAGAGCGTCGTCACGCGAGCGGACGGTCGAGTCACACCACACCAGGTCGCCGGGTCGCAACCGAGTGGCATCGGGCCCGATGGACACCACCCGCCCGATGCCACCAACCCCTGATATCACCGGCGGTTCCAACGGGTAGTTGCGCGCACCGCTGAACACCTCGGCGGCGTACGGCGGTATGCAGGTGGCCAACACTTCTACCAGCACCTCACCCGATCCGATCTGTGGGGCGGGAAAATCTCTGATGGACAACGGCTTTCCGAATTGCTCAAGTACTGCTGCCTTCATGGCGGGCTCCTTTCGATTCTTCTGGTAACTGCGTGGCGGCTGACATCCATGCCATGCGAGCAACGAGAGATATGCATACGTGGTATTCCAATTGGTCATGGAACCTTCACTGACCGCGCTACGTGTATTGCGAGCGGTAGCCGAGCTGGGCAGCTTCTCGGCGGCCGCCACTGCACTGGGGTACACCCAGTCGGCGGTGTCGCGTCAGGTCGCGGCCCTGGAGCGAGAAGCGGGACGGACGGTGTTCGACCGCGGTCCCGGCGGTGCGCGCCTGACGGCAGACGGCCTGATCCTGCTGCGCCATGCCCGGGTGGTGCTCGACGAGATGGCGGCGGCGCAGCGTGAGCTCGACGGCGTCGAACCGGACGTGCACGTAGTGCGGGTCGGTGCGTTCATCAGCGCGGGCGTGGTGATGCTTCCCCGCGCATTGAGGCTGTTGCGTGACCAGCGCCCGGACATTCGGGTGACCACCCGCGAGGGCACCACGCCGGCGTTGGTACGGGCAGTACGCGCGGGCACCCTCGATCTGGCGGTAATCTCAGCCCGTCCGCCGTACCGACCGCCGGACGATGAACTGCCTGCTCTGACGACGAAGACCATCCATGAGACCGGCCTGGTGCTCGCCGCACCCGCATATGGCCGCTTCGCGGGACGCACCGCGGTGGGCGTCGCGGAACTCGACGACGTCGACTGGATTGCCAGTCCGTCGACGGGCGGAGAAACGCTGATGGGGGTGTGGCCCGGCTTGGCGGGGCGACCTCGCATCGTGCACACCGCACGCGACTGGCTGACCAAGTTGCATCTGGTCGCCGCAGGTTGCGGGCTGACAACGATCTCGCCGCATCTCGCCGACGTGCTGCCTGACGGAGTGCAGCTGCTGCGAGTGCAGGGCGGTCCGGACGAGCTCCGTCGCACCCTGGTGGCGCGGATGCCGGGTCGGGCAGGATCTGCGATCACAGCTGTCATCGCCGCACTGCACGACGGATACGGCCACGGATCTGCTGAGCAGTAGCTGAAAGGCGCTTTTTGCCAAAGTAATCCGATCTCAGCAAGTTGACAGCACCTTCCCATGCCGTCCGGAGGTGTTCGAGAGCACGTTTCAAAGACGTTGGGTTCGTGTGACCAGCAGCCGGATGATGATCGTCACCCCCGCTGGTGACAGCCATCGAACCGCGTTGATAGCAAATAGTTTTCGTCTCGTTACCGAACCCACAGTGGGCGCATAGCGCAACCAAAGGCCCAGCCCAAGTCCCTTCTTTAACGTTCATGGTGTGCAGCGAACCCCGTCGCACAAAACGTTTTAACGAAACGGAGTTGACGATGAACCTCAAGCGCATGGTGTGCGCCTCGACGCTGGCCGCCGGAGTCGCTGGCGCTGGTCTGTTCGGTGTCGGCCTCGGCACTGCGGGCGCCGATCCCGGCCAGCCTTGCGGTGGATGGAACGCTCCGCAATGCAATAACAACAACGGGCACGACAACAACGGCCACGACAACAACAACGGGCCGGGCAACAACGGTGGGAATGTCGACTGGCACAACCGGGGCATCGACCAGGGCCGCCAGGACCATCAGCCGTTCCAGTGGAACGGCCAGCAGGTGCAGCCCATGCCCGCTGGTAACGGCGCAGGCTGGGGCTTCTGGTTCCTCGGCACCTGGATTCCGCTGTAACCACCGATTCACCGACTCGACACCAGAAACGGCCACCGGGGTACTCCCGGTGGCCGTTGTCGCGCGTACCTTGGGGTTTCCGGCCGGGCACACCGCCGGCGATGAACGAGCGGGGAGTGGGCGGTGCTGGATCTTCTAGGCCATCTGTCCTCGGACCTGCTGTGGGCGCGGACGCGTCACCGCACCGTCGCCGTCGGTAGGTTCGACGAGTCGACGGACCGCTGGACCGATATCGATGCCGCAGGTGCGGTGGATCTCGACGAGCTGACGGTGGCGACCTTCAACATCTGGTTCGACGATTACCACGCCGAACCGCGCTATCAGGCGATCGCTGACCTGCTGTCCCGAAACCGACCGGACATCATGGTTTTTCAGGAAGTGACGCCGCGCGCACTCGAGGTCTTCCTGTCCCAGCCTTGGCTTCGAGCGGACTATCTGCGCGCCACGGTGGTCGGTGGTGATCTCGGCAACTACGGCATGCTCTTGCTGTCCAGGTTGCCCATCCACCGCGTCACCTACACCAGACTTCCGACCCGCCTGTCGCGCGGACTGCTCGCGGCCGAGTTGACAATCAATGGGCGCACCGAAGTCATCGGCTCGGTACACCTCGAAAGTGGCAAGGCGGCCGTCCGGCTACGAGAACGCCAGCTGAACACGATCTTTCGCATCCTGCGGAAATCGGAAAGCGCGCTGCTGCTGGGCGATTTCAACATGCGCGACGGGGAGAACGGCAATATCAAGGCCCCGTACCGCGATCTGTGGCCCCTGCTGCGCCCGCAGGACGCCGGTTACACCGAGGACACGGACATCAATCTCACGCGCTGGGACAGTAAGAACAAGCACCGGCAGGTCCGCTTCGATCGGGTGCTCCTCAAGGGCCGCCACTGGACCGCCACCGATATCGAACTGTTGGGCACCGAGCCGATTTCTCCGGCGCTGCCACGGGTGTTCCCGTCGGATCATTTCGGTGTGCACTGTCGGCTCACCCGTCGTACCGGCTGATCATTCGCCGGCCGTTTGCCGGACGGTCATGAGCCAACGGTACCTTCGGCGATTGTGAGCACGGCCACCGCGATGCCCGCGCTGCTCGACCCGATGTTCTGGCTGGGTCAGGGTGGTCTGTTCGGGTCGGCCGTGCTGGTCGGTGTGGTGGTCATCATCTTCGCCGAAACCGGCCTGTTGTTCCCGTTTCTGCCGGGCGACACCCTGTTGTTCACCGCCGGCGTGATCGCCGCGCAAACGGCGTCCGCCCTTGACATTTGGACGCTCACGCCGTGCGCCGCCATCGCTGCGTTCCTCGGCGGTCAGTGCGCGTACTTCATCGGCAGGCGCCTCGGCCCTGCACTGTTCCACAAGCCTGACGCCCGCTTCTTCAAGCAGCGCTATCTGACGTCGGCGCGCGACTTCTTCGCCAAGTACGGTGCGAAAACTCTGGTCATCGGCCAATTCATCGGAGTGGTACGCACATTCGCTCCCGTGGTCGCGGGTATCTCGGGGATGCGATATCGCACGTTTGCGATCTTCAGCGCTATCGGCAGCGTGGCCTGGGGCGTCGGGCTGCCACTGGTGGGCTTCTTCCTCGGCAACATCCCGTTCGTCGAGGAGCATGTGGAACTCCTGGTGGTCGCCATCGCGTGCCTGTCGAGTCTGCCCGTGATCATCTCGGCGGCAAAGACATTCATGGCCCGCAGGGCCAAAGCGGCGAGCTAGCGGAAACAGTCGCGAGCCACCGCCAGCACCTCGGCCAGTTGATCCGGCGTGGGCATGATGTGCAGCATGCCGTCGATCTCTGTCTCGGCCCACTCCCGGTGGCCGGACTCGGTCCGCGGATCCAGTGCCAGCCGCGCCTGGCTGAGCAGGAAGTTCAGCCTGGTCGCCAGCAGCATGGAGAAGTCGTCCGGTGCGGTGACCCGGCCGGGCCCGCCGGCGCGGAGATACGATTCGAGCATCGCGCGCACCGCGTCGATATCGGTTCGAGCGTCATCGCAGCACCAGTCGAACAGGGCCCTGGCCAGTTCCTGACCGGGCTCAGCGGGCCCCATGTCGTCCCAGTCCAGGACCACCAGGGTTCCGGCGGGATCGGCGTGCACGTTCTCCCAGTGCAGGTCGCGGTGGCAGATGACCAACCGAGCCTGGTCGACCGGCCGGACCGCGGCACCCAGTTGCGACAGGGCAGGCAGGCGATCGGCAACCTCGGGCGCCCACGACGCATCGCTGCCGACCAGCGCGGACGCCAACTGCGCCCAGTCCGACGGTGCGGGCACACTGTCGTACCACGGGTCCGGCGGTTCGCCGCCGCTCGGTTCGACGGTCCCGGCCGGGGCGCACTTGTGCAGTTGGGCCAGTAGTGCGCCCAGCCGCGACGGGGTGTCGGCAGAGTGCGCGATGGGACGCAGTTCCACCCAGTCGTAGCAGCGCAGCCACCTGCCGTCGGGTGTGGTGACGAGATAGCGTCCCAGTCGGTCAGGGTGACTGGCCGGCACCAGCACTCCGGTTTGGCTCGCCCTGCGCGCGAAGTCGAGTTCCACCTGAATCGCCGCCTCGGTCGGTGGATCTTCGAAGATCTCTTTCACCGCATAGCACGCCGCGCCGGTGTGGATTCGCCAGATCTGCCCCAGTGCACCCCGTGGACCGGCGGACACCTGGATGTCGCCGGGCCAGCCGAATGCCGCCTGTGCGCAGGCGGCAAGATCCTCGACCACGAGACCCAGTATGGTCGGCTGTCTGGGGCCTGTTCACTACTGCGGCCCACAAAGATGACAGATGTCAGGAGATCACCATGCCGGTCACCGTGCTTCTCGAGCTGAAGTTCAAGAGCGAATCAGTCACGGAGGCAAAGGATGTATTCCGCCGTGAGCTGGTCAAGACCCGCGCCCATGCCGGGAATCTCGTCACCGACGTGCTGATCGACGCCGATGACGAAACCCATTGGGTCATCTACGAGGTCTGGGAGACCGTCGAGGACGACGACGCCTACCGGGCTTTCCGGGCCGGCGACGGAAAGATCACCGACCTGCCGCCGCTGCTGGCAGCGCCCCCGGTCAAGACCAGGTACTCGACCTCGGACATCTAGGCGGCCAGGAAGTTCGTCACTTCGGTGACGAACTGCTGATCGTGCTGGAAGAGAAACGCGTGGCCGGCACCGCGAACTCGCCGACCAGGTCCTCGATCAGGGCATCGAGAGTGCCCTGAAACTCCTTGGCGACTCAACAGGCCGCGGCGAGAGCCGGCCCGTGGCCGAGGATGAATCCGTCCGCTGACATGACGTAATCGACTGGGCCGAAGCGGCTTTCGGCGAGCGCGAAGAGACGTCTCATCTGCTCGGCGTCCTCCGAATCCGCGGCTATCGCCAGCACTCGATCCGAATCGTCGCCGTGCACGAACCGGACCAGGGCCATGGTGCGCCGGTCCGTGACGACCACCCGGTGGCCGTCCCGCAGGAGATCGTGGGCGGTCCGGAAAGCGGCATTGGTTCCGGCGTTAGTGATGACGACGACTGTCATGACACCAGTGAACGCGGCAAAGCTTTGGCCACGATGTCAGTCACCTAGATCCTCGATAATTTTCTGGCGTCGAACACGATCGGCAGACATACCGGTCCGCTCAAGGCGGTCAGTGGTTTCCACGGGGCGGGGCCGGTACGGCGCGGAGGGGACATCGCGCGGCTCATCACCACCAGTGCCTCGGTCAGCTCGAGCCTGGCGAGGTGGGCACCGAGGCAGTAGTGCACGCCGCCGCCGAAGGTCTGCACCGGCGGCGCGCCGGTCCGGGTGATGTCGAGCCGATCGGGGTCGGCATAGACGGCGGGATCACGATTGGCCGCACCGGTATTGGCGATAACCATGGTGCCCGCCGGGATGCACAGTCCGGCCAGCTCGACATCTTCGAGGGCACGGCGGAAGGTGCCGAAGGCGATCGGGGAATGCCGCATCGTCTCCTCGACGGCGCCGGCCGCCAGTTCGGGATGGGCCGCCAGCAGGTCCCACTGCTCGGGGTGGTCGCACAGGGCGTACATCGAACCGGCGAGTTGATTGCGGGTGGTGTCGGTGCCTGCGATCAGCAGGCCCGCGGCGAGCATGCGTAAATCGTCGGCGCTGAGGCGGTCACCGTCGTCCTCTGCGCGGATCAGATCGGAGATCAGGTCCTCGGTCAGAGCCGGGCGCCTGCGCTCGACCATTGCGTCGATGTAAGCGTCGAGTTCGGCCCAGGCCCTCAGGATGACGGCTTCGTTGTTGGCGGCGTCCCAGTCGAAGACCTTGAAGATGTCGTCGGTCCAACTGGAGAACAGCTCCCAGTCTGCGGCGGGTGCACCGAGCAGGGCGCAGATGATCGGTATGGGGTACTGCCGGGCGATATCGGTGACCACGTCGCACTGCCGTCGGGGCATCTGCAGGTCGACCAGTTCGGTGATGACGTCGACTACCGTCTCGCGCAGTCGCCCGGTGGCCCTTGGGGTGAAGGCTTTCGCCACCAGCCGGCGCAGGCGATGATGCACCTCGCCGTCGAGGCTGATCAGACTGGCAGCGACCCGGTCCCATAGTGGGCCGGAGGTAATGCCCTGGGCTGACAGGAACATTCCTTCCGGCATGCGGAAGCGGGGATCACGCAGCACGGTGTGCACCAGTTCGTAGGTCAGCATTTCGGGGCCGTGCGGACCGATCGCGATTGGTGCGAGTTCGCGTGCCGCCCTGATTATTTCGTGCGCTTCGTCGGGGCACTGAGCCTGTTGGTAGTCGACCACGGGAAGTCCGGCGTCGTAGACGCTGGGGCAGTTCGATCGATCGATGGTGGTAGTCATGGCGACCTCCTGCGCTGATTCTTTCCGAGCAGCGGGGGCAAGGCATGGGTAGCCGACTACTCGACCGGGGCGGTCAGGGTTGGAACAGCGTGCGCAACGTGGGATAGATGTCGACGTAGCGCTGATACAACGGCTCGTAGGTCTTGGCGCTGTCCTCGCGAGGCAGGTACGTGCGCTCGGTCCTGGCCATGTTCTTCGCGGCGGTGGCGAGGTCGGGGTGCACGCCGACCGCGCACGAGGCGAGCATGGCCGCGCCCAGCGCGGTGGTCTCGGCCTCCGCGCAGATCTCCAGCCGACGTCCGGTCACGTCGGCGATGAGCTGCGACCAGGTCGCACTTCGGGAGCCGCCGCCGGTGGTCAGGAAGTGCGTGACCTCGATGCCGGTGTCGGCTTCGACGCCATCGGTCTGCAGCCGGATCTCGAACGCCACCCCCTCCAGCAGAGCCCGGTACAGATGGGCGCCGGTGTGCACGCCTGACCACCCGATCACCGCGCCGCGGGCATCGCCGTCCCAATACGGCGTCTGGGCACCGTTCCAGTAGGGCAGCGCGACCAACCCGTCGCTGCCGGGGGCGATGGCCGCCGCGCGCTTCTCCAGGGTCTCCTCCCTGGCGACCTGAGCTTCGCCGCCGGGGGTGTCCGCCAGCAGTGACGGCGAGAAGGTATCGACGAACCACGAGACCAGATACGTGCCGGACTGGGTGAACGTCTCAAGTAGATAGCCCTGTCCCGGCGCGTCCAGCACGGTCCGATAACGCCGTGACCACAGGTACTCCGGCGACACGTACCCGGCCACCAGAGCGGTCCCGACGTTCAGATACATCGCGTCCGGGTCCGCCACTCCGGTGCCCAGGGCGGCGCACTGCCCGTCTCCCGCGCCCGCGACGACGGGAGTGTCCGCCGCCAACCCCAGCCTGGCCGCAGTGGCGCCGTCGAGCGCCCCGATCACCGTGCCGGGCTTGACCACCTCGGGCAGCTGGGCGGGGTCGACTCCGGCGATCTCGCACAGCGGGGCCGACCACTGTTGGGTGGCCAGGTCCATCAGCCCTAGCGAGTCACCACTCGACGCGCTGGTCACCCAGCGGCCGGTCAACTTGGCATTGAGGAAGGCCGAGACGTCGCCGATGTGGGTGGCGCGGCGCAGGGTCTCGGGTTCATGTTCGCGCAACCAGGCGAGTTTGAAGATCGCAGGCGTGATGTCCGGGACGCGTCCCGAGATGCGGTGGGTCTCCTCGGAGCCGAAGCGGGCCACCTGCGGCACTGACCGGCCATCGGTCCAGAGGATGGCAGGTCGGATCGGCCGGCGGTGCTCGTCCAGGCAGACGAAGGTCTCGCGCTGATGGGTCACCACCAACGCCGCGATGCGCGCGGGGTCGATACCGGCCGCCGCGGTGGTGATGGCCGCGGTGGTCGCCGCCCACCAGTCGTCGGCGTTCTGTTCGTGTCGGCCCGGGGCGGGCCGCTGCAGCGAAAAGGACTGCCTGCCTGAGGACACGGAACGACCGTCGGCGCTGAACACCACAGCCTTGGCTCCGCTGGTGGAGCAGTCGATGGCCAGTAGCAGATCGCTCGACATAGTGTTAGTTATAACATGCTGTCTGTTATGAACGAACGGTTTCGCCAACCACCGAGACCCGACACCCGGAAGTGACGTGATGCCATGTCAGAGTCAGCCGCAGCGCTCGATGCCGCCCGCGAAGAAGTCGTCAGGGTGGCCAGGCGGATGACCACGGACCGACTGGTGGTCGGCACCTCGGGGAACGTCTCGGTGCGCGTGGGCGATCTGGTGTGCGCCACGCCGTCGGGTGTGGACTACGCGACGATGACCGCCGACGATATCCCGGTGGTGCAGTTGGACGGCACCGTCGTCGCCGGCGACCTCACCCCGACCACCGAGCTGCCGATGCACCTGCGGTGCTACCGCGACTTCGACGCTGCCGCCGTCGTGCATACGCATTCACTTGCGGCAACGGCACTTTCGCTACTGCGCGACACCGTTCCCCTGGTCCACTACCAGTTGGCGATGTTCGGCGGACAGGTCAGGGTGGCGCCGTATCAGACGTACGGCACCGCGGATCTCGCCGACGCGATGGCCACCGCCCTCGACGGGCGCAGTGCGTGCATCCTGGCCAACCACGGCACCATCGCCTTTTCGCACTCGCTGTCGCACGCCTACGACAAGGTCAGCCAGTTGGAGTGGCTGTGCGACGTGTGGCTGCGGGCCGCCAGTGTGGGGCGTCCCAACGAGATCACCCCCGACCAACTGGCGATCGTGGTGGAGAAGTTCGGCACCTATGGCCAGCCGAAGCTGCGGTGACCGGAACCACTTTCGCCCAAAAGCTTGCTCTAGATCACTTCCGTAATGTTAGATCTCACATGACATTGTGATCCAGAAGGGTGCGCCAGTGAAACTCACGAAGCGATCGAAGGTCGTGGCGGGGCTGGTCGGAGCGACTGTCCTGGTCGGAGCGTTGAGCGGTTGTGGTGCTGGGGACACCAGCGCCAAAGACGGCAAGAAGACCATCGGCGTGACCGTCTACGACATGAGCTCGTTCATCACCGAGGGCCAGGAGGGCATGCAGCGGTATGCCGATGCCAACAACATCGATCTGGTGTGGAAGTCGGCGGGCAGCGACGTCAGCACCCAGGCCAACCAGGTGGAGCAGTTCATCCAGCAGAAGGTCGACGCGCTGATCGTGGTGCCGGTCCAGGCCGATTCACTGCAGCCGCAGGTCGACGAGGCCAACAAGGCAGGTATCCCGGTGCTGGCGGTGAACGCCGCGCTCTCGGATGACTCCAAGCTCGCCGCCACCGTCCTGCCCGACGACGTCGCGGCCGGTAAGCAGCAGATGCAGCAGATGGTCGACCACCTCAAGGGCACCGGCAACATCGTCATCTTGCAGACCAAGCTCGGTGCGTCATACGAGATCGACCGGACCGCAGGAAATCGGGCGATCCTCGCTGCGAATCCTGGGATCAAGGTGCTCGCCATGGACACCGGTAACAACACCCGCGACGAAGCGGTGAACAAGATGAAGAACTGGATCACCGCGTTCGGTAGCCAGATCAACGGCATCGTCGCCCAGAACGACGATATGGGTCTTGGCGCACTGCAGGCGACCAAGGAAGCCGGCGTCCAGATCCCGATCGTCGGCATCGACGGCATCGAGGACGGCCTGCAAGCGGTCAAGACCGGCGAGTTCATCGGAACGTCGTTGCAGAACGGCACCATCGAGCTCGCGGACGGTCTGGCGGTGGCCAACAAGATCGCGAAGGGCGAGACGGTCGAGAAGCACTTGCTCTACACGATGCCGCCGGTCAACAGCTCGAACATCGACGCCGTGCTGCGCAACGTCGTCACCGACCGGCAGGCACTGCTCGACCGACTCCCAGCGCTGATCGACAAGAATCTCCAGACCGGAGACATGGCAAACGAGAATTAACGGCAGGTCGTTAGGCTCTGGATCGACTGGACGGCGAGCAATGCGGGGAGGAGCTGGGCAGATGGACGGCCTCGGCCGCAACGGTAAGGCGGCGTCCCGTCAGGCGCAGCGACACCGGCTCCTGACCGAGGCGGTGATGGCCGCCGGGACCATGACCATCGAGGACCTGGCCAAGACGTTGAACGTCAGCGTCATGACGGTGCACCGCGACCTGGACCAGCTCGAAGCGCAGAACGTCCTGCGCAAGTCCCGCGGGGCGGCGACGGCACTGCCGTCGAGCACAGTGGAGTCCAACGACGCCTATCGACGAGCCCAACAGCGTTCGGAGAAAGCGGAATTGACTGCGGCGGCCCTGGAGTTCATCCAGCCGGGGCAGACCGTGATGCTCGATGACTCCACCACGCTGCTGCCGCTACTGGATCAGCTCGGCACCAGGGCGCCGCTGACGGTGGTGAGCAACAGCCTCAGCGTCACCAATGCCCTGGTGGACAGCGAAGACATCCAGCTGGTGTTGGTCGGCGGTGAATATCACGGCTGGTGCAACGCCTTCATGGGGCAGATGGCCAGCGACGCCATCGGGGCGCTGCACGCCGATGTGCTCATCATGTCCACCTCGGCGGTCATCGGTGGAGCCTGCTTCCACCAGCAGCAGGACACGGTGTCGATCAAGCGCGCCATGATGAGCGCGGCCAGCAGCACGGTGCTCCTGGTCGACCACACGAAGTTCGAGCGCCGCGCCATGTTCCGGCTGTGTGGCCTGGACGAATTCGACCACGTGATCGTCGATTCGAAAACTCCGGACGATGTCGTCGACGGCATCCGCAAACGCGATATCGACGTGACCGTCGCCCGCAGCATCCACTGAGGCTCGCGTGTGCGGAGACCAGATCTCAATTGAACTGTTAGATCAAACGTACTAAATGTTATCTTTAGCGTGACAACGGGACGTCTGTCCGACGAAGGGAAACGAAGAAATGCGCGCCGCAGTGTTCTATGGGCCAGGAGATCTTCGGATCGAGCAGGTCGAGTCCCGCACGCCCGCCCCCGGCGAGATCGCCGTCACGGTTCACGGTGCGGCCACCTGCGGTACCGATCTCAAGGCGTACCGTCGCGGCCACCACAAGCTGTTCAAAAGCTACCCCGCACCCTTCGGCCACGAATTCGCCGGCGTGGTGTCGGCGGTGGGCGAAGGTGTCACCGCATTCGAGCCGGGCATGCGCGTCGTCGCGGCGAACTCCGCTCCCTGCCATGCCTGCTGGGCGTGTAAAGCCAACCGGCAGAGCTTGTGTGAGAACCTGCAGTTCCTCAATGGCGCCTTCGCCGAAGAGGTGGTCATTCCCGCTCCCATCGTCGCGTGCAACACCTACCGGATCGCCGACAGCACCGCGTTCGCCTCGGTAGCGCCGCTGGAGCCGCTGGCGACTGTCGTGCACGGTATGTACGTCAGCGGGATCGAGCTCGGAGATGTGGTGGCAGTGAACGGTTCTGGGCCCATCGGTCAGATGTTCATCAAACTCGCCACCCTGCGGGGGGCCCACGTCATCGCCGTCGACCAGTCGCCGTACCGGTTGGCCGCGGCCAAGAAGATGGGTGCCAAGGAGATCGTCGACATCTCTGAGTACGACGGAGCCGACGAGGTCGCCGCGGCGGTGCGCGCCCTGACGCCGCACGGCAAAGGTGCAGATGTCGCCATCGAAGCTGTTGGTATTCCGGCGGTTTGGGAGCAGACCGCCAAATGCATCCGCCCCGGCGGCACCGCGGTGATGTTCGGCGGCCCACCGGTCGGCGCGGAGTTCTCGTTGAACGCCAACGACATGCACTACTTCGAGTACACGATCAAGGGTGTGT
>JBEVHL010000431.1:0-44064 GCA_040511255.1 Mycobacterium sp. | reverse complement strand
CGAGCCACATCTCGGTGAGCGATCGGTAGAGCGAGTCGCTGATCTGGGTGCGCCCGACGACGTCCTCGCCGTCGAGTTCACGGACGACCATGTCGGTGATCAGGCCGTTGCCGATCGCCACCAGATCCAGTCCTGAGGAGTACAGCGGATCAAGGAAGACCCCGGCATCGCCCGTCAGGCACCAACGGTTGCGGCCGTCGAACACCTTCGTTGCGCCGTGGCTGTACTTCTTCATGACCCGGAAGTCCTTGATCAGGTCGGCGTGCTCGGCCACGACCGCGGCGCACTGCGGTTCGTGTTCTTCGAGCCACGCCCTGGCCTTGGCCAGCGTGTTGAACTCGTCGAATCCGTGATACGCCGGGTCGGCCACGATACCGACGCTGGTGGCGCCGGAGGCCAGGCGAATGAGCCAGACCCAATACCCGTCGCCCATCAGGTGATTGGTCGACATCGCCCGGTCACCTTCGATGAGGCGCCCCCGCCAGGTCGGGTCGTCGCTCCACCGGCCGACGTCGATCTCCGTGGCGACGCGGAACCAGGCCGCATTGCAGTCGTGCTCGTTGGCCTGCTTGAGATCTAATTGCCGGGGCAGCAACCGGTTCCGGCCCGACGCGTCGACCACCCACCGGGCCGTGGTCTGCGTGACGGTGTCGTCGTTCTGGAGCGAAATCGTGTGGGAGCCGTTGTCGGCGCCGAACTCCACCGCGCGCACCCGGCCGCGGGTGATGTCGACACCGGCAGCCTGACAGCGCCGGGTGAGCTCGTTTTCCAGCCTGCCGCGGTCGATTTGGTAGGTCACCTGCGGGACGAAAGAGGAACTCCCGAGTTCCATCCGCTGTGCGATGTCGGTGTTTCCCTCGTGGGAGAAGAACATCCGCAGGCCCATCTTGCGAATGTGGGCGGTGCTCAGGTGGTCACCCAACCCGAGGCGGTCCCTCAGATAGTGCGCGGAGACTTCGACGGTCGACTCCCCGACCGTGTGGGTGATCTCCGGTACCGGGTGGGCGTTCGGCTCGATCACCAGCACGCGGGTGGCCGGACGCGCGCCGCGGATCTCCAGCGCCAACGTCAGGGCCGCCACCCCGCCGCCGATGATGCACACGTCATGATCCGGCGCGGCGCTGTCGGCGCGCGCGAGCCGCGATTTGATGCGCTGTGCGAGAGCGTCTCGGGCCTCTTGGCTCAGCTGCGACACCTGCGATTGCACGTCCACGCGTCACCTTTCTTAGGGTCGTGTCAGGTTGTACCCATAAGTTCGATCGCCACGCAGAACGCGGGTGCTGGGTCGGACCGCTCACCCGCGCGTAGACAGCCACCGTTGATCACGTCCGCGACAGAGAACACATATAACCTGATCACGGCCGGGCAGCTCTTCGCGTGTTGTAGTTGATTACCGATTCCTGACATCTTCGCCTGCGTCAGTTTTCGGAGGGTGCCGACTCGGCGCGGGTCAGGAACAGTGCGTAGGTCGTTTGCGCCCCGCGTTGCTACCGCGGGTCGGTGTCCCGTCGGCGTTGTCCCAACTTGTGGCGATACATGTCTGCGTCGGCGGTCCGCAGTAAGTCGCCCAGGTTGCGGGCCAGCCCCCACGTCCAGCCGACTGAGGCCGCAATGGCGGTCACTGTCGTTCCGGTGTCGTAGATACCCGTCAGCGCCAAGCGAAGATGTCGAGCGATGTCGGCGGTGTGGCCGGCGGTTGATCTGCCGGGATCAAGAACAACGAACTCGTCTCCGCCGAGTCGGTAGGCCGTCATGGTTCGGGTGACCAGCGCGGCTAGGCGATGGCCAACCTGAACGAGCACTTCGTCCCCGGTAGCGTGGCCGTGCGCATCGTTGATGTCCTTGAAACCATCGATGTCGATGAAGATGACGCCGAGAGACTCGTCTGCTTGATTATCAGTTTGACGGTCCACGAGGCTGACCAAGGCGTGTCGGTTGCTGAGCCCGGTCAAGGCATCGGTATCTACCATCCGCGCCAGCTCGGCCTCGGCATCTCTGCGGTTCCCGATGTCCTGGAACTGCGCGACAACGACATCCTCCGCGCCAAGGCCCCTTTTGACGAGCACAGCGTTGCGTTGTACCCATACGATCGTGCCGTCCCTTCGCACATAGCGTCGTTCGGACGCAACGTGCTTGGCCGTACCGTCAAACAACGCCGCCAGGTCGGCTTCGCCTGATGCGAGGTCATCGCGATAGACGTAACGACGAAAGTCGCTGCCCATCAACTCGTTTGCCGGATACCCGAGCAGCTGGCACAGCGCAGGGTTTGCCTGCAGCACAATCGCCGATTCGCTGAGCACAGCTTTTCCTATTGGTGCGTTGGCCATGGCGACCTGAAACAGGCGCAGTGCTTCGTCGCGTTGGTTCTCGGCTTGCACCTGGGCGGACACATCCCGGATGTAGTAATAGACGCCGCGCACCTTTCCGGACACGATGTCGGGGATATAGGACTCCTGGATGAACCGGGACCCGCCGGGTCTGACCACCACGCTCGGTGCAAAAGACTGTTCTGCCCCTTCCAGCGCAGCCGCCATGTGGGGGCCGGCCAAGGCATAGTCCGACGGCGATAGAAGCTCACTGAGGTGGCGGCCGCGAAGATCGTTGGGAGTTGTGCCGAAATATTCGCGGTGGGCGTCGTTGGCCGTGACGTTCCGCATCTCGCAGTCCCAGTATCCGATGAGCGTGGGTAGCGGAGAGTTCATCGCCGGCGCCGAACCAACGCCGACGTCGCCCGGTCGCGAGAGCCCCGTATCGCGGGGCAGTGCAGGTTCTTCGACGTTCACAGCGATCCGCCTGTCAGCTCGAATTAAAATGTCCATCAAGACGCGTACTGCCAGTCAGAGGTGCTCGTCGGTTCTTGGCCGCCGGGGCCAACGCCCGTTCGTGAAGACCCAATCCTCGTCGTGGGACACCCACTGCCCAAGAGGCCAAAGTCACCGGGATCCTGAATAACGCCTTCTTACCCTAAAGAACTCGGAACCAGACCGTACCGCCAGGTTGGTCGGTTAGGCAGATGCGTCATCAGACGGAAAAAGGCACCTCCCGGAAGTCCGGAAAGTGCCTCTGACCTGCGTCGGGCTGACAGGATTTGAACCTGCGACCACCTGACCCCCAGGGAAGCAGCGTATGTGAGGGGGTGTCTCCACTGTCCTGATCCATGCTGGTCAAGGGCTTTGCGAGTCCCATCTGTCCAGTCTGTTCACTGGATGTCTTGGGACACTGGGGGGACAACAGTTAGCGCATCGCCTGATGGAATCGGCGAGCCTGTCGCCTTCAAGCTCTACGTGACGACTCCGCCAGCCTGGGTGCAGCGATCAAAACCGATTTGTTTGCCAGACAGCTCAAGGCCGCAAATTATTCGCAGCTGCGACCTCTAGGTTATGAGATACGTACAGCGGGTTTTCGCGCGTCCGCCGTGTCGCATATGTGCAGGTCAGTATCTAAGAAGGGTCCGAGCGGTTGCACCCTATCCGGCTCGTTTTGCGGTGTTTCGCAGTGTCTTGTTCCCAAATCTGTTCCCAAATTGTGGGTGCTGGCTGCGTCAACTACGCGCAACGCAAGCTCGCGGTCGACGGCACGAATTCAACGGCTGCACCGACAGCACAGCCGCCGACGCCACCTCGGAATCACAGACGCGAACCATTGAGCCACCTCTTGAAATGACGCCCGCCTCCGCGGAAACAGATTCCAGCCAAACCGATTGCGATGAACCCTCCACACTGTCGCGTCACGTCATAGCGTTTCGCCCTATGGGCGTAACTGTCTCGACGGCGTCGGTGCCCTTCGGAAACTACTGGCGCGGCGCGGCAAGCCCGCATGTGTGCGGGCGCTGCGTGCATGGTCCAGCGGCAGATCGTGGGCGCCGAACGACTGGCCCCGCTCAACCAGCAGCACCGACAACCCTGCTGCCGCGAGAACACCTGCCGCCACCCCTCCGCCGGCACCCGAACCCACCACCACGACGTCGTAGTGAGACTTAGCATCTGGGAGCCGGATCGTCGAAACGTTCTCTGCTCCGGGGTTCGCCACCGAGCCGTGCTGGGGACGCGTCGGGGCGAAGCCAGTTTCACTCCATGCCGTCGCTGACGTATAGCGCTGCACGACAAGGTGGTCCAGGAATGCGCGCAGATCGGTACCCGCCGGGGAGCCGTCGGCCATCACGTCGCCGAGAGACGACTCTTGCTCTGCGGCAGGCCTTCCTGGCCAAGTCAGTACCTCCGGCGCAATTGGACAAGATGCGCGATTTCCCTAATGCCAATCAGCAAGGCGAACGTGCCGAACACAACGCCGAGGACGACGCTGGACAACGCGAGGGCGAATAGGGCACCGGCGACCGTACCGGGAAGCGCTCCAAGACTGAGCCACCTGCTCAGCGCGCGCGAGGCGGTGCCCTTGCGCAGGTGCATCACCGCGCCAACGACCGTGTTCGGCACAAACATCAGCAGCGACGTACCCGCGGCGGTGTGAAGGTCGACGCCAAACAGAAACACCAGCGCCGGAACCGCCAGCAGCCCGCCGCCCAGACCGAGGGCCGCGGCCCACGCCCCGATAACTATCCCTGCGACGCACGTAACCGGCACGACGAACCCCCACAGGTTCGATAACAGACCCGCAGAGAGGGCCGCTCGTCCGACGAAAGGGTTCAGACCTGCTGCGTCAAAATAGAACTTGGCCGCGGTGAGCAGGACGATGACGACGAACAGAATGCGGAGTATTCGATCGGGGACGCGGGCAAGGAGCCCAGCGCTCAGAAGGCCTCCGAGGATCCCGCCAATCATGAACCCAATTCCGACGCGCAGGTCCATTGCTCCGCCGGCCAAGGCGTACACCGTCGCACCGACCACGGATACGGCGATGTTGGCGGTGGTCGAGGTCCCGTGCAAGACCGGCCGCGGCAGGTTTGTGAATCGGTCTAATACAGGGACGAAGAAGACGCCGCTGCCGCCCCCGAGAAGGCCTCCGACCGCTCCACCGAGGACGCCGATCGTGACGGCTCCGTACGTGCTCGGCCGGGCCGGGTGCGATTCGTCCGATGGCATCGGTGTCTCCTGGTCACGCGTAGCGAATCTGATTGGAAGCAAGGCGGCGACGCTTCCTGCGGCCGAACCTTCGGGCACATCAAGCGGCTGCGCTGGCAGGCGGCGACCGGGCTTACATCGCCTCTGGCGACCTACCTTCCGGTCGGAGAGGCAGTCAGCGGTGGGTTGTCAAAGCACCGCGTCATGTCAGGTGAGGTGAGACGACACGCACGGTCCGGTAGCCGGCGCGGCCCTCGACGGAATGACCCAAGCCGTCCAGCCGCGATCGGCGTGTCGGACATGAGGGACTCGAGCGAGCTGGCCTTCACTGGGCGCGGTCATCTATGTGGCCCGGCAGTAGAGGCTCGCACAAGCAATTCCGGCTCCAGGACGACATGCCCCACCGATCCGTCCGCCGCCTTCTTTTCGGCAAGATCGATCGCGATGCTGCCCATGTCGGCGATTGGCTGGCGGATCGTTGTCAGGCCGGGATTGAAGCGCGCTCCCAGGCTGAGTCCGTCGAATCCGACAACGGAGACATCCGTCGGAGTGTTCACGTCCCGCGCGGCGAGGGCAGAAATCAGTCCAAATGCGGTCATGTCGTTCGCTGCAATGATCGCAGTTGGCCGCTCGGCCATCGCCACGAACTGCACCGCCGCGCGTTCACCCGCTTCAACGTCGGCGCCGCTGTCGAGGACAATCGGGGCGCCCTCGGCCAACTCGCGGTATGCATCCATTCGATCTTGGGCCGTGTGAGTGCCAGAGACACCCGAAACGTATCCGATCCGGCGATGGCCGAGAGAACGTAGATGGTCGAAAGCGAGCGCAATGCCGCGGCGGCTGTCAACGGTGACACTCGGCACGGTCGCGTGCTGGTCCACCCGGTCGATGACCACCACCCGGTTCCCGAAGCCGAATTCTGCCAGTGTGTCGAGGTCTACCCTTGTCGATGGCGCAATGATGCCGAATGGTGCGTACAGCGACTGCATTGCGGTCAGGTAGGCCGCGGTCCGCTCGGTGTCGCCGTTGGTGATGCAGAGCACCAGCTGGTAGCCGCGGTCGCCCGACGCCCGAGTCATTGTTGCGGCAAGCTCTGCGAAAAACGGGTTGATGATGTCCGGAACGATCAACGGTATGAATGCGCTGGTCTTCGAACGCAGCGCCCGGGCGAGCGGGCTCATGGTGTACCCGAGTTGCGCCGCGACGCGCAAAACATGCTCACGCGTCTCAGCTTTGACCGCGTCCGGTCGGGAGAAAGCGCGTGAAACCGTCGAGCGGTGCACGCCCGCCTTCTTCGCAACCGCTTCGATGTTGAGCTCAGACAAGTTTGACCCTTCTCGGTGAGCCTCAAAGCGCACCAAAATGCTTTCAGGACATCCGTCAGCTTGCCAAGGGGCGGCGATCCGGGAAAGCCGTGGCCCAGTATTCGCGCATCGACGCCAATTACCCAGACGTCGACCTGTAGCTGGGGTAATCGTTCACCGCGGCTCTGACGGCACAACCCACCTTCATGACCACCTCGCGATCAGAGGCGGTCAGAAGGTCGATGGGGTCAAGCACCGGGGCCCAGGCGCAGCCCCAGCGAGCTGGCGCTGATTTCACCGAGGCAACAGGTCGCCTTGTTCCATAGCATGCCGGATCGCTTTGACCTCCTCGGCGGACACCGCCAACTGCGGGGCCCTAACCGTTGCTTCTGCGAATATGCCGGCCAGCACAAGCGCCTCTTTCATGCGTGGCCGCATGTCACGAATCGGCGCGCCCCAGCACAGCGTTGCCAATGGACGCAAACGATCCCAGATTTCACGAGCCTTCACGTAATCACCGTCGCGGCTCGCTTGCCACATTGCGACGTTCAGATCAGTTGCGATAGCGGCGAAACCGATGAGGGCCCCTTCGGCGCCCAGCACGAGGTATTCAAGAATGGCCGTGTCGCTTCCCGTAAGGAGCACGATCGGGTCAGGCTCAGAACGTGTTGCGGTCAACGCCTCCCCAAAGCTCGCCGGGTCAAAGGACGCCTCCTTCATGCCGACCAACGTCGGAATACTGCTCAGCCGCTTCAACGCATCCGCGCCGTAATAGGCGCCGTATGAGCGGGGCATCTGAAAAGCGATCAGCGGTGTTTCCGGAACTGCATCGGCGATCTCGGAGTGGTAGGCGTACACCATGTCAACCGAGAGCGGTTGCCCAAGGAAAGTGGGCAGCGGGGGGAAGACGACGAGGGCGTCCGCACCCGCGGCGACATGCTCACGCGCAAACGCCCTGGCGCCGCGCGTGGAACCTGCCACCAGTCCGCTGACAACAGGGATCTGTCCAGCTACGCGTTCAGCCACAGCAGCCGTGACCCTGAGTTGCTCGTCGGCATCCAACGCCGCAACTTCGCTCGCCTCCATGTTGAAAGCGACCGCGCAAGGACCGCACCCGACCAGCCAGTCGGTGTAACTGCGCAGTGTGTCCCAATCAATGTCCTCATTCCCAGCCATCGGCAGAAACGCAGCGGGAATTATGCCCCGGAAGGCGGCCTTATCGAATTTCATTGTTCCTCCTGATAGTTGCGCCTCGTCACTGGACGAGACGGACGTGAATGTGTACTACGGCAGCTGCTCTGACGATCCCTCAGCCGCGAAAACATCGACGCCTCCGGGCGCTTGACTGGTTGATCAGCGTGAGACTGCGCCTGAATTGCGGAGCTAGGAATTTCAGTTCGACACCACACCCTGTTCAGTAGCGCCCTGCCCAAATCGCGCATCGAGGACTCGATAAATGTCCCGGAGGTCCGACAAGTGCGGCAGCGGTAGCTCTGTGCCCGCAGCGGCGAGCACAGCGCGAACGTACGCTGGATAGAGCTCACCCCATCGCAAACTCAGATCGCGGTCAGGTGTCGACGACGTGCCATCTGGGCGCAACAGCTCGGCTCCGGCTTCATCGACAACCAGAGCACCGTGGGTGCCGGTCAGCACGACACGTGGTCCCACGGATACCGCGGTATGCGGTGTGGTGTAACCAACGTCGATGGACGCTGAACTGCCGCTTTGCGACTGGAGGACGACGTGTGCCTTCTCGTCGGCCTCACCACTCTCAGGCTGTGGGGCGCAGAGATACTCCACATCGTGGTCCCCGGCTCCAGTGGCCAATGAAAAGAGATCCACGAAATGCGGTGCGAGGTTCTGCAAGGACCCGGCTCCGAGGACGGATTGCGTTACCGCCCAATCAAAACCCGCGGCAGTGTACCGACTGGAAGGCCCTGTGAGATACTGCGCATACATGTCGCGGACGCGACCCAGCTGGGCGATTGCCCTTGGCAGCCCGCCCGTTCGGAAGACAAGGGGCACAAACGCCGGCACACCAGCGGCTTCAGCTTCGCGGGTGAGCTCCACCAACTCTGGCAGGGAAGGAGCAGCCGGCTTCTCGACTGAAAACGAGATATTCCGGCGCACACACTGTTTGGAGCTAGCGAGCATCTCCCATGGGTCACCGAAGATGAATGCCAGGTCGATCTCCTGGTCGAGCAACGCCTCGCGTGAACTATAGGGCGTTGCCCCGACCGCCTCGGCGAAGCCGCGTGTGCGGTTCCAGTCGGAGTCCCAGACGCCCGCGACGTCGGCAGACTCGAAGCCTCCAAGGTACAGCGGGAGGTGCCAATGGGAAATCCCGACGATCGCAATTCTCTTGCGTTCTGCCGTAGAAACCGTCATGCCAACCATCCTGTGCGCAAGCTAGATACAGCAGTCATGAGCCGGTGTGGGCCCCGCCGGTGAGATCAATGCTCGTGCCTGTCACAAAACCCGCCGCATCCGACGACAGATATACCGCGGCAGCGGCCACTTCGTGAGGTGTCGCGAATCGTCCGAGGGGAATGGCGGCAGCCCGGGCGGCACGTGTTGCGCCAGCCTCGGCGCCCTGCCCCTGTTTGATGTCTTCGATCCGATTCCAGAACTCGGTGTCCACTGCGGCGGGGCACAGAGCATTCACTCGGATCCGTTGTGGCGCAAGGCTGATGGCTGACGACCAGGTCAGGCTCAGCACTGCGGCCTTACTAGCGGCGTAGGGGGCGAACTCGATTCGGCCCTCCTTTGCCGCGATGGACGCAACGTTGACGATGGACCCGCCTTGTCCACCCGTCACCATGTGCCGGGCCGCCTCTTTGATGCACAGAAAGCTGCCCCGCGCGTTCACTGCAAAGATTCGATCCCATTCACTGCTTGTCACGTCCAACAAGGCGCTGGTTTCGCCGAGCACTCCCGCTGCATTGACCAGGATGTCGACGCGACCGGCTTGTGCCACAACGCTTTCGAATGATGTGGCAACGCTCTGCTCCTGGCTTACGTCGGTCGCCATAGACAGTGCCGTTGGCCCCCACGCTTGAGCGATGGCTGCCGCGCCCTCGCCGTCGCGGTCCATCGCGACGACCGTTGCACCTTCCGCGGCAAGCGCGGATCCGATTGCGGCCCCGATGCCAGCTGCGGCGCCTGTCACGATTGCAACGCGACCGCGCAGGGGCTTACCGACGTTCGTGCCGGCGAGGAACCCGGTGGTGTCAGACATCAAGCACCTGCGGCTCAGTCGGGGCTGCGGCCGCGCCGGTAATTGTTAGATGACTATCCATTGTTGCCATGTGCGCTCCGTGTTCATTAGGGATGTATGCGGCTTGATGTGAGGGTCGGGTTGCTCGCGGCAGAGCCTGGGCCGGGTGGCTCAGTTCACCTCTGCGCGCGGCTCGTGAACGATTGGCTCGGCCGACGTTGTGGTCGCCCGGCGCGGTAGCGTCCAGTACACCAGCGTGGCCACAAACATGACGGTCACGGCATAGAACGCCAAGCCGTTAGGTTTGCCGGCGTCCTGGAATAGCGCCCCGATAAGAGGGGCCGTGCCCACAATGGCCGCGGTGCAGACCTGGTAGGGCAGGCCTATCCCGCTGATCCGCACCTCCGGCGGAAAGAGTTCGACGAACAGCGCAGGATATACAGCACTGGCCAACGCAACCAAGATCCAACCGACAACGCTGGCGACCATAAAGTACCCGAATCCTGGCACCGTCGTGAGCAGCATGAGCGGATATAAGAGCACCACTAGGCCGACACCCGACATCAGAGCCAGGGTCCTGCGGCTAAGCCACCGATCGGAAACGTACCCGAACAGCGGTATGGCCACGACGTAGACGCACAATCCAATCAGACTGCCGACGGTGCCCTCGCTCAGCGGCCTACCTGATTGGAGGTTCGAGTACTGGGCAAGGTAGGTCGACCAGATGTAGAAAACCATGGCCACCGCCTGGAGGGCGATCACCTGGACGCATTGCCACGGGTACTTGCGCAGGACGGTACGGATGGGTGTCTTGTCGATTCGGCCCTCTTGTTCGACTTTCGTGAATGCTGGGCTCTCTTCCGCCTTCAATCGCACCACGAGTCCGATAAGACCGAGCACCGCGCCGATCGCGAACGGGACGCGCCAAGCCCAATCGTGCAGTGCCGGTTCGGGAGCCGCCAGAACGAGGGTGGCGGTGCCCGTGGCCGCCAGGGTGCCCAGGCCGCTCGTCATCGTCATCAGGGAGCCGCTCAGCCCTTTACGCTCCGCCGGGCCGTGCTCCACCAGGTAGGTGTAGGCGTTCTGGGCCTCGACTCCCGTCGAGATCCCCTGCATGATTCGCGCGACGAGGACCAGAACGGGGGCAAGGATGCCGATCGAGTGGGCCGTTGGGACGACGGCAATAATCAGCGACCCAGACGCCATCAGCAGGATGGCGGCCGTGAGCATTGCCCGCCGACCTAACCGGTCACCCAGCGGAGATAACAACGCCCCGGCGAGGGGACGTACGAAGAAGCCGACTGCGAAGACGGCCAAGCTCTGGATCGTTGACCCCAGCTCGCTACTGCTGTGAAAAATCTGGGCCGCGAAAACCGGTGTCAACAGGGCGTAGATGAACCAGTCATACCACTCGACGAAGTTGCCGAGAGTCGCAGCGAGTATCGCGCGTCGCGACGTCCGCGCTGAGGCGGTCGTCCCGGCAGCTTCGGATTCGGACATGACGAATAGACCCTTCTATCAATTGATTTAGGATTCAGCGAGGTCGCAGACGACGCCCCAGCCTGAAGTAGTTTGAAAGTGGTGAGCGTCAGGCGCAGACCGAGGAGGACGGGTCCCACCGGTGAAAGCGCGGCGGAGCACTTTGTGAAAGTTGTTCGCGCGCATTCAGCCACATCTGTTTCCACACAGCGGGGTCGCGCAGTTCCCGTTCGGGGTGCGACCGGCTGCGGGCAACGAAGCTCGGAAACTGTGGCCGTCCGGTGGGAGTGCCCGTTGCCTGGAACCGCAGATCCAGGCTGATACGCACCTGATCTGTGGTGGTGTTAGGGAGCGAGTCATGCAACGTGCGTGCGTGCAGCATCAATAAGCTGCCCGCCGACATAGGCAACGGCACACCCTGCGTTACGTCGACCTGGTTGTCGGGAATGTGGGCGCCGCGCAGCCGAGACGGGCAGTGCGTCAAAATCTCCGCCTGACGTTGCGTTGGCACGACGCGCATGCAGCCGTTATCCAGCGTGGACTTCGAGAGGGGCACCCAGACCGTCAGGATGTCCGAGTCGTCAGCCTCTTCGAGGAAAACACCTCCATCCTGATGCCATGGCGACTTGCCGATCATGGGGTCGAGGTCGCCTTCCAACGTCCCCATCGGGAGCTTGAGCCGGACGTGCTGCACCGGGTTAACCGTAATCTCGGGGCCCACAACGTCTTCGACGCGATCGAGCAAGGCCTCATCGGTGATGAGGTTGAACACTGCAGGACCGAGGTGGATTGGGGTGTCCGCGCGAATGTTCGACTGGGGCAGGGTGATATCGAAATGCGCGGTGGGAACGCGCCCGCTTTCCTTGACCACCTGAACGAGACGGTCGGTGAAGGGAAGCTCCGAGTGAGTCTGCGAAATCTTCCCTTCGTTGAATAAGTCGCCCGCAAGCTGATCGAGGACTTGGCTGTACTCCTCGAGCAGGGGCTGAATGACTCGATCTCGGTCGATAACGTCGTCGAACACGAAGTAGCCGTGCTGTTCCAGCTGTGCTCTCGGGTTGGACCCTGCGGCGATTCCCGTGCTGATCATGCGTGCCTCCTCTTGTTGGGTGGTTGGTCGCGGGGTGCTCATCGTTAGAGCGTTCGTCCCCGCTGGAGGGCAGTCGCCCGTGTGCTCGAAAGTCGCGTCCCGGCCTTTGTCGGCTGCGGCGGCGCCCCGCCGACTGCAAGTGCGTGTGATCTGGCGGGGAACAGTCCCCTTGATGAGACCGATCTCACTATCGTAAAGACCACATTAACGCCTCGTCAAGCTTTTTCTGAGATCGATCTCAAAACCATTTTTCTTCTAACCCTTTGCACTGGTCCTCTTCTGATCAAAATTGGCGCAATCTGGGGTCGCAATGAGTTTGCCGGACTAGACGATGTTGGCGGAGATCGGTTTGCGGCCGGCAGGTATGCGAGCCGGCTTGCGGCCATCGCTGTACCGAAACTCACTGCCGCACAACGTTGAAAACGAAGTAGGACCTCACGCCGCGCCTAATACGCAGGTCGATCACGACGACAGTCATGTTTGCTCTGAGGTCACAAAACCTACCGGCTTGCTCGCGCTAATGTCGTGCTTAGCTCGTAGGAATGCACCCTTTTCCCGTTAAAAATGCGGCCCGATGCGCTAACTACACCGTCACCGATGGTTTATCTAAGGCCATTCTCTATAAATGGCTGCCTCATTTACCCTGGAACGCCACAGACGTAACATCGCCGGGCCAGTTCGGCATGCCTACCCCCTGAGGCCACCCCGGTCTGTGGGTCGTGTCGGGCGGCGGCAACCCGGTGTACGCACTCACGCATACATTCGGCGAACTTCCCAAAGCGCTCATAAGAAGCGCGCAGGATGGCGAGATCGACGAGTGCAAATCGCAGTGTGCGACAACCCTTTTCGCGACTCGCAGCCGCAGCCGGAAACGCACTCGCCGTATAGCTGGAGCGCCACGGCACCTCACGTTTTCGACCGCTCTAGAGGCGACGAAGTAGCCAACGCCCTCAAGTAGAAGAAGTCGCCGTAGGGCAGCGCTCCGTCCACCCCCCAGCCGTGCGGTGCAGAGTATGTAGATTTACCTACGATGCCGGAGGGGCTCGCGAACACAGCATCCCGCCGCAAAGCGGTAAGGGCTTGCGCTAGGAGCGATTCAGCATCGAGCCGCCGACTCAGCGCTGGGCTGCTTATCGCATCTGCGAGCCCGGACGCCACGATTGCCAACGCGCTGGCATCGACGAGCCCTGTGTCCGCGAGCAGGTCGTATTGCGGCAACGTGTCCATCGGCGAATGATCGAGCCAGAATGCGAGGCATCGTGCAGCCGTGTGGGCGAACAGTTCATCGCCGGTAGCGAGGTATGCCGAAATGAAACCGTGAATTGCCCATGCGTGTCCTCGTGTCCAGCAACTCTGGTCGCTGGCGCCCTGAAACGTCCCGCGTGACCGCAGGGAGCCGTCAGGGTTGTGATAGACGATGTGAAAGCTTGCGCCGTCATCTCTTATCAAGTCTCGACTGCTGGTGACGGCATGCTGAAATGCGCTGTCGTACAGGTCATCTCGGTCAAATGCGCGTGCGGCCCACCAGAGCAGCGGGAGATTCATCATCGTGTCGATTGTCGACGTTGCCTGACCTCGGATGTCATCGAGGGCACCGAACGCCTGTAGGTAGCCCCCAGCGCGGCGGAACCGTTTGGCCAAGGTCTCTGCGGCGGTCAGCGCAACGCGTCCCCAGCGCTGCGCAGAAGCTTTGTCGCCGTCGGTCCCGCGGTCCTCGGCGAGCATGACCGCAGATGGCCAGAACATGAATCCCACGTCGTGGGTGGTTTCGTCGAGCGCTCTCGTGGCGGTGGCGGCCGCGATTGTTATAGCCAACTCTGATTCTGCCGGTGCACCCAGGTGGTGCAGGTACAGCAAGCAGCCCACCCAAAAGCCGCTGGTCCAGTTACCGTGGTCGTAGCTGTCTTCGGTCCAGAAACTGCTTTGCGCCAGCGGGACCTGCTTCCATTGCCCGTTTTCGACGTAATGCGCACTGCGCGTAGGCGCTTCAGATACAGCGTCCATGACTCGGGAGTAAGCTTCGTCGACCAGTCCTTCGAAGGCCCCGGTCACTGGATTGATCCTTCCCTTACAGCACCAGCGGCCAGCAACGTTTCGAGCTCATCATCGGAAAAGCCAGTTTGCAGAAGTACTTCACGAGTGTTCTGCCCACAATGCGGCGGCGGGGTGCGCACGGCCGGTAATGCCCCGTCGTACATCACCGGGTGGTGAACCACCGCGGCATTCCATCGGTCGTCGCCCACCTCGCCGATGATGCCGTTGTGCTTCACCTGTTCGCTTGCCAACATCTGGTCGTAGTCCAGAACCGGCGCGTGCCAGACTCCTGCATTGGTCAATCGCTGTCCGGCGTCGTTGATGGTCAGGCCGCGCATTACCAGCGCAACGCGCGCAGCGATATCGTCGCGGTTTGTGCGGGGATCGAGGGCAGCGATGTCGTCTCCGAGTTCCGGTAGGGCCGCGCACAAGGTAGCCAGAGGCGCAATGCTTACGGTCAGCCAGCCGTCAAGCGTCTGGTAAACCCCGTACGGCGCTTGGTGATACCACGTGCCGAGGTTGGCGTTACGCTCGCCGACTTCGGACCACTTACTTTCCGAATTCATGAAGAACGTCAGCGCTTCCATCTGTAGGTCCAACGCCGCGTTGAGCAGACTCGCTTCGATCTGGGTTCCCTCGCCGGAAGTCGACCGCCGCACCACTGCCGCCAGCACCGAAAGGGCTAATAGTGTGGCGCTGTGCTGATCGATGACTGCGGCTCCCGCAGGTGTTGGTCGTGCTCCGGATGAGGCCGACAACCCAGATAGTGACTGCGCCAACAAATCTTGTCCGGGCATCGACGCCCATGGCCCCCGGGATCCGTAGCCCGTCGCCGAAGCGTAGATCAGCGCGTCGTTGTGTTGTTTGAGGGCGTCGTAGCCGACACCCAGTTTGTCCAGCACACCAGGACGATAGTTTTCGATCACCACGTCGTACGTCCGAACGAGCCTGTGCACGACAGCCTTTCCGTTCGGGCTTTTGAGGTCGACGCAGATACTGCGGGTGTTGCGGTTACCGGCCACGAAAAGGGCGCTGGCCTGGTCGGGTCCGGGGCCGGGTCCCATCACTGTCCGCTCAGCGGAGCCTTGCATCGGCTCCACCTTGACGACGTCGGCTCCGAGGTCTGCCAGGTATTGGCATGCTGCGGGACCTTGCAGCCAGTGAGTGAAGGCCAGCACCTTCACACCGTCGAGCAATGACGCCGCACGCGTGGGCACGACGGGAGGCAGTTCGGCCGTCATCTGGATAACACCTCCTTGGGGTAGGCCTGTGCGGCCCGCTTCGGGCGACATTGACGATCGTGCGCTGTTGTCATCGATGGCTTCCGCGTGCCGGGTCTGCTTCGTCGGCAGGTTCGAGGTCGAGGCGGGCGGGGTGAGCTGTGAGCGTTCGGGGGCGGCTCAGGTGAGACGCGGAGGTGTTGTCTCCGACGGTGCTTTCACGGATCACAAGTTCATAGGTGAACGGATCCTCTGGCACTGGATCGCCGTCGCAGAGAACGCGCACCGCCGTTTCGCCGAGCTGTGCCGTCGGAAACCGAATGGTAGTCAGCGGCACTCGGGCATACGCGGCGATGTCCGTGTCGTCGCACCCGATGATGGCGACGTCACCGGGGATCGTGCGACCTTCCCCCGCCAGCACTGACATCGCTCCGACCGCGGCGTAGTCGTTGAAGGCCAGCACGGCGTCGAATTCGAGCTTCTCAGCCAGCGCCTCGTTGGCAGCGGCCGCGCCAGCTTCGGCAGTAAAACCCGAGTAGCGGATCAGGTCGGGGTCCGTGTCCATACCCAAAGACTTCGCGGCGTTGCTTGATGCCTCGACACGGCTGGCGGTGATGAGCCAGTCACGGCTACCCGCGATGCGTAACACTCGCTTACGCCCCAAGGTGGCCAGGTGACTGACCGCGGCATGCATCGCCGAGCGATTATCGACGGCGAGATTGGGCACTGCCAACTGGTGCGGACCAATAGATAGGATACTCAGCCCGCGGAATGCTTCTGCGGCCAAGTGCTTTTCGTCCTGAAGCCCGCCGCCGCATAAAACCACTCCGTCAACACCTTTGGTGGAAAGAAAGTCCAGGGCCGCGAGCTCCCTGGCGGGATCCCGATCTGTGTTGCAGAACACGATTCCGTATCCGCGTTCCCGTGCAGCGGCCTCCGCCCCCCGGGCGATGTACTGGAAGTACTGGTCCCCGAGGTCAGGCACTATGAGACCGAGGGTGCGACTGGACCCGTTGCGCAGTGATAAGGCCCGCGGATCGGGCTTGTATTGGAGCCGCTGGGCCGCGGCGAGAACCCGGTCCCGCGTCTCGCCGCTGATCCTGCCGGGTTTGCCGTTGAGGACTCGCGACACCGTAGCGATGGAAACTCCCGCCTCTTCCGCGACATCTTTGGCCAACGACCGGGGTTGCGTCACGACGCGCATCCTCTCAAGATCCAATGTGGTTAAACGCTTGCGCATCCTGATCAAACGTTTGCGCAATCATGCGCGTTCGTATTGAATGTGTCAACAGGCACAGCTGGCCAATCCAGTGGTGCACCCCATACATGGAGGCCAGATGACTGAATCAGGGATTGCTGCGGCCACCGCGGGACGTAGCGTGACCTTTTCCAAAACCGTCACCGAGTCTGATGTGTACCTCTTCGCTGGCATTACAGGTGACCTCAGCCCCAACCATGTCGACGAGGCGGCGATGTCTAAGACCCGGTACGGACGCAGGATTGCCCATGGCGCATTGCTGGTCGGATTCATGTCGAATACTTCCACGGCCATGATCACCGAGCTCGGCGGCGCAGCGGTGTCCTACGGCTACAACCGCATACGGTTCGTAGCACCGGTGTTCTTCGGCGACACCATTACCGTCACCTACAGCATCCGCGAAGTGGATCTGACCAATTCGAAAACCTTCTCTGACGTTGTCGTCCGGAATGCAGATGGCGTGACAGTCGCTGCGGCAGAACACATTCTGTACTTCCTCGCAGAGGCGAAGTGAGCGCACCGGGCGCGTTGCCCCAAGTTTCGGAAATATTGCCCCAGGATGACCATGCGCGCCTTATCGGACGCGTCTTGATCGCCAACTCGGTCCCAATTCCTGTACTGGTTCGCGGAAACGATGTCTGGGATCTGCGACCGCTGGCAGCGACTGTGTCGCAAGTACTCGAACGGCCCGATCTTGTTGCCGCTCTCGACGAGGTAATTACTCGGACGCCACTGTCCGGCATCGACCACATCCGTGGCGAAGCCAATGACAATGGCCATGGCGCACGCGACTCCCTAATCCTGCTCTCACCCGTGGATCTCCAGGTGATAAAAGCCTGCGGCGTTACCTTCGCCGGCAGCATGCTGGAGCGTCTCATCGAAGAACGAAGCGCCGGTGATCCTATGCGCGCCAACGTGCTTCGCGCTGATATCGAAAGTAGCGGCCTCGGTGACGAGCCCTTGGATCTCGCCTCCATCGTGCCGGGATCCGATGCGGCCGCGGCGCTGAAGACACGCCTGACGCCAGCCGGTCTGTGGTCACAGTATTTAGAGGTGGGCTTGGGGCCGGACCCCGAGGTCTTCACCAAGGCACCGGTCCTTTCCACAGTAGGATCATTGAGCCACATCGGCATTCCCGCGTTCTCGAAGTGGAACAACCCTGAACCAGAGCTTGTGCTTGTGGTGAGCTCAGCCGGCATACCCGTCGGAGCGACGCTCGGCAATGATGTCAACCTGCGCGATGTTGAAGGCCGCAGCGCCCTGCTGCTCGGTATGGCCAAGGACAACAATCGCTCTGCCGCACTGGGGCCCTTCGTCCGGATTTTCGACGACGCATTTACTCTCGAACAAGCTCGGACGATGGAGATCAACCTGCGAGTTGATGGAGCAGACGGTTTTGTGCTCCGCGGCACCAATGTGGTGGCCGCACTGAGTCGCTCATTCGAGGCGCTGATTGGGGCCACTTGCGGACGGCACCACCAATATCCGGATGGATTCGCCTTATTCACCGGCACCCTGTTCGCACCAACCGAAGACCGCGATGCCCCCGGGTACGGTTTCACTCACCACCTGGGTGACATCGTCACCATCTCAAGTTCTGAATTGGGATGCCTGGTTGACATCGTCGGTCGATCAGAAGAATTGACGCCCTGGACGTACGGACTCGGCGCACTGCTGGCAGATCATCGAGCCGGCACCGAGTTAAAGCCGACAGAAAAGAATCCGATATGACTACTGCAGGTTTGAAACTCGACGGAAACATGTTTATCGCTGGTCGTCGGGTGGCGGGTGCGGAACCTTTTTTACGTCCTATCGCCGCTGCGGACGGAAAGGACCTGTGCCCCGTCTACGGCAGCGCCACCGACGAAGATATCGATACCGCCGCACGTGCTGCCTCCAAAGCGTTCACCGAGTACCGCTATGTGCCGCCCGAGATGCGCGCGCGCCTGCTCGAACTCATCGCCGACCGCCTCGAGGGTCTCGGGGAGACCTTATTGGAGCGCGCCCAGCAGGAATCCGCGCTGCCCCCGACACGCTTGATTTCCGAACGCGGCCGAACATGCGCGCAATTACGCATGTTCGCCGACTTCGTGCGTCGCGGCGACGCGCTGGGGGTGCGAATCGACCCCGCGGACCCGCGTCGCCAACCTCTGCCACGTCCGGACCTGCGGTTACAACATATCCCTGTCGGACCGGTCGCAGTCTTCGGCGCCAGCAATTTCCCGCTGGCGTTCTCGGTCGCCGGCGGCGACACCGCCTCCGCGCTGGCTGCAGGATGTCCGGTGATCGTAAAAGGCCATGAGGCTCATCTGGGCACCAGCGAGCTCGTGGGGCGCGTGATTACCGAAGCCGTACGCGAACTGGGCCTCCCCGCCGGAGTGTTCTCACTTCTGTTCGGGGACGGGCCGGGTGTCGGGCAGGCTCTAGTTCGACATCCGGCCATCAGCGCCGTGGGATTTACCGGGTCCAGGCAGGGTGGGTTGGCGCTGCGGGCTGCCGCCTTTGACCGTCCTGTACCGATTCCGGTGTTCGCCGAAATGTCTAGTGTCAACCCTGTTCTCATCACCGAAGGGGCGCTGGAAGGGAATTCGAACCGCCTAGCCGAGGGATTCGCGGGCTCCCTGACCCTTGGCGCCGGACAGTTCTGCACGAATCCTGGAGTTGTGTTTGTTCCCGAATGCGCTGCGGGTGACATGTTCTCCACTGCGGCGGCGACGCTCTTGGACAGCTCTGAGCCGCAGACCATGCTCACTCCAGGGATTGCCGAAGCGTATCGACGCGGAGTGGATCGGCTGCGGACTCAGCCCGGTGTGCGTGAGCTGACGTCTGCGCGCGCGGCGGATCAGTATCGCGCCGCGCCAGTGCTCTTCCTAGTTGACGTCAACGAATTTGTCCGCAACCCAGCGCTTGCCGAGGAGATTTTCGGGCCTGCGGCGATCATTGTGCGCGTCCACGGGAGTGCATCCTTGGAAGCGGCGCTCGGCGCCCTCCCGGGTCAGCTCACCGTAACGATCCACGCGGCCGAAGGCGACCACTCACAAATTCAGGCGCTGCTGCCGAGCCTTGAGCAACTGGCCGGACGAATCCTTTTTGGTGGATGGCCCACGGGCGTTGAAGTCACCGACGCCATGGTCCACGGCGGTCCATTCCCCGCGACGTCGGATTCCCGGACGACGTCGGTCGGCACCCTGGCGATCGAACGATTCCTACGTCCGGTCACGTATCAAGACATGCCAACAACGCTTCAACCACTGTCTGTGCGAGATGATAACGCGCTGAACATCGTCCGCCGTGTCAACGGTCAGTGGGACACCGCTGGGCGCTGACACGGCGCAGAACTCGTTATGCCGGTTTGTAATCAGCTCTCGACATGGTTGCCGCAATTGCGCCGATGGTGGCCACGCAAACGACGCGCGGGCGGGCCTCGTCGTGAACGCCGCTCACACGGCGATCGAGCTGATTTCGCTCGCGAGCCCCACGCCGCACTCGGCGCCCGCCGCGATCTCCACGCATATGTTCGCCGCCGGCCCTGTCCACGCGTTCGCGTCGTAAAGCGACTTGAGATAACCACTGTGTTCGTCGCCGTCCGAACCCTTGTTGAATACACGGCCGTCGCGCAAACCGCTGAGCAAGCCGCCAGGCTGGCATGCGAGAAGGGCATGGAGTACTTGCAGAGCGTGCACGGCTACTTGGTATGCGACGATCCGATCTTGGTCGGCAAGTACTTCGGAGTCGACATCGTTCCGTTCGAGGTCGGCGGCATCGCACAAAAGACGCGCCGCTCCGCGCTGCTGTCGACGTAGCCCGGGACTCACGTCATGCCCTACTACTTGACCAACCTGGCCGAGCTGCCCTATCCCCACACGATGGGAGAACGGCCCCACCAGGACGGCACCCGCTCCAACTGCCCCCTTGCCCTTCAAGCTGTGCTCCGCACGCGCGGTCAGCACCCTGTGGAGGACGGCTACCGCCAACTGTTCGCCGACGCTGCGGTCTCCGAGCGTCGCCAGGCGTGCGACGTCCACGCCGGAGACTGGACCGTGGTGCTGCCCGCCGTCATCGCTTTCCTGGCGCCCTTCCCGGCCAGCGCCGACAAAGCTGCCATGTCCCGCGCCGCACGCAACGACGCGCCGTTCGCCAACCTCACCGCGGCGGACCGCCGGCTGACGCTGACACTGCTGAGCTACAGCGGCTCGCTGCGCATCTGCACCAACGGTCAGGGCCAGCGCGAAACCATTGGGCAGCAACGCATCTGCTGGGCTCGCACAGCCGGCGTGTCCGCGCTGCCCGTGTGGTTCGACGCCACCACGGTGCAACCGCCGCGCGACGCGACGATCCTGCAGCGCGGCTAAACCCCTGCTCGGTCCACGAATCCTGTGCATTCCGGTCGGTATCCACAGAAGTTTTCCGAGAGGTCTACATGCGGGAGCCGCTCAAGCTCAGCATCTACCTTGCCGACCAGACTGGGAGCCGGAATCCGACGCGAAGCACCTGTTTTCACAGCGGCAGCATGTCGGGCATAGATAGCCCGGGGTCTCGACGGACCCGCGGACCAAGAGGATTCGAGTGCCGCGTTCTGCAACAGCAGGCTCGCCGCGCCCCACGCGTGACCTACGAGTCCTCGGACTGCGGTCAGACCGGCGAGGCACTCTTCGAAGTTCAGATCAATCTCATCTGCCACCGCGATCAGCGCCAGTTCGCATTCGAGAAGGGCTACTCGTAGCTTTTCTAGGGTTTCGACGCCCAACGGCGACGCTGAGTCGACTTCCGGTGCGTTGGTGTCGGTCACAGTTGAGCAATGTGCTACTAGTAGGGCAGCATCGAAGCTCCGGGCGTCGATTACTAGTTCGATGCCTACGCGACCCAGCCAAAACGATCCACAGCGGGCCTCAGCATGGGCAGCTCACCGCCGCGCCGTCGGGGAGACTATCCGCAGCCTGCGTGTCGCTCGCGGGATGACCCAGGAAGCCCTCGCTCTGCAATTCGGTGTCACACGAAATGTGTTGATCGATGTAGAACATGGCCGACGCGGACTGCTCTATGAGCGACTGTTCGACATCGCCGAGGCGCTCGGCGTACCTGCCAGCCGACTCCTCGACTCCTCTGCCTAATACTAGAAAGCCCTCCGCGGCTGACCTTTTCCGCGCAGTCCCGGCAGAGGAAACAATTCGCGTCGGCTGTTCCACATATCGGACATCGCCGGGCGGTGCCGCTGCACGGTAAACCGGCTGCTGCGGTGTCGTCACTTGTCCTCGGACGACACGGACAGTCGACGAATTCTATCTTTTTGCATGGCTTTTCGAGCCAAAGATAGCGATCCTGGTGGACGCGTCGGTGGGATTTCTCATACGCTCCATCCATCGACTGAGGTCCCGGCCAACCTTTGAATGGGTCGGGCGGCGTGCACACAGTCGGACGGACAGTCAGGAGGTAAATCAAATTGAAGAAGAATAGTTTTGACGCACTGCCGCTGCTGCTCCCTGTGCCACAGGCGGCCAAGATGCTGGGCATCAGCCGCGCTTCTGCGTACCGGCTGGCGGCTACGGGCGAACTACCGTCGCGTCGCCTCGGCGGCCGCATCTACATCGTTACCTCAGAGCTTCGCACACTCGTCGCTGCATGAGCCGCCGGCCAAGCCTTCTGCCGTCTCGCAGCGGCACCTCGTATTGGCGTTCACCGCCGCGTGCAGCCGCGGGTGACGTTTCGCGTCCAATGGTGCGACAGACCCAACGGGAGGAGAAATTGCGGTGAGCTTCGAACCCGCCGCGACGGACAATGCCGGAGCGCAATTAGTCAAGCGTGCACGCCGCGCTGAGCCCATCACCAAACGGATGGCGACGAACGGTTTAGTCACCTACGAGTTTCGGGCGGAGGTGGGTACTAAGCCCGACGGCACTAGGGATCGGCGGCGATTTACTTACCGAACTCTCGCTGAGGCGAAGCGCGAATATCGGCGCATCACAACAGAAGTCGCTGCCGGTCAATACGCCAAGAAGTCACCCTTTACTGTCGCCGAAGCGTGCGACGAATGGTTGGCCGGCCGCCGAGGGATCCGTCGCGTGACGCTACTGGGTTACACCCATGACCTCGCTGCAGTGCGCCGATACTTCGGAGGCAAGAAGTTGCAGCAGCTGACCAAAGCGGACGGCGACGCGCTAGTTGATTGGATGCTGACCGAAGGACGCAGCTCCGTGAAGCGATACCGTCCGGACAGCCTTGCCGGACGCGTGACGGCACAAATCATGAAGCATCCGGAAGGCGTCTCCGCAGCAAGCCTCGCGGCTAGCTTTCCCGGTGAAGATGTCCACACGTGCTTGGCGGGTCTGCTCCGAGCCAGTCGCGTCACACGGATGCGCCGAGGCGTGTACGCAATCAATGCAGCCAAGCCAGAGTGTCGTCGGTGCGTGGAGTAGAACCCATAACTGTCCGCTCGACACTGACGACCTTCGGAATGGTCGTTCAGTCTTTCGTCGACCAGGGCGCACTCCCGCGCAACGTCATTACGCTGGTGGAGCGCCCGGCCGACGAACTCGTTGAGGACAAGCCCGAGACCTCAAAATCCTGGACCCCCGCCGAGGTCGCACAATTCCGCACCTCGGTACGCAACGACAGATTGTTTGCCTGCTGGCTTTTGAGCTGTTACGGGCTGCGTCGCTCCGAGGTCCTCGGTATCCGGTGGTCTGCAATTGAGGCGACACATTGTCGATACGCCGCAGCCGCGTCACGGTGGGCACAGAGACCATCGAGGGGATGCCAAAATCCCGCCGTAGCGTTCGGGAACTACCGCTGCCCGCCGAGCTGGTCAGTGCGCTGGAAGACCTCAAGAAGCGCCAGCAAGATGAAACCGAACCCTTCGGCATTGAGTGGTCGGACAATCGTCTGGTCGCGGTACGCGAGGACGGCACCCCCATTCGGCACGAATGGTATTCCGACGAATTTCAGCGACTGCGTGAACGCGCCGGCCTACGCCGCATCCACCTCAAGGGTCTTCGGAACACCAGCGTCAGCCTGATGCTGGCCGGTGGTTTGCCGGTACACGTCGTCGCAGCGTGGCACGGCCACGATCCGGCAGTCTCGCTGTCGATCTACTCCGACGCCCAACGCGACGATCTGCGCGCTGCCGGCGCCGCCCTGTTCGGATAGATCCCGGCCCGGTCAAATTTCGCTTGGGACACTGTTGGCCCACTGGCTCCGAATCAGATGAACCCACCGCAACAGAAAACCCGCTCCGACCCAGGTCAGAGCGGGTCTTTGTTGTCGGGCTGACAGGATTTGAACCTGCGACCACCTGACCCCCAGTCAGGTACGCTACCAAGCTGCGCCACAGCCCGCGGTGCTGCCGGGATCGCCAGCAGCGGTCAAGAGCGTACCTCAGCGCCCCACCCAGATCCCAACCGCGGCCGACCTTAGTGGCGGGCGCGTCATGAATTCATCACACGCGGGCGAGCACACATCCTCCTCTGCGCGCGGTCACCGTTTGGACACTTGCACTCGCGCGTCGGCGACGCTAGTTGCGGGTAACACCTGCTGATGACCACGGCACCCGACGACACTCCCCTGTGGCTGTTCGCAGACCAGCTCGGCCCTGCCGTTTACGGCGGCGAGCACGCACACCGGGAGGTCCTGCTCGTCGAGGCCGACTCGGCGTTACGAAAGCGCAGATACCACCGGCAGAAATTGCACCTGGTGCTGTCCGGCATGCGGCACGCCGCCCAAGACCTCGGTGACCGGGCCACGCTGCTCTCTGCCGCGACCTACACCGACGCCTTGGAGCGGTACGGCCGCCCGGTCCTGGTGCATCAGCCCACCTCGTTCGCCGCCGAGGAGTTCGTCCAACGGTTGCAGAAGCGCGGACTCGTCGCCGACATCTTGCCCACGCCGACGTTCGCGCTCCCCCGCGCGGAATTCAAAGAGTGGGCCGGGCGCCGCACCCGCTTCCGCATGGAGGACTTCTACCGCGATCAGCGGCGCCGCTTCGGCATCTTGATGGACGGGTCGGAACCCGTTGGCGGGCGGTGGAATTACGACACCGACAACCGTGAACCGCCGCCCAAGAAACAGCGCAGTCTCGACGTGCCGAAGCCGTATCAACCGCGCGAAGACGACATCGACGACCAGGTGCGGCGAGACCTGGACCAGATGGACCTGCACACCGTCGGCAACGACGGACCGCGGCTGTTCGCCGTCACCCCGGCCGAGGCCCGTCGCGCGCTGACCCGGTTCATCGACGAACGCCTCGCCAGCTTCGGGCAATACGAGGACGCCATGATGGGCCAGGACTGGGCAATGTCGCACTCTCTGCTGTCGGTGCCGTTGAATCTCGGCGTGCTGCATCCCCTGGACGCGGTGCACGCCGCCGAACAGGCCTACCGCGACGGTCAGGCCCCGCTGCCCGCGGTCGAGGGATTCATCCGGCAGATCCTCGGCTGGCGCGAGTACATGTGGCATCTGTACTGGCAGTTCGGCCGCGACTATCAGGACAACAACAAGCTCGACGTCCACACCCCGCTGCCGGATTGGTGGACCGAACTCGACGCCGACGCCGTCGACGCGAAATGCTTGAGCACCGCGCTGGCCGGGGTCCGCGATCGCGGCTGGACCCACCACATCCAACGCCTGATGGTGCTGGGCAACTTCGCGTTGCACCGCGGCTACCACCCGGGCGAACTGACCGACTGGTTCGCCACCGCCTACGTCGACGGGTTCCGCTGGGTGATGCCGCCCAACGTGATCGGGATGAGCCAGCACGCCGACGGCGGCCGACTGGCCACCAAGCCCTACGCCTCCGGCGGCGCGTACATCAACACCATGAGCGATCACTGCGGCGACTGCCGTTACGACCCCAAAAAACGGCTCGGCGACGACGCCTGCCCGTTCACCGCCGGCTACTGGGCGTTCGTCCAACGCAACGAGGAACTGCTGGCGCACAACAACCGCACCGCGCGAGCGGTGTCGTCCATGCATCGGCTCAAGGACCTCGACGCGGTCCTCGAACAGGAGGCGGCCCGGGAGGACTTCTGAGCTACACCATCACCAATCGGTACAGCCCGATCAGGCCCACCACCACGATCAATGCCCGCAGCACCCCGGGAGACAGCCGCCGGCCGTACCGCGATCCCAGCCAGCCACCGATCAGCGACCCGATCGCGATCAGGCCCGCCGCGGCCCAGCTGATCCGATCGAACGCCACGATGGTGTACGCCAAGGCGGCGACGATGTTCACCACCAGCGACAACAGATTCTTGGCCGCGTTCATCCGCTGCATCGACTCCGGCAGCATCGCGCCCATCATGCCGATCAGCAGAATGCCCTGCGCCGCGGTGAAATAGCCGCCGTAGATGCCGACCGCGAAGGTGCCGAACACCAGCGCCGCCATCCGGCCGCGGGTCACATGCTCCGCGGAGCGGCCTGCGTCTTCGGCGCGTTTGCGGGCCCAGGCCTGGATGCGCGGGCCGATCAGCACCAGGATCAGCGCCAGGATCAGCAGCACCGGCACGACCTGGGTGAACACCTTTTCCGGCAGGTGCAGCAGCAGCCAGGCTCCTACCCCCGCGCCGACCAATGAGGCGGGGATCTGCCAGCGCAGCCGGTTCCACTGACCTTTGAGTTCCTGGCGGTAGCCCCAGGTGCCGGAGACGCCGCCGGCCACCAGACCGACCGCGTTCGACATCGTCGAGACCACCGGCGGATAGCCGAGCGCGACCAACGTCGGAAACGTGATCAAGGTGCCGGATCCGACGACGGCGTTGATCGCGCCGGCGCCGACACCGGCCAACGCGATGAGGATCATGTGCGCAACAGACACCCGGGCACCCTACCCGGGCCGCATTCACCTCTTCTGCGTGCTGCGCTTCTCCCGGACCCGGACGTTGATCCGGATGGGGCTGCCTTCGAAGCCGAACGTCTCCCGCAGGCGACGCTCGAGGAACCGCCGGTAACCGGCCTCCAGGAATCCCGTCGAGAAGAACACGAAGGTCGGCGGCCGCGACGTGGCCTGCGTGGCGAACAGCACCCGCGGCTGCTTGCCACCGCGCACCGGCGGCGGCGTGGCCGCGATGACCTCTTTGATCCAGGTGTTGAGCTGCCCGGTGGAGATGCGCTTGTCCCACGACGCCAGCGCACCCTCGAGGGCGGGCACCAACTTCTGCACGGCGCGGCCGGTCTTGGCGGAGATGTTGACCCGCGACGCCCACTGCACCCGCGTCAGCTCGCGGTCGATTTCCTTGTCGAGCTGCAGGCGGCGGTCCTCGTCGACCAGGTCCCACTTGTTGAACGCCAGCACCAACGCCCGACCGGCCTCGATCACCATGGTCAGCACCCGCTGGTCCTGCTCGGTCAGCGGTACCGATCCGTCGATCAGCACGACCACCACTTCGGCGGCGTCGATGGCGCCGTGGGTGCGCACCGAGGCGTAGAACTCGTGCCCGCTGGCCTGGCCGACCTTGCGGCGCAGCCCGGCGGTGTCGACGAAACGCCAGATCTTGCCGTCCAATTCGATCAACGAGTCGACGGGGTCGACCGTGGTGCCCGCGACATCGTGCACCACCGACCGCTCGTCTCCGGCCAACCGGTTCAGCAGCGAACTCTTGCCGACGTTGGGTTTACCGACCAGCGCGACGCGCCGCGGTCCCCCGGTGGTGCTCGGCAGCTCGGAGACCACCGGCAACACGTCGATGACCTTGTCCAGCAGATCCGCAACGCCACGGCCGTGGATGGCACTGACCGGATACGGCTCGCCCAATCCGAGTGACCACAGCGCGGCGGCGTCGGATTCGCCCTTCTCGCCGTCAACCTTGTTGGCCGCCAAGAACACTGGCTTGCCGGAGCGCTGCAGGATCTTCGCTGCGGCCTCGTCACCCGAGGTGGCACCGACCACCGAGTCGACCACCAGGATGATGGCGTCGGCGGTGCGCATCGCGACGCGGGCCTGCTCGGCGACCAGTCCCTGGAGGCCGGCGGCGTCCGGTTCCCAGCCGCCGGTGTCCTGCACCATGAACCGGCGTCCGGTCCACAGCGCTTCGTAGGACACCCGGTCGCGGGTCACGCCGGGGATATCCTGCACGACGGCTTCGCGGCGGCCGAGGATGCGGTTCACCAGGGTGGACTTGCCGACGTTGGGTCGACCCACGATGGCCACCACGGGCGGGGGTCCACTGAATTCGCCGTCCTCGTCGAACGACTCGGGATCGCCTTCCTGCCAATCGCTTTCATCGGACCAGGTGCCGTCGTTGGCGCCGTCGCCGAAGGTCTCTTCGCTCATCGCACGGCCCCGGTCTGTTGCTGGACCAGGTCCAGCAGATGGTCAATCACTTCTGCCTCAGTCATCTCGCTGGTGTCGACCACCAACGCATCGTCGGCCGCCCGCAGCGGGGAAACCGCTCGGGTGGAGTCCAGGTGGTCGCGGCGGCGCACATCGGCCAGCACGCTTTCGTACTCGTCGGGCAGACCTGCTGCCACGTTCTGATCGTTGCGCCGGGTGGCGCGGGTTTCGGCCGAGGCCGTCAGGAAGATCTTCACGTCGGCCTGCGGCAGCACCACGGTGCCGATGTCACGGCCTTCGACCACCACATTGCTTCCGTCAGAGGCCAATTCGCGCTGCAGCTGCACCAGACGGGTGCGGATTGCCGGCACCGCCGATACCGCCGACACCGCTTTCGTGACCGCGTCGCCGCGGATCTCCGTCGAAACATCTTCTCCGGCAAGGTAAGCACGATCTTCGTCGGGATCGTGACCGACCGTCAGCGGCGCATCCACCGCGGCCATCGCCGAGTCATCATCCAGCGAAACCCCGGCCCGCAAAACGGCCAGCGTCACGATCCGGTACATCGCACCGGTATCGAGGTATTGCGCCTGCATGGCACGTGCCAAGCCCCGCGACACCGATGACTTACCGGTACCTGCGGGTCCATCGATAGCTACGACACTCACATGCCCACCGCCTTGTACAACTCCCCGATCTCCTTGCGCGTCAATGCGCGCAACGAGTACGACCGCTGATCCCCCAGCGATACCTCGCCAATATCGGTGCGCACCAAGGCTTCCACCGGATAGCCCACCTGCGCGAACAACCGACGGACAATCCGGTTGCGACCCTCGTGCAGCGTGACCCGCACCAGGGTGCGGCCCGGAATGGTGTCCACCACGGCGAAATCGTCGACGTGCACGATGCCGTCTTCCAGCTCAACACCGGCCTTGAGCGTCTTGCCCAACCCGCGCGGGACGTGACCCTGCAGGGTCGCCTGATAGGTCTTGGGCACCTCGTAGGACGGGTGCATCAACCGGTGTGCCAACTCCCCGTCATTGGTCAGCAGGATCAGGCCCTCGGTATCGACGTCCAGGCGACCGACGTGAAACAGGTTCTTGTTACCGCGAACTCGATGCTCGACCAGATCGCCGATGCACGGCCGCCCCTTCTCATCCGACATCGTCGAATACATGCCCAGCGGCTTGTTCAGCGCCAGATACACCAGGGTGTCGTCGAGTCGCACCCGGGCGCCGTCCACCCGGATCTCCGACCTCTCCGGATCGACCCGCCGGCCCAGCTCCATGACGATCGAACCGTCCACCTCCACGCGGCCGTCCAGAATCATCTTCTCGGCGACCCGACGGGACGCGATTCCGGCCTGCGACAAGATCTTCTGCAGCCGAACACCTTCGTCGTTTGCGTCGGCCATATCAGTCATCATCCAAATCGAAGTTGGGCTGGGCAGCCAGTGCGGCGCCAGGGTTGAGCTTCATGAAACGTGGCTCCGAATCCAGGTTTTCGCTGAGATCGTCGATCACGTCGACGTCGGGCAGCAGTGGGGCGATATCGGGCAGGTCGCCCAGTGAGGACAGGCCGAGCCGTTCGAGGAACAGTTCGGTGGTGGCGAAGGTTGCCGCACCGGTGTCGGTGTCGGCCCCTGCCTCGGTGATCAGGCCGCGGGCCAGCAGGGTGCGCATGACGGCATCGACGTTCACGCCGCGCACCGCGCTGACGCGGGCCCGGGTAACCGGTTGGCGGTAGGCGACGACGGCCAACGTCTCCAAGGCCGCCCGGGTCAGCTTGGAGCGGGACCCGTCGAGCAGCAGGCGCTCGACATAGGGCGCGAACTGCGGACGGGTGTACATCCGCCAGCCACCGCCGGCATCCCGCAGATCGATCCCGCTCTGGCGGGCCGTCAGCTCCTCGGCCATCAGCCGAAGCTTGGCCGTGATCCGGTACACCGGCTGCGCGGTGGCCGAGGCCAGGGCCTCGGCGGCGATCGGGGTGTCGACGACCAGCATCAGAGCTTCCAGCACCCGGCCCAGTTCGTCGTCGTCGAGTTCGGCGGGGGTCGCGACATCGATGCCCAGGTCGACGCCGTCATCGACATCGGGTTCGGTCATGGTTGATCTCGCACTTCCACCGACTCTGCTTCCATCAGTTGTTCGTTGTCCGGACTGTCTCCGGTCCACGCAACCTGGAGCACACCAAGCGGCTCTAACTGCTCAAATGCTACCGCCCTACGGCGGAAGAGCTCTAATAACGCCAGGAAGCGGCCGACGATCTCCAGCGGCACCGCGCAGTCGGCGACCAGCTCCGAGAACGACGCCCACTCGCCGACACCGCGCGATTCGAGGATCGCCAGGAGCTGGGTGGCGAGTTCGGCGACCGACGCCACGGGGTCGTGCAGATGCTCCACCCCGACGATCGGAACGGGACGCGGGGTCAACGCAGCCGCGGCGATCTGGGCGAACGTGTCGGCGTCGACGCCGAGCATCACCTCAGGCAGCAGTTCGGCGAACCGGTCTTCCAGTGCCGAGGCCCGCGGATAGCTGCGCAGGGCGGCCGCCTCGAGCTCGGCGAACATCTGCGCCACATGCTTGAACGCCCGGTACTGCAGCAGCCGGGCGAAGAGCAGGTCCCGCACTTCCAACAACGCCAGGTCTTCGGCGTCTTCGACCTGACCGGCAGGCAGCAGCCGCGCCGCCTTGAGGTCGAGCAGGGTCGCGGCGACCACCAGGAACGTGGTGGTCTCCTCCAGCTCCATCTCGCGGCCGACGACCTTGGTGTAGGCGATGAAATCATCTGTGACCTGGTGCAACGCCACTTCGGTGACGTCGAGGCGGTGCGCGAAGATCAACTGCAGCAGCAGGTCGAACGGACCCTCGAAATTGCTCAGCCGGACCTGGAAACCGGTCTGCGGGGACTCCGGCTCGCTCACGTGCCGAAGCGGTCGATGACCTCGCGGGCCAGCGAACGGTAGGCCTGGGCGCCACCGGACTTCGGCGCCCACGTGGTGATCGGTTCCCCGGCGACGCTGGTCTCGGGGAACCGGACCGTGCGCGCGATGACGGTGTCGAACACCAGGTCACCGAAGCGTTCCAGGACCCGGGCCATCACCTCGCGCGCATTGATGGTGCGGGTGTCGAAGCGGGTGATCAGGATGCCGCTGATGGACAGCCGCGGGTTCAGCCGATCGCGGACCTTGTCCACGGTGTCGGTCAGCAGCGCCAGGCCGCGCAGCGAGAAGTATTCGCATTCCGTCGGGATGATCACGCCGTCGGCGCACGCCAACCCGTTGACGGTCAGTAGGCCCAGCGACGGCTGGCAGTCGATCAGCACGTAGTCGTAGCGGTCCAGCACCGGATACAGCGCACGGTTGAGTGACTGTTCCCGGCCCACCTCGTTGACCAGCTGAATCTCCGCGGCGGACAGGTCGATATTGCTGGGGACCAGGTCCAGACCGCTGACGCGGGTTTTGATCAGCACCTGATCGATCGACGCCCGCGGCTCGACCAGCAGGTTGTGCACGGTCAGGTCCAGGTCGTAGTGCGGCACGCCCAGCCCGGCCGACAGTGCGCCCTGCGGGTCGAGGTCGACCAGCAGCACCCGGCGGCCGTATTCGGCCAGCGCGGCACCCAGATTGATGGTCGACGTGGTCTTGCCGACGCCGCCCTTCTGGTTACACATCGCGATGACCTTCGCCGGGCCGTGCTTGCTCAACGGCTGCGGTTCGGGGATGGGCCGCGGCGGTCGGCCGGTGAGGCCGAGTTCCGCGCGGTCTTCGGTGTCGTCAGCCACGGCTGGGTTCTCCCCGCACGCGACACCCCACCATGGCGAACATTGCGAGGAGTTTAACGTGATGATCAGGCCTTGAGGGCCAGACCCGCGCGCAACACCGCGGCCCGAGTTTCGATGACACGCCGAACGGCAACCCACCGTCGCCCTAGTTCTTGACGACGATGCAGTGGATAGGCGAGATGACCACGGAAACCAAAGGTGCTGCGCTCGTCGTCGGCGCCACCGGAATCGCAGGACAAACCCTCGGCCGACAGTTGGTCGACGCGGGTTGGCAGACGTACGGCCTGTCGCGCAGCGCGCGCGAATCCGTGGACGGCGTCATCCCCGTCGCCGCCGATCTGTTGGAGCCGGAGTCGTTGCGTGATGCGCTCGCCGACGTCGCGCCGAACCTGGTATTCATCACCGCGTGGATGAAGCAGGACACCGAAGCCGAGAACATCGAGGTCAACAGCGCGACGGTGCGCAACGTCCTGGCCGCCGTCGGTGACGGCGGTTCGGTGCGGCACGCGGCGCTGCTCACCGGCCTCAAGCATTACCTCGGACCGTTCGACAACTACGCGACCGGCGTGATGGCCGACACCCCGTTCCACGAGAGCGAACCGCGACTCGACAGCCCGAACTTCTACTACGCGCAGGAGGACGAGCTGTTCGCCGCGGCCGAACAGTACGGCTTCAGCTGGAGCGTGCACCGCGCCCACACCGTCCTCGGCTACGCCGTCGGCAATGCGATGAACATGGCGCTCACCCTCGGGGTGTACGCGGAGATCTGCCGCGAGACCGGGGCTCCGTTCATCTTTCCCGGTTCGCAGACCCAGTGGGACGGCCTGACCGACGTCACCGATGCCGATCTTCTTGGCGAGCAAATGCTTTGGGCGGCAACACATCCCAACGGCCAGAACGAAGCCTTCAACATCGCCAACGGCGACGTCTTCCGGTGGCGCTGGCTGTGGCCGCAGATCGCCGAGATGTTCGGCGTCGAACCGGAGGGTTTCGCCGAGTCACCCCGTCCTCTTGACGACCGGATGGCCGACGCCCCCGAGGTCTGGCGCACCATCGCCGAACGGCACGGCCTCGCCGAGTCTGACGTGACCCGCCTGGCCTCGTGGTGGCATACCGACGGCGACCTGGGCCGCAACATCGAGTGCATGACGGATATGACCAAGAGCCGGCTGGCCGGATTCCTCGGTTTCCGCTCGACCCCGGACAGCTTCGCCGACAAGATCAATCGCTACCGGGCGTCGAACGTCCTGCCTGCGCGCTGATCCGGGCCGTCGCCCATTCCATCTGTACCCTCGTATCAAAGTATCTTCGTTGTGAAGTTATTAGATATTCGAGGAGTGCTAGATGGCAGCAGAATGTTCGGAGTACACCGACCGCGTGGACACCTTCGTCGGTCATGCTTACCCGGAACATCTGATTGACCTCGGTGAGATCCGAATGAACTATTCGGTGGCCGGTGACGCCGAGGCGCCAGCACTGCTGCTGATTCCCGGCCAGGGCGAATCGTGGTGGGGTTACGAGGAAGCGATGGGACTCCTGGCCGACCGCCACCAGGTCTTCGCAGTGGATCTGCGCGGGCAGGGTCGCTCCACCTGGACTCCTGGCCGGTACAGCCTCGATCTGTTCGGCGGGGATCTCGTGCGATTCATCGATCGCGTGATCGGCCGCCCGGTGGTGGCATGCGGACTGTCCTCCGGCGGGGTGATCGCGGCGTGGCTCTCCGCCTTCGCCGCGCCTGGCCAGCTCAAAGCCGCGGCCTGACCGATGCCCGACATCACCATCACTGATGATCGCCACCCCCTGTTGGGGTATCTCGCCCAGCCGCACGGTTCCGGTCCGTGGCCAGGTGTTGTCGTGATTCACGACGCCGGCGGGCTCAGCGCCGACATCCGCCGCATCGTCGACCGCCTGGCCGCCGCCGGATTTCTCACACTGGCCCCCAATCTCTACCGGCCGGGTGCGCGGTTGCGGTGCGTGGTGTCCATGGCCCGCGCCCTCTCGACGGGCCAGGGACAACCGATAGCCGACCTGCTGACCGCGCGCCATCACCTGGCAATGGACCCTCGGTGCACCGGCAAGGTCGGTTCGGTCGGCTTCTGTCTCGGCGGTGGCTTCTGCCTACTGCTGGCTTCCAGCGGCGAGTTCGACGCTGCGGCACCCAATTACGGCAACTGGCCACCCAACGCCGAAGAACTGACCCACAGTTGCCCGGTGGTGGCCAGCTACGGCTCGCTGGACAAGGCTCTGCGGGGCGACGCTCAACGTCTCACCGAACTGCTCGACGACGGCGACGTACCCCATGACGTGAAGGAATACCCCGACGTCGGGCATTCGTTCATGAACGATTGGCGCCACGCACCACTGCGACTACGAGTCTTCGAGTACATCAACGGGTTTCAGTACGCCGAGTCTGAATCCGAGGACGCGTGGCACCGCATCACCACTTTCTTCCACGAACACCTGGGCACTGCCTGACCTGCCCGAGTCAAGGGAACTTCCGGGGGACCACGTCCTTGCCCGCCCGGTCGATGAATTCGGTCATTCCCTGGTGCACTTGCTCCAGAAACGTTGCCATCTGGTCAAGAAACTCGGGGCTGTACGCCGACATCACCGCATCCAGCCGGACACCTAACGGCCCGAAGAATTGCGGCGCATCCTCCCTGACGGCGGGATTGCTACGCAAGGTCACCACCCGCCGGTCGCGGTTCTCCCGACTTCGCAGGATGAGCCCGGCCTCCTCGAGACGGTTGAGCAGTGCCGTCGTCGCACCCGACGTCATGGAGATGCGCCGCGAGAGCTGAGCCGGCGTCAGCGGAGTGCCGCGATCCTGGGCGTAGAGAATCTCGGCGTAAGCGGCCGCGTCGGCACTGTGCACTCCCAGCCACGACGCCAGCTGACGATTGAGATAGGTGTAGTCCGCCGAAAACGCGCGCAGCAGGTCGATGACCCGCACATGGCGACTCTGCATCTCCAGCTTCGCCGGATCCGCCCGCTGTGGGCCCACCTGGTACATGCCGTCACTCCGCCTTGTTCGCGCACGCCCCCGGACGCTTCACCAATAAGCTGCTTCAAGACAAAGTAACTCATCGGGTCGCCCCGGCGTCCGTCGCGCTTCGTCAGCTGACAAACTGCAGGCCGGGCGGCAGAGCTGCCGCACTCGCGGCATCCGAACTCATGGCGTCGCCGTTCGGGTCAGCGCAGAGATCCGGTGGAAGAAGCACCAGGATCGGCCACCACACTATGGTCTCGCCGAAAGTGACCAACTTCCCGTCGACACCTGCGGGCAGCCAACTCGACAATTGCTTTGCCCGCTCAGACTGGTAGTCAGGGTGGGTGACCGCCCAGCCAATCCCAATGACTGCGTGTGGAATAGACAGCCAGACGGCGATTTCGATCACGGTTGCCACGCTGAGTTTGTGACTCAGGATGTGTCGCGTCGTAGCCAGCATGGCTTCTCTATTCAGACCAGGCTGGCATGGAGACGGACCCGTCTACGGACATCTGCCAGCATGAGGTAGCTGCCGCCCTGACGAATGAATCCGGGCAGGAATCGGTTCACGAAGGCGACCAGCAGGAAGAGCCACTCAAAGAGTCGTTGCCGGTTAGCGCTCCAGGACACGCCGAGAGCCTCCCGGAAAACGGGAGCCAGGAATCCCGCGGTGAGGAACTTCAGCAACGGCCGAAACGGCAGCGCCAGGACTGGATTGATCATCCGCAGGTTGACCAGGTCAGTCAGATAATCCCGCACCACCGCATCGATCACCACGTGCTCGCAAGCGGCGTTCCAATAGTCGTCGAAATCGGTACGCGAAGCCGGCCACTGGTGTTCGGCAACCTGCAGGGTGGTTCCGAGCGGCCACGCGGAACGATAGAACTGGTCGGCTTGCTCGGCGGTCATCGCACCGCGCAGTAACTGGTAGATGTCCTCCAACCCGACATATAGGCACGCCGCCACCCACATCTGCAGAGCAGGGTCAAATGCGTTGTACTGCACCGGAGATGCCGACGACGACTTGACGTGACGGTGCGAGGAGTCCACCGCTGCGCGGAACGCGGCGCGATCCTGCGCAGAGCCGAGGATCGCCACCGCCAGATACTGAGATGTGGTGCGGGCCCGTTTCCATGGATGCTTGAGCAGGTTGCCCGAGTCGACCTTGCTCTCCGCGACTCCGTATCCCACCTCAGGCCAGGACAACTGCATGATCACGTTGGCGGCACCAGCGGCGAACGACCAGAAATCCAACGCATCCGCCACGGTGACACTTTCGTCGGTCCAGCGGGCGGTGCGCCTGCGAGGCGCAATGCGGCAGTCGAGGGTGGTCAGCGGCAGCTTTCCAGGCTCCGCATCATTGGTGCTGGGACCGATCGTCACGGTGCCTCCTTGTGCCGGAACGACTTTGGCGACACTGGTTAACTGAGGCACAGGACGGAGGAGAACATCAGCCACGGCCAGGTGAGCGTCGACTTGACGAACCACAGTACGAAATCGGGAACTGACGGCGGACTGAACTCGGACGAGTGCGTGATCGACCAGATCACCCCGATAGCAAGGTAGGGCGCCGCGAGGAGGATCACCAGACCGATCCACTCGGCGATCGTCATTTCGTACTCGTAGATCTTCTTCAGTGCAGCAATCAACAGACAGCCCTGCCCCCGATAGCAATTCCCACAGTGAACGCCAGTACACGCTACTGTAAGGCTGTCGGCAGCACGCTGCAATGGGTGGCTTTCCTGGTGTCCAGCTGACCTGGCTAGCGGCCGATCATCTGCATCTGCGCCGCGTTGTGGTGATCGCCCACGGCCGGCGTGGTGTTGTCCAGCTTCACCATCTGCTCGGCACTCAGCGTGACCCCGTCGGCGGCGATGTTCTCCTCGAGACGCGCTACCCGTTTGGTGCCGGGAATGGGGGCGATGTCCTCGCCCTTGGCCAGCAGCCACGCCAGGGCGACTTGCGCCGGGGTGGCTCCGACTTCCGCGGCCACGGCGGCAACTTCGTCGGCAGCGGCCAGATTGCGCTGGAAATTCTCGCCGACGAACCGCGGGTTGTCTTTCCGCGAGTCGGTGTCAGACAGGCCTTCGGTGGAGCGGATGGCACCGGTGAGAAAGCCGCGACCCAAGGGTGAGTACGGCACGAACCCGATACCGAGTTCGCGCAGCAGTGGCAGCACTTCGGCTTCGGGGTCGCGGGTCCACAGCGAGTATTCGGATTGCAGCGCGGTGATCGGATGCACCGCGTTGGCACGGCGGATGGTGTCGACGCCGGCTTCGGACAACCCGATGTGGCGGATCTTGCCTTCGGCGACCAACTCGGCCAGCGCGCCGACGGTGTCCTCGATGGGCGTGTTCGGGTCCACCCGGTGCTGGTAGTACAGGTCGATGTGATCGGTACCGAGACGCGCCAGCGAACCGTCCACCGCGGTGCGGATATTGGCCGGGCTGCTGTCGAGCGTGCCTGCACCGGCGCCGGCGTGGGAGACCATGCCGAACTTGGTGGCCAGCACCACCTCGTCGCGGCGCTCCTTGATCGCGCGCCCCACCAACTCCTCGTTGATGAATGGTCCGTAGATCTCGGCGGTGTCGATCAGGGTGACACCGAGGTCGAGCGCCCGGTGGATCGTCCGGATCGACTCCGCGTCGTCGGAACCGGCGCCGGTGTACGCGGCCGACATTCCCATCGCGCCCAGCCCGATGCGCGCTACCTCTAGGTCCCTCAATTTGGCGTGCTTCATGCAATCGACGATAAGCGCGTCCGCGGTAAGGCAGGGAGGACCTGTCAGTACCCCACTGATCTGGAATAGCGGGGCAGGTCGGTCGGGGTACCAGCAGGACCTCCCACGACCTTCCGGGCGCACCTACGGTGAAAGGCATGACCACCATGGACCCGCGTGCCGAGGTCCGCGAGTTCCTCAGCTCGCGGCGCGCGCGCATCAACCCCGCACAGGCCGGTCTACCGGCGTACGGCGGCAATCGCCGGGTGAAGGGCCTGCGACGCGAGGAGGTCGCCATGCTCGCCGGCGTCTCGGTCGACTATTACACCCGGATGGAGCGCGGCAGCCTGGCCGGCGCCTCAGACGGGGTTCTGGACGCACTGGCGTCGGCACTGCACCTCGACGAGGCCGAACGCGATCACCTCTACGCACTTGCCCGGGCTGCCGGGCCCGGCAGCAAGCGGCGTCGCCGCAAGCCGGTGACCGCGGTTCGACCGGCACTGCAGCAGGTCCTCGCCGCGATCACCGACGCACCCGCCTGGATCCGTAACGGCCGCCACGACGTACTGGCGATGAACGACCTGGCCCGCGCGTTGTACTCCCCCGTACTCGCCGCCGACCCACGCCGCCCGGCGAACACCACCCGCTTCGTCTACCTGAATCCCGAAGCGGCTGAACAGTTTTTCGTCGACTATGACCAGATCACCCGGGATTCAGCGGCCATGCTCCGCCTGGAAGCCGGGCGCAACCCGCACGACGAAGAACTCGTCGCGTTGATCGGCGAGCTTTCCACGCGCAGCGAGCTGTTCCGACAGCGGTGGGCGGCCCAGGATGTGCGGTTCCACCGCTCCGGTCGGAAACGACTACGTCATCCGGCGGTCGGTCAACTCGATCTCGATTTCGAATCGATGGAACTGCCCTCTGAACCGGGGTTGAAGCTGAATATCTACACTGCGGCGGCCGGCACCCCGACATCCGATGGGCTGAAGCTGCTCGCATCCTGGGCCGCCAGCCAGGAGAACCCTTTGACTGAGCACGCGCCGCCAATGAGGAACCCGGCAACTACGACGAAAGTCGTTCGCCGCCAACTCGATTGAGAAGATGCGCTCCCGAGCGGCAGAGTTCTCTTGACGGCGCTAGGGCGAGTACACCCACAGGGTCGCGATTTCCGATTGGGACGCTGAATGCACAACCATGACGGAGAACTCGCCCGGAGTTCGCAGAACCATGCCGCACCGTTGCCGAGTGCACCACCACGGTCACGATGTGCTGCTGCAACCCCATGATCCAGAGCCCTGGTGGTGAACTCGCCCGAGCGCGCAGAACCAACTAGTGGTCCTGCGAGCGCCTCCACTACCGTGCCCGCGGATGCGCCCCTGCCCACACTTCACGCAACGCGTTGACCGTCACCAGCGTGTAGATCTGCGTGGTGGTCACCGACGCGTGGCCGAGCAATTCCTGCACGACGCGGACGTCCGCCCCGCCGTCGAGCAGATGGGTGGCGAACGAGTGCCGCAGCGTGTGCGGCGAGACGTCGCGGGTGATGCCCGCACTCTCGGCGGAGTCGTGCAGCACCTGCCACGCGCTCTGGCGCGACAGCTGCCCGCCGCGGGCGTTCAAGAAGATCGCCGGGGTGCCTCGGCCACGCCGAGCCAGATCGGGACGGCCCCGGACGAAGTAGGCGTCCAGCGCCGAGACGGCCGGCCGGCCGATCGGCACCAGCCGCTGCTTGCCGCCCTTGCCGCGCAGCAGCACCGAACGGTTCTCGGTGTCGACATCGTCCACGGCCAGCCCGACAGCCTCGGAAATCCGGGCGCCTGTCGAGTACAGCAGTTCCAGCAGCGCCCGATTCCGCAGGGTCAGCGGTCCGTCGTTGGGGCTGTCACCGCCGGCGGCCTCTAACAGCGCCAGCACCTCGTCCAGGCTCAAGCTCTTCGGCAGACGACGACCGGGCGTCGGGGGTTTGACGGCACTGGCCACGTCGACCACGGTGATCCCTTCGGCAGCCGCAAACCGGTGAAACCCGCGCACAGCGATGACGGCACGCGCCGCCGATACCGCCGACAGCGGCATGGCACCGGTCTCCGGATCCCCCCGACGCAGCGCGACCAGGAACTCGCTGACGTCGGTCTCGGTGACCTTGGTCAGGTCGTCGATACCGCGCAGCGTCAGATGCTCGGAGTAGCGCCGCAGGTCCCGCTTGTAGGAGCTCAACGTGTTGGCCGCGACGCCCCGCTCGATCGTCAGATGGTCGAGGTAGCCCTCGAGCTGCCCGTCCAGCGCCGGGGTGAATGTGGTCACGCAGACCCTGCCGCCTTGCGGGCGGCGAACCGGGACGGCCTGTCCACCCACGCCGCGTCCACCGGCCGAGCGTTGGCCACGCCCTGCTGCACGGCGTACGCGGCCAGGATCCCCGCCACCGCAAGCGCATTGACGATCTCGCCGGTGAATACCATCTGCACCGCCGTGGTCAGCGGAAAGCGCCGGGTGGTCATGTCGGATTCTTCGTCGTGCGATTCGGGCCGGTCGATCTCGGTCAGGTCCGTCGCCAGATACACCCGCACGCTCTCGTCGCTGAACCCCGGCGTGGAGTCCAGATCGGCCAGCACCTTCCAGTCGCCGGCAGCGATTCCGGCCTCTTCTTCGAGTTCCCGGGCCGCGGTGACATGCGGGGGTTCACCGGCGAGGTCGAGCAGACCGGCGGGCAGTTCCCACAGCCGCCGACCGATGGGATGGCGGTATTGGTAGACCAGCACGATGTTGCCGTCGTCGTCCATCGCCACGATGGCCACCGCGCCGTAATGCTCGACGACCTCGCGGCGGGCCACGTTGCCGCCGGGCATCAAGACCTCATCGGCCCGAAGCGCGAAGATCTTGCCCGTGTAGACCGTCTGGCTTTCGACGGTGGTGAACTCGTGCGTCTGGGCGTTGGAGTCAGCCACGGGCGGCGGCAGACGTCTCGAGCGGAAGCCGTTCGCCGGCTTTGTACCCGATGGCCGCCCCGATGAACGCGACGAACAGCGGATGCGGCCGGGTGGGCCGGCTCTTGAGCTCGGGATGCGCCTGCGTGCCGACCAGGAACGGGTTGACCTCGGCGGGGTATTCGACGAACTCCACCAGGTGACCGTCGGGTGAGGTGCCCGAGAACCGTAGACCGCTCTCGGCGATCTTGTCCCGGTAGACGTTGTTCACCTCGTAGCGATGGCGGTGCCGCTCGGACACCTCCGTCGCGTCATACGCCTGGGCGACAAGCGAATTCGGCTCCAACACGGCCGGATAGGCGCCGAGTCGCATGGTGCCGCCGAGATCGGCCTCGCCGGCGACGATCTCTTCCTGATCGGCCATCGTCGAGATCACCGGGTCAGGGGTGTCCGGCTCGAACTCGGCAGAGTTGGCCTCGGTCAGGCCGACCGAACGCGCCGCCTCGATCACGATGCACTGCAGACCCAGGCACAGACCCAGCACCGGCAACCCGCGGTGCCTGGCGTAGCGGATGGCGCCGATCTTGCCTTCGATGCCGCGGATGCCGAACCCGCCGGGGATCAGCACGCCGTGCACGTCGTCGAGCACGGCCGCCGCGCGAGAGTCGGTCTCGCAGTCATCGGAGGCCACCCAGCGCATCTCGACCTTGGTCCGGTGCGCAAAGCCGCCCGCACGTAGCGCTTCGGCCACCGACAGGTACGCATCCGACAGGTCGATGTATTTGCCCACCAATGCGATTCGCACGGTCTCTTTCGGTTCGTGCACCCGTTGCAGCAGATCGTTCCACTGCGTCCAGTCCACGTCGCGGAACGGCAGGTTGAGCCGTCGCACCACGTAGGCGTCGAGTTCCTCGCGGTGCAGCACCTTCGGGATGTCGTAGATCGACGGGGCGTCCGGGGTGGAAATGACGCCGTCGATGTCGACGTCGCACATCAACGCGATCTTGTTCTTCAGCGGTTCCGGCACGTCCCGGTCGCAGCGCAGGATCAGCGCGTCGGGGCTGATGCCGATGCTGCGTAGCGCCGCCACCGAGTGCTGGGTGGGTTTGGTCTTGAGCTCACCGGACGGCTTGAGGAACGGCACCAGCGACACGTGCAGGAAGAACACGTTGTCCCGGCCCACTTCGTGGCGGACCTGGCGGGCGGCCTCCAGGAACGGCAGCGATTCGATATCGCCGACGGTGCCGCCGATCTCGGTGATCACCACATCGGGCCGGTTGCCGTCGCCGTCCGCATCGGACATCGCCAGGATGCGGCGCTTGATCTCGTCGGTGATGTGCGGGATGACCTGGACGGTGTCGCCGAGGTATTCACCGCGGCGCTCCTTGGCGATCACCGTCGAATACACCTGACCGGTGGTGACGTTCGCCGAACCCGACAGGTTGCGATCCAGGAAGCGCTCGTAGTGCCCAACATCCAGGTCGGTCTCGGCGCCGTCCTCGGTGACGAAGACCTCACCGTGCTGGAACGGATTCATGGTGCCGGGATCGACGTTGAGGTACGGGTCGAGCTTCTGCATCGTCACGGCCAGGCCGCGCGCGGTGAGGAGCTGGCCGAGGCTGCTGGCCGTCAGACCCTTACCGAGTGAAGAAGCCACACCGCCGCTGACGAAAATGTGTTTGGTCGCGGTCTGCGGGTGCTTGCGTAATGGTGGCAAGGACATCCTCCGTGGCAAAGCGCAGGACTTACTTTTCCAGGCTGGAAAATCGAGCTTGGGGGCCTGCTGACCCACGGAAGTTCACCCTAACACCAGCACCGACAAGCTGTCGCTGACGCGCCGAGTCGACGACGGCTCCTACTGCGCGACGGTGACGGCGGTGGCGCCCTGGCCGACGCCGTACTGGCCGGTCCGACCCCCGTTGATCAGCTCCTGCAGGCCGAGCGCGGCGGTGATCCGACCGGACTCCGCGCCGACGTCGTCCACCGTGGTCACCGCCGAGGCCAGGCCGGCGTCGGACCGGATCACCGCAACCGCGGCGGTGCCGGTGGCCGAGCCATCGCGACCGCCCACCAAGGTGCCCGAGCCGTGCGGAGCCAGGGCAGCCGCGAAGCGGGCCACCGTGGCGCCCTGGTTGCCTGCGGCGTCGCCGAGACCGCCGCCGGTGATGATCACCGCGGTGTTGGCCGGTGGCAGGTTGTCCTTGTCGTAGGACAGGAAGCCGGTGTCGCGCAGCGCGCCGAGCACGGTCTGGCGCTGTTCGTCGTTGACCGACGGTGCCGCCGGGTCCCGGTTGGCCAGCAGGGCAATGCCGAGCAGGTCGCCGGCCTGGGAGCCCTGGTCGACCATCGTGGTGCTCAGTTGAGTGCCGGCAGGCACGATCGACGAGTTGACCACCGAGCGCAGCTTCTCCGCGGAGTTGGCGTCGACGAACTCCTGGGTCAGCCCCACGGTGCCGGTGACGGTGCCGCCGGCCTGCTCGACGATCCGGGTCACCGCGTCGACATCGTCATCGCTGGCGTCCGGGGTGCGGAACAGCACCACCGACTTGTCGGTCAGCGTCGCATGCACCACCCTGCCGGCGATCTGGGTATCGAAGTCATCTGCCGCACTGAGCTTTTCGTTCAGTCCGTTCTTGTCGTCGGTCAGCGAGTTGATCTGATTCTGCAGATCCCGCTTCTCGTCGCGCAGTCCCGACAACAAGGTGTCAGACAACAGACCTGAGCCGAGGACCACGCCGATCGCGAGCGCAAGGAACACCGCGGTCAACGAAATGGCATGCTGGCGAAGGGATATCACTACGTTCTCCTGATATCGCTGACGGTGCTTACGTGACCCAGCCCTGGATCAGCAGGGTGAAACGATTCCAGTACTGCGTGATCCACTCGATGACCATGGTGTCGGTGCGCGACACCCACAGCGCCACGATCACCGCGATCAGCATCGCGATCACCAGCAGTGCGATCGACCCACCGGAGATCCGGCTCTTGTAGAGCGTGGCAACGGCTTTCGCGTCGACCAGCTTCTCGCCCACCTTGAGGCGGGTGAGGAAGGTCGACGGATTGCTGGCCTGACGTGAGCGGTCGAAGAACTCTTCGATGTTCGCCGTGTGCCCGACGGTGACGATCAGCGATGCGCCGTGATGGTCGGCCAGCAGCAGCGCCAGGTCGGCGGCGGAACCGGCGGCCGGGAACGTCATCGCGCCTACGCCGAGGTCCTGGATGCGCTCCAGACCCGGTGCGTGGCCGTCGGCGTCGGCAGGAAGCACCACCTGCGCACCACATTTGAGGACATCGGCAGACATCTGCTCAGGATCACCGACGATGAGTTGCGGACGATACCCGTTCTTGCGCAGGATGTCCGCGCCGATACCGACCCCGATCAGGATGGGCTGGTACTCCTTGATGAACGGTTTGAGCGCCTTGAGATCCGCTTCGGCGTCGGACTCCTCGGCGACCACCACGACGTGGCGGCGGTACATGTCGACATCGACGTCGGGGATGCCGATACCGTCGATCAGCAACGGGCTCTCGCTGCGGATGAACTCGATGGTGTTGCCCGCGAACGCCTCCAGATGCGCGACCAGACCCGCTTTGGCGTCCTGCATCATCTCGGTGATCTCGTGCTCGCTGCGCTCGGTGCCCAGTGCCAGCCTGCGGTCACCGGAGTAAACGCCACCGTTGTGCAGGCGCAGCCGAGCGCCGTCCTTGAGCTTCTTGAAGATCTCGGGTCCGGCTTCGTCGATCAACGTGATGCCGTTGGCCACCAGCA
>JBEVHL010000430.1:0-4108 GCA_040511255.1 Mycobacterium sp. | reverse complement strand
CCTGGTTGCGCAGGATCCGCACGCACGTCGAGTGGAACGTCGACACCCACATCGACCTGGCGCGCGGGCCGACCAGATCGGCCACCCGTTCCCGCATCTCGGCCGCGGCCTTGTTGGTGAACGTGATGGCCAGGACCTGGCCGACGCCGACGTCGCGGGCCGCCAGCAGATAAGCGATGCGGCGGGTCAGCACCGCGGTCTTGCCGGAACCGGCGCCGGCCACGATCAGCAGGGGCGTGCCTTCATGCAGGACGGCTTGGCGCTGTTGGGGGTTGAGGCCGTCAAGGAGTTCGTCGGTCGCACTGGCTAGCGAGGCATCACTGGTCATATCGTTACCAAACTTACCGCTGGATTGAGACACTTTTGCGCTGGCAGCTCACTCGGTGGCACACTTTCAAGGTGCGTTGTCAGCAGTGGCGATTTTTTAACGGGTACCGGCCTGCGGTGCCCGTGGTCTAGCTGCTTCGTAGAGCCCCGCGGTCCGCTTACCGGATCCGGGGCTCATCTCTTTGTGGAGGCCCGGTCAACCCCGGAAAAACGGTCCAACACCTTCACCCAGAGAGAACGATCCCATGACTGTAGAAGCAGAGCAGATGCCTGATATCGAAGACTTGCGCCTGGAGATCGACCAGCTGGACGCCGCCATTCTGGCCGCGGTCAAGCGCCGCGCCGAGGTGTCCCAGATGATCGGCAAAGTCCGGATGGCCTCCGGCGGCACGCGCCTGGTGCACAGCCGCGAGATGAAGGTCATCGAGCGCTACAGCGAGCTCGGCCCCGAGGGCAAAGACCTTGCGATGCTGCTGCTGCGCCTCGGCCGCGGCCGCCTCGGTTACTAGCGATTTCGGCGCGCTCCCGACCGCTGACCGGTGACGAGCGCGCCGAAACCACTAGTTCGTCAGCGCGATGTACTTCGTCTCGAGGTACTCCTCGATGCCTTCGGTGCCGCCCTCGCGGCCGAATCCGGATTCCTTCACGCCACCGAACGGGGCGGCGGGGTCGGAGATCACGCCACGGTTGACGCCGACCATGCCGGCCTCGATCGCCTCCGCCACGCGCAACGCGCGGTCCAGGCCCTGGGTGTAGATGTAGGCGGCCAGGCCGTATTCGGTGGCGTTGGCCGCGGCGATGCCCTGCTCCTCGGTGTCGAACCCGATGACGGGTGCGACGGGACCGAAGACCTCTTCCTTGAGAATGCGCGAGTCGGCGGGCAGATCAGCCAGCACGGTCGCGGGGTAGAAGTGCCCCGGCCCGTCCGGCGCGACGCCGCCGACCGCCACGGTGGCGCCCTTCGACACGGCATCGGACACCAGATCCTCCACGGTCGCGATCTGCTTCGCGCTGATCAACGGGCCCAGCGTCGAGGATTCGTCCAACCCGTTGCCCAGGGTGAACTCGCTCATCCGCTTGACCAGCTTCTCGACGAATTCGTCCTTCACCGCGTTGGCCACGTGGAACCTATTGGACGCCGTGCAGGCCTCGCCGCCGTTGCGCATCTTGGCCAGGATGGCGCCGTCGACGGCGGCGTCGATATCGGCGTCGTCGAACACGATGAACGGTGCGTTGCCGCCCAGTTCCATCGACAGCCGCAGCAGCTTGTCGGCGCTCTGCTTCACCAGCATCTTTCCCACGCCGGTGGAGCCGGTGAAGGTGAGCTTGCGCAGCCGGCCGTCGTCGATCAGCGCGGTGGTCAGCTCACCGGCCTTGGACGTCGGCAGGACCGACAGCACGCCCTTGGGTAGCCCGGCGTCGTCCATCAACTTGGCCAGCAGCAGCATCGTCAACGGCGTCTCCGCGGCGGGCTTGACGATCATCGTGCAGCCCGCGGCCATTGCCGGGCCGATCTTGCGGGTGCCCATGGCCAGCGGGAAATTCCACGGCGTGATCGCCAGACACGGGCCGACGGGCTGCTTGGTGACGATGATGCGGCCGGTGCCCGCCGGGGCCTTGGTGTAGCGGCCACTGATGCGGACCGCCTCCTCGGAGAACCAGCGGAAGAACTCGGAGCCGTACTTCACCTCGCCCATGCTCTCGGGCAGCACCTTGCCCATCTCCAGGGTCATCAAGGTGGCGAACTCCTCGGCGCGGGCGGTGATCGCCTCGAACACCGCGCGCAGGATTTCGCCGCGCTCGCGGGCCGGGGTGGCGGCCCAGTCCGCCTGCACTGCGGTCGCGGCGTCGAGTGCGGCGATGCCGTCTTCTGCGGTGGCATTGCCGATGCTGAGCAGCACTTCGTCGGTCGCGGGGTTGAGCACGTCGAAGGTCGAAGACGCCTGGCGCTCCTCACCTCCGATCCACAAGCCGGTGGGCACGGATGACAGCAGCTTTTCGATGTCCATACGTCCATCATTTACACCTTCGACAAGCACGCCGCATTAGGGTCGGAGTATGTCTGCCGACACAGCCTCAAATTCCGACATAGCCGATATCTCCAAAACCCCCGCCTGGGAAGCGTTGGCCCGCCATCACGACCAGATCGGCGGGAAACACCTGCGCGAGTTCTTCGCCGAGGATCCCGACCGTGGCCGTGCGCTGACCTTGACCGCAGGCGATCTCTACATCGATTACAGCAAGCATCGCGTCAGCCGCGAGACCCTCAAGCTGCTCGTCGACCTGGCGAAGGCGGCCGGGCTGGAGGCCCGCCGGGACGCCATGTTCGCCGGTGAGCACATCAACACCTCCGAGAACCGCGCCGTGCTGCACACCGCGTTGCGGCTTCCGCGCGACGCGACACTGGTGGTCGACGGCCAGGACGTGGTCGCCGACGTGCATTCCGTGCTCGATGCGATGGGTGAGTTCACCGACCGGCTGCGCAGCGGCCAGTGGACCGGTGCCACCGGTGAGCGGATCACCACGGTGGTCAACATCGGTATCGGCGGGTCCGATCTCGGTCCGGTAATGGTCTACGACGCGCTGCGGCATTACGCCGACGCAGGCATCTCGGCACGGTTCGTCTCGAACGTCGACCCCGCCGACCTGGTGGCAACGCTGGCCGATTTAGAGCCTGCCACAACGCTTTTCATCGTGGCATCGAAGACGTTCACCACCTTGGAGACCCTGACCAACGCCACCGCCGCACGCCGCTGGCTCACCGACTCGCTCGGCGATGACGCGGTGTCCAAGCACTTCGTGGCGGTGTCCACCAACAAGAAGCTGGTCGACGAATTCGGCATCGACACCGCCAACATGTTCGGCTTTTGGGACTGGGTCGGCGGCCGGTACTCGGTGGACTCGGCGATCGGCTTGTCGGTGATGGCCGTCATCGGCAAGGAAGCCTTCGCGGATTTCCTGTCCGGGTTCCATCTCATCGACGAGCATTTCCGCACCGCACCGCTGGATGAGAATGCACCGGCCCTGCTCGGACTGATCGGGCTGTGGTACTCCAGTTTCTTCGATGCGCAGTCGCGCGTGGTACTGCCCTACTCCAACGACCTGTCGCGCTTCGCCGCGTATTTGCAGCAGCTGACGATGGAATCCAACGGCAAGTCGGTCAAGGCCGACGGGTCGGCGGTCACCACCCCGACCGGTGAGATCTTCTGGGGCGAGCCGGGAACCAACGGCCAGCACGCCTTCTACCAACTGCTGCACCAGGGCACCCGCTTGGTGCCCGCCGATTTCATCGGGTTCTCCCAGCCGACGGACGATCTGCCGACCGCCGACGGCACCGGCAGTATGCACGACCTGCTGATGAGCAACTTCTTCGCGCAGACGCAGGTGTTGGCATTCGGCAAGACTGCCAAGGCCATCGCCGAGGAGGGCACGCCGCCAGAAGTGGTGCCGCACAAGGTGATGCCGGGCAACCGGCCGTCGACGTCGATTCTGGGCACCCGCCTGACGCCGTCGGTGGTAGGCCAGCTGATCGCCCTGTACGAGCACCAAGTGTTCACCGAGGGCGTGGTGTGGGGAATTGATTCGTTCGATCAGTGGGGTGTCGAGCTGGGTAAGACCCAAGCCAAGGCGCTGCTGCCGGTGCTCATCGACGACGCATCGCCCGAGGAGCAGTCGGACAGTTCGACGGACGCACTGGTGCGGCAGTACCGCCAGGAGCGGGGCCGCAGCGCATAAGACGCCGCCGCGGCGGGGCCTTCGGGCACCGCCGTCGCCGTCGTCT
>JBEVHL010000429.1:0-18787 GCA_040511255.1 Mycobacterium sp. | reverse complement strand
CAGTGCAGCACGGGCGATTTCGCGACCGATGCCGGTCGAGCACCCGGTGACCAACCAGCAACCCATGTCAGATCGTCCCTTCGGGCAGGCGGCGCAGATACGCGGTGCGGCGGGCGGCGAGTTCGGCTTTGCGCTCATCAGCACTCACCGCGGGCAGTGTTGACACCTCTCTGTCGAGGTCGGCGAGCTTGACTACCCGGCCGCGGGCACCCAGATCCTCCTTGGGCCCTTCACCGCCGGCGAATTCCGCCATCCGCAACGTCAGGATGCCTTCACCGAGGCCGTCGGTGTCGATCCAGTTCGCCACGCCGGGATCGGTCGCCGAGATGACGTAGGTGTAGGTGCCGTCCTCGTTGGCCGTCGACTGGGCCTTGTTCAGGCTGCCGGTGCGGTCGACGAGTTCCAGTGTGGTGCCCCAGATATTGCTCAGCGGCACCGTGAAATACTCGGCGCCGCCGTCGCTGACGTCGACCACGAACGCTTCGTCTTCGGCCAGGTCGAACCGGCCCATCACGTACACCTGGTTGCGCATCGCGCCGACCTTGTCGGCCGACCACGCGAGGTTGAAGTTATTGGCTGGCATCTTGTAGATGCCGTGGCTGAGCTTGCCGGTGAAGTTGGCGAAATACGCCATCATGTCGGCGGTGGCCTGCGCCTGCTCATCGCGGGTGCGCGCGGGAGTGGTTGGCGCCGAACCGATCCGCTCGACCGATAGCTGGTTCGGGTCGTCGCGATCCCAGTTCAGCAGGACGTCGCGGATGTAGAACTCGTGCGCGGCCGGGGTGGACTGCACATGGTTGGGTCGCCCGCCTGCGGGATCGGAGTCGACGGTGATGGTGAACGAGCCGTCGGAGTCCACCTGCATCGTGCGACCGTTGAGCACCGCGACCGTGCCCATGTTGGCATCCCACAACGTGAAATAGTTCTCTGTCATCCGGTGCTCGCCGACCCGGCCGTGGATCTCGTAGCGTTCCTCCCCGGAGATCGGGATCACCCGGTACACGCTGTCGGGATTGTCGATGCCCCAGCGTGATCCGGGGATCCGCTGCCCGGCCACCTCGTGGGCCAGTCGGGTGATGCAGGTGACCTTGGGCCGCAGCTTGTCCTGGTTGGATGACCACACCGCGGCCGAGAACATCACTTCGGCGAAGGCGTCCGCAAAGCGCTCCCGCATGGCGTCGGAGGCTTTCGCGCGGCCCAGCCAGGTGTCCGCGACGGTGCGATATGCCGCCCGCACCGTCGGGTGCGCGGTGAGCTCAAGAGCAGCCAGTTCGTGCTCGTGTTGCGCGGGAGTCGCTACCGGGTCGGTAGACATCAACTTCTCCTCGATGGTGTTGTGCTGGAACGGAACCGGGCGTTGTAGGCGGCGAATCGCTCGTCGATCTGCGTGTCGCTCAAGCCGTAGGTGTCGGCGGTGTAGCCGGGGCGCGCCGGGTCCCGGGGCCGGTCGGTGAGCCACCGGCGCATCGCCGACTCGGCGTCGGTGCTCAGCGGCACCCCGATGGCGTCGTACACCCGGGCCACCTCGCCGATCGGATCGGCGACGGCGTCGGCGAATTCGATATCGGTGACGCGCGACGACTCGTCGGCCCAGCCGGCCCTGGCTGCCAGGGCGCGGTCGTTGGTCCAGCCCATCCGTTCGATCCATTCCGCCCCCACCCGGTGTAGGTCGACGGTGTCGGCATGCATGGCGTGCAGGGTGGCGTTCAGGCTGGCGCCGGAGGCGATGGTGTCGCGAGGGTCGCGGTGCATGTGCACCACGTGCAGGTCGGGGAACTGGGCGCGCAGTGCATCCAGATAGCCAAGGTGCGCAGGCGATTTCAGCACCCACCTGGTCGCCGTCCGGCCGGTCTGCCGTTTCTGCCACTGCAGGAACTGCAACATCCGGTGCAGATAGTTGTACGCCGGCGCGAAGTCCTGCCCGTCGATCCAGGACCGGTAGCCGGGCAGGTGCGCGCCGGCTTCCGGGACATGGGAGAGGAAGGCGTCGGACAGGAAGACGATTTCTTCTTCGGGTTCGCGTGCGTACATCGGGTGGATGGAGAACAGCTCCGGGGCGAGCTCGCGCGATTTCGCTTCGCGCGCTTCGCTGATCGCGATGCGCGGATCGACTCCGGACCAGTCGTGGTCCAGTTTGGGGGCCACCTCGACTACCTCCCACCCGTAGGCGCAATGGAAGCGGGGGTCGGCGGCGAGCAGTCGCTGCAGCAACGTGGTGCCGCTGCGCATCATCCCGACGACGACGATCGGCGCGACGATCGTCTCGTCGGTGATCTCGGGGTGGCGCCGGATCCACTCCTGGGCGCGCAACCTCATCCGCAGGCTGTGCACGATGCCGGACCGCAGGATGTAGACGCCGATATCGTTGAGGCCGGCGTCGGGGTACCCGTCCAGCAGCACCGACAGCGGCTGCTGGAACGGTACGGGTCCCCAGTCGGTCAGGCCCTCTTTGTCCTGCGCGGACGCCAACACCCCGGCGAGATCAAAGGGGTTGTGCGCCAACCCGGTCACCACTTGAGGTGGTGGCTGGTGTCGCCCACCTGATCGACGAACATCGTCCGGCTGTCGAACCACCACTGCCCGTCGACACGGTGGAAGGTGTCTTGGTAATGGCCGGTGATGATGACCTGTAGCGGCAGGTCCGGGGTGGCCTGGGTGACCAGGTAGTAGGCGTGCGCGTCCGCGGTGCCCGCGTCGTCGTCGACCCGGATCGCCACGTTGGTGGTGAGGTGCTTGGTCTTCGGGGTGCCGTCGTCGTAGAGCCGGGTGGCCATGTCGTACATCTGCCTGACCCGGACCGGGCCGTCGAACACCGTTTCCGGTGGGCCGTTCTCGACACCGCAGATGCGCCCGTGGGTGAACAGCGCGGCCACCGCGTCGAGGTCGCCGCTGTCGATCAGTTCCGCATACCGGTAGATCAGATTCTCGATCTCGCGCCCGCTGTCAGTCATCACCGCCATCTTGGTAGACATGACCCGATTTGTGTCTAGTTTTTCTCAAAACTCACTGCACGTTCAGCGCCCGGCCGAGTACCACCAACGCTTCGGTCGCTTCCCGCTTGCTGACCGCGGCCTGGGTGGCGAGCGATGACCCGTGGAAAGTGCCAGGGAACACGTGCAATTCGACGGTCACCCCGGCGGCGAGCAGTGCCTGGGCGTAGGCGATGTCCTCGTCGCGCAGCGGATCGAAGTGCATCGCCGAGATATAGGCCGGTGGCAGTCCGGCCAGGTTCGTCGCCCGGGCCGGCGCGGCGTACGGCGAGACATCCGCCGTGCCTGGCACGCCGTCACCGAGGTAGGAGGCCCAGCTTTTCTCGGCGGACGGCAGGTTCCACAGCGGGGTGTCGGTGAAGCTCTGCATGCTGGTGGTACCGAGCCGGTCGTCGAGCTCGGGCACGCCCAGGTACTGGAACACGATCTGCGGACCGCCGCGGTCGCGGGCCAGCAGCGCCAGCGCCGCACACAGCCCGCCGCCCGCGCTGACGCCGTGGATGGCGATGGTGTCGGCGTCCACGCCGAGGCGCTCGGCCTGCTCGGCCAGCCAGACCAGGCCCGCGTAGCAGTCGTCCAGTGGGGCCGGGAAGGGATTCTCGGGCGCCAGCCGGTAGTCGACGGAAACCACCACGGCGCCCAGCGTCCTGGCCATCGCGATGTTGGCGGCGTCGTTCATCGCCGCGGTTCCGACGGTGAAACCCCCGCCGTGGATGTCGTAGATGGCGCCGCGGGTCTTGCGCACCTCGGGGGTGAAGACCCGCAACGGGATGGGCCCGGCGGCCCCGGGTGCGTGTTCTTCGGTGAGCTGGACACCGGTGTAGTCGATTTCGCCGATCAGGCTGGCGAACAGTTCGTTGATGGTCCGGCGGGATTCGGCGAGAGAAACTTCGGCCGTGCGCTCGGGCAGCATCTCGATGGTGGCAAGGAGTTCCGGATCGAAGGCGTAGGTCACCTAATGCATCATGCACTCCGCCCTTGTGCAGTTAGTCTCTGCCCGTGACGTCTCAGTGGTCGCCGACCAGACTCGGCAACATGACCGGCAAACGCATCGTCGTGACCGGGGCAACCAACGGAGTGGGCCTGGCGACCGCTCATGCGCTGGCGAGTGCGGGCGCCCACGTGATCCTGGCCGTGCGCAACACCAAGCTCGGCGCGCAGCGGGCCACCGAGATCGGCGGCTCCACCGAAGTGCTGAAACTCGACCTCTCCGAGCAGTCCTCGGTCAAGGCGTTCCCGGATCTGCTCGACGGCGACATCGACATCCTGATCAACAACGCCGGCGCGGTCGTCCAGAGCCGGACCGACACCGTCGACGGTTTCGAGATCACTCTCGGTACCAACTTCCTCGGACCGTTCGCGTTGACGAATCTGCTGCTGCCCCGGGTCCGGTCGCAGATCATCAACGTCGGCTCCGACGCGCACAAGTCGGCGACGTTGCGTCTCGACGACCCGCATCTGCGCACCCACAAGTGGTCGGCCTTCCCGGCGTACGGCCGGTCCAAATTGGCCGTGATGCTGTGGGGTCTCGAACTCGACCGCCGCCTGCGGGCAGCAGGCTCGCCCATCGTCAGCCAGCTGACCCACCCGGGCTGGGTGGCCTCGAATCTGTCGAACGTGTCGGAGCAGCCCGTGATGGCGACGTTCCACAAAGTCGTGCAGAAGGCGGCCGGCGTGCTGGCCAACGACATTCACGCCGGTGCCGCGCCGACGCTGTACTGCATCACCGAGCCGATTCCGCCGGGCAGCTATGTCGGTATCGACGGTTTCCGCGGCCTGCGGGGTGGCCCGGTGCTGGCCGGGCGCTCAGCGCAGGCGTGTGACTACGAGGTGGCGGCCAGGCTGCTCGAGTTCGCCGAAAAGGAAACGGGCACAACCGTTCCGGTCTAGTCCAGGACCGCCGCGGCGATCTCGGTGTCGGTGACGATCGATGACACCAGGCCGGACCGCAGGATCGCCCGGGTGGCGCCGATCTTGTCGTGCCCGGTGGCGACGGCGATGCGGGTGGGGATGGCGCGCAATGTCGCGTCCTCGACGCCCATCCGGCGTTCGTCCAGACCGGCGATCCGGTTGCCGTCGGTGTCGAGCAGCAGCGCGCAGGTCTCTGCGGCGACACCCGCATCTGCCAGTTCCGCGGCTTCTGCGGCCGTCAGCGATTCGTACACCTGGGAGGCGCCGGGTGACCACGCGCCGACCGAGACGATCGCGCAGGTCACCTTGCCCTGACGCGCGACGGTCTCCTGGATCTGCAGGTTGCCGGACAGACTTTCGGCGGTGCGGGCATCGGAGACCACCAGCGGTGCGTACAGCGGCCACGATTTGCCGCCGCTGATATCGCTGATCCGGCGGACCAGGTCGGCACCGTTGGTGTTGATCGTGCCCGCCATCCCGGTCAGCTGGACCACGTCGCAACGCGGCAACGTCGTCAGGTATTCGGCCACGCGGGCCAGGGTCCGGCCGCAGTCGACGCCCACCACGTCGTTGTCCCGCAGGATCGACACCAGCAGTTCGGCCATCGCCTTGGCCACCGCGTCGACCCGGTCCGCTGGGCTGTCGGTGTCGGCGACCACGGCGTAGGCGTGCTCCAGATCGAATTTGCGCTGCAGGGCGGTGGAGAGTTCGACGTCGATCGACCCCGGGTTGTGGATGGTGATCTCGACCATGCCGGTGGCAACTGCCTCGTCGAGCATGCGGGTGACCTTGAACCGGGAGATGCCGAACTCGTCGGCGATCTGTACCCGGGTGCGCCCTTCCAGGTAGTAGCGCCGCGCCACCAGCGCCCGCTGAAACAGCTCGTCCGGCCCCATCCCGCGCCCCCTCTGACACCCTGTCGCTCATTTGAGCACACGCCTTGACAGTTGAGCGTACGCCATTGCATGATCTAGCTCACAGCAATTTGAGCGGACGGATTCACATATGAGCGCAGGCGATGACGAGTTGACCAGCCTGGCTGGAACCGTCGTCGCCCGTGAAGCCCAGGCCGTCGCCGCGCTCACCGGGAACGTCGAAAACCAGATTGTCGCCATTGCGCACCGAATCCTGGCGATCAGCGGAAAAGTGGTCACCACCGGCTCCGGCACCTCCGGGATCATGGCCGAGCGCCTGGCACATCTGCTGTCGGTGTGCGGCACCCCGGCCGTCTACCTGCCGTCGATGGACGCCCTGCACGGCGGCATGGGTGCGATCACCGCACACGACCTGGTTCTGGCCATCTCCAAGACCGGCCGCTCCGGCGAACTGACCACACTGACCGACCGCCTGGTCCGTCGCGGCATCGACGTCGTCGCCGTCACCGAGAACGCCGCCTCGCCGTTCGCCACCGCCGCCACCATCGTGGTCGCATTGCCCGCCACGCCCGCCGACGCCGACCCGGGCGACATGATCGCGATGGCCAGCACGCTGGCCGTGGGCGCGTGGGGTGACGCCCTGGCCGTCGTCGCGATGGCGCTGCGCGGGCACACCTTGCACGATGTGGTCGACAACCATCCGGCCGGGGGAGTCGGGGCGCGCGGAATCCGGCCCGGTGATGAAACGGAACGGGTGGTCCAGGCATGACTGCCGCCGTACTCGGGGTGGACTCGTCCACCCAGTCCTGCAAAGTCGAGGTCCGCGAACTCGGCACCGGCCGGCTGCTGGGCCGCGGCGCGGCACCGCATCCGCCGGCCTTCCCGCCGAGTAGTGAACAGCAGCCGCATGATTGGGTCACCGCGTTCATCGCCGCCACCCAGAGTGCACTGGCCAGCTGCGAGCAGCGACCTGACGTGCGCGCCATCTCGGTGGCCGCCCAGTGCCACGGACTGGTCCTGCTGGACAACTGCGGCCAGGTGCTGCGTGCCGCCAAACTCTGGAACGACACCACCGGCTCGCCCAACCTGGAACGGCTCGTCGAGCGCATCGGCGCCCGCCGCTGGGTGATGCGGATCGGGTCGCTGCCGACGGCCGCGTTCACGATCGCCAAACTGGCCTGGGTGGCCGAACACGAGCCGGGCCTGCTCGACCGACTGGCCACCGTGCTGTTGCCCCACGACTATCTGACCTACTGGCTCACCGGCGAGCGCGTCACCGACCGCTCCGACGCGTCAGGCACCGGCTACTTCGATGCGACTGACGGGCAATGGATTACCGCCTATCTGGAATTGGCGGCCGGTGACCGGGACTGGTCCACCAAGCTGCCGACCGTGCTCGGGCCCGCCGATGCGGCCGGTACCGTGCGGGCCGCGCAGGCCGCCCAACTCGGCATCGGCACCGACGTGGTGGTCGCCGCAGGCGGTGGCGATCAGCACGCCGCGTACCTCGGCCTCGGCCTGACCGATGGCGATCAGTACTTCAGCATCGGCACCTCCGGGGTGGTCGCCACCTCGTCGCGGGGTCCGGTGTTCGACACCGCCGGTGCGGTCGACGGCGTCGCCGACATGACCGGCGGCTACCTGCCGCTGATGAGCACCCTCAACGCGGCCAGGGTGTCCGACCGTGCCGCCGTCCTGCTGGGCACCGACCTGGCCGGCCTTTCGGAGTTGGCGCTGGCCGCCGGTCCGGCCCAGGGGCCGGTGCTGGTGCCGTTCTTCGACGGCGAACGCACCCCGGACCGGCCCGACGCCCGGGGCGGCCTGGTCGACATCACCTCACAGACCACCCGCGAAGAACTCGCCAGGGCCTTCGTCGAAGGTCCGCTGCTGTCGCTGCTGTCCGGCCGGGACAGCCTGCGCGCGTGCGGCGTCGAACTCGGCGGTCCGGCAACGGTTGTCGGCGGCGGGGCCCGGTCGCGGGCCACCTTGCAGCTGCTGGCCGATCTGCTGCACGACGAGGTCACGCTGCCTGATGTCGAGGAGGCCACCGCCCGCGGCGCGTGCATCCAGGCCGCGGCCGTGGCTGCGCGCACCAACACCGCGGGTCTGGTCGATCTGGCCAAACAGTGGCGACCGGACGCGCGGGCCCGGGTGGCGCCGCGCGAGCACGGCCGCAACCTGGATGCCCTGCAGGCCCGGTGGCACACCGTGGCGGCGTCGCCACTGCTCGACGGCGGAGGTGCCTGGTGACCAATCACGCGCTGACCAACCACGCAACCGTCACCCTCGCGCCCTGGCATACCGACTTTCCCGGCGCCGTCGCCGGGTCGGTGTTCGCGGCCTCCGGCTCCCGGGTGGCCGCAGCCGAAGCGCTGCAACTGGCAGGCCTCGACGTGCACGTCGACGTGATGGCCGCCTCCGAGGGATATCCCGCCGGTGTCAGTCTGGCTGAGCTGCAGATGATTTCGAATTCCGTCGACCGGCACAAGATCGGGGTGCACCTGATCGGGTCGGCCGACTTCGTCGACTCCGTGCTCCCGAAGATCCTGCCGCTGCGCCCCGGCGTGGTGTTCCTGCCGTGGCACGCGTTCACCGAAGAGCGGGCCGAGGCCATCCGGCAGGCCGGCGGCTCGGCCTGGATTGCGGTGTGGGAGGAATGGGACGGCTACGGCACCCCGGTGTGGCCCGCCGCGCCGGACGGTGTCCTGGTGATGTTGATCGAGCCGGGCACCCGGAACAGCTGCTCGCTGGGCCGGCTCAACATCGTCGAGGCCTGTTCGTCGGAGATGGCAGTGGCCGTCGACGGCGGTGTCACCGAAGCGGTGGCGCGGCTGTGCCTGTGCGCGGGCGCCCAGTCCCTGGTGGCCGGCCGGTCACTTCTGCTGGATCTGCCGCCACCCCAGGCTGATTCACCTACCACGGCACCTGACGAGACCATGAGAAGGACATCATGACCAGTACCATTTCCGACACTGTTGACCAGACCATGCGGGCGAGCGTGATGACCGGGGTGCGCAGCCTGGTGATCGAAGAACGCCCCGTGCCATCCCCGGGCCCGCACGAGGTCCTGGTGCAGGTCGCCGCCGTGGGAGTCTGCGGATCCGACGTGCACTACTACCGGCACGGCCGGATCGGCGACTTCGTGGTGAACGAACCGATGATCCTCGGCCACGAACTGTCCGGCCGGATCGTGTCGGTCGGCGAATTCGTCGACGCCGCCCGGGTGGGACAGCGCGTCGCCGTCGAACCGCAGCACCCCTGCCGGCGGTGCAAGCAATGCATGGCGGGCCGCTACAACCTGTGCCCGTTCATGGAGTTCTACGCCACCCCGCCGATCGACGGCGCGTTCTGCAAATACGTCCTGACCGACGCCGAAATGGCCCACCCGGTACCGGATTCGATGTCCGACGAGGCCGCCGCCCTGCTCGAACCGCTCTCGGTGGCCATCACCACGATGCGCAAGGCCGGTATCGCGCCGGGCTCGTCGGTGCTGATCGCCGGTGCCGGACCGATCGGCGTGATCTGTGCGCAGACCGCCCGCGCCTTCGGGGCGGCCCGCATCGTGGTCTCCGACCTGCTGCCGTCGCGCCGCGAGAAGGTGCTGCAGTTCGGCGCCACCGAGGTGATCGACCCGATGGAGTTCGACGTCGCCACCCTCGACCCGCAGGTCGATGCGTTCATCGACGCCAGCGGCGCTGCACCCGCGGTGATCAGTGGCATCAAAGCGGTCGGCCCGGCAGGCAAGGTGGTGCTGGTCGGCATGGGCTCCGGCGATTACGCGTTGCCGATCGGCTACATCCAGAACATGGAGATCACCGTTACCGGTGTCTTCCGCTACACCGATACCTGGCCCGCCGGAATACATCTGGTGACCTCGGGGGCTGTCGACCTCGACGGGATGGTCACCGGCCGGTACGACCTCGAACACGTCGGCGACGCCCTCGACAGTGACACCGATCCGGACAGCCTCAAATCCATCGTGGTGCCGGCATGACCCAAGGAGCAACCGTGTTGTCCGAACAGCAGGCCAAGAGATCACCGTTCGATCTGACCGGGCGGACCGCTCTGGTCACCGGTGGCAACCAGGGCCTGGGCCGGGCGTTCGCCTTCGGTCTGGCCGAAGCCGGTGCAACGGTGGCGATCGCCGGGCGCAGCGCCGAGCGCAACGACAAGGTGGTGGCCGAGGCGTCGGCACAGGGCCATGAGTTCCATCCGATCACCGCGGACATCACCTCGTCCGCCGATATCGCCAGGATGACCTCAGAAGCCGTTGCCGCGCTCGGCCAGGTCGACATCCTGGTCAACAACGCAGGCACCTGCTACCACGCCGAATCCTGGGACGTCACCGAAGAACAGTGGGATGACGTCTTCGACCTGAACGTCAAGGCACTGTGGGCCTGTTCGCTGTCCGTCGGAGCGCACATGCGCGAACGTGGATCGGGTTCGGTGGTCAACATCGGCTCGATGTCCGGGCTCATCGTCAACCGGCCCCAGATGCAGCCCGCCTACAACGCATCCAAGGCAGCCGTGCACCACCTGACCAAATCGCTTGCCGCCGAATGGGCTCCGCTCGGCATCCGGGTGAACGCGGTGGCGCCCGGCTACTGCAAGACCGAGATGGCGCCGGTGGACCGGCCCGATCTCAAGCGCTACTGGATCGACGATGCACCCCAGCAGCGGTATGCGTTGCCGGAGGAGATCGCCCCCAGCGTGGTGTTCCTGGCCAGTGACGCCGCGTCCTTCATCACCGGCTCGGTCCTGGTCGCCGACGGGGGATACACCGCATGGTGAGCCCCACTATCGATGCCGCCGCACCCGGAACGAACCGGCGCGTGGTCGTCAACGCCATCGACGACGTGATCGTCGAGACGGTGCCGGAGGCCGAACCCGCCGCCGGTGAGGTCCGCATCCGCGGCACGATGGTCGGCATCTGCGGTTCGGACACCCACGCCGCTTGCGGCAGGCACCCGTTCATCGATCTGCCGTACCGGCCCGGCCACGAGGTGATCGGCGTGGTGGACGCGGTCGGCGCCAACGTGGACGCGTCCTGGCTCGGTAGCCGAGTTGTGGTCGAGCCCAACCTGGCCTGCGGACACTGCACGCAGTGCAGAGCGGGTCGGTACAACATCTGTCGCGAACTGCTGGTGCTGGGCTGCCAGACCCCCGGCGGTCTGGCCGACAGCTTCACCGTCGCGGCTGATCGGGTCATCGCGCTCAACCCCGAACTCGACGACGACCACGCCATCCTGATCGAGCCGTTGGCCACCCCGATCCATGCGGTCCGCCGGGCCGCCGAAGCGGTGGGGGATCTGCGGGACCGTCCGGTCGTGGTGATCGGAGCCGGACCCATCGGGCTGTTCGTCCTGCTGGCCGCGCGCCAGGCCGGTGCGCGCGTCGTCGTCGCCGACCTGCTGCCGTCAAAACGGGACCGCGCCGAAAGACTGGGTGCCGCAGGCACTTTCGATCCGACTGCGCCCGATGCGGTGGAATCCGCGCTGGCCCAGCTCGGCGGACCCGCCGCTGTCGTCATCGACTGCGTCGCCAGGGAGAGTTCGGTGGCCCAGGCCATCGACCTGGTCGACAAGGGTGGGGCCATCATGATCGTCGGTGTCGCGGCGGGCGCCACCCCGGTGCGCCTCGATCTGATCCAGGACCGCGAGCTCGCGTTGATCGGCAATCTGATGTACGTCCGCGAGGACTACCTCGCGGCGATCGAACTGTTGGCCTCGGGTTCAGTCCCCATCGACGAGATCATCACGGCCCGCTTCGATTTCGAACATTCCGCCGAAGCTTTCACGGCGTCGACCGATGCCGAAAACGTCAAAGTGGTGGTGAACCTGTCATGAGCTCAGCGATTCTGGAATGCGCCGATATCACCAAGAGTTTCGGCGGGGTGCCGGTGCTCAAGGGCATCACCCTCGATCTGGAGCCGGGCACGGTGACGGCGCTGGCCGGTGAGAACGGCGCAGGCAAGTCGACGCTGATGAAGATCGTCAGCGGGCAGTACAGCGCCGACAGCGGCTCGGTATCGGTGCAGGGCACCCACCTGACGCCCGGCAATCCCCGTGACGCCGTCCGGCACGGGGTGGCGATCGTGCCGCAGGAGCTGGCCTCCATCGAGGATATGACCGTCTACGAAAACCTGTTCGTGGGGCGCGAAGTCAAGGTCGGTCCGTTCTTGAACCGCCGGGCGATGATCGACGAGGCCCGGGATGCCCTGGCCGTGTTCGGCGTGGAGATCTCGCCGACGGCACGGATGGGCAGTCTGCCGGTCGGGCTGCGCCAGATCGTGGAGATCGTCAAGGCGGCCCGCACCGGCGCCCAGGTGGTCATGCTCGACGAGCCCACCTCGGCCATCTCCGAGCGTGAGGTCGAAGGCCTGTACGGCATCGTCCGCCGGCTGCGCGAGCACGGTGTCGCCATGGTCTACACCACGCACAAGATGGCCGAAATCCGGGCTATCGCAGACCGAGTCGTGGTGTTGCGCGACGGCGGACTGATCCTGGACAAGCAGCTGACCGAGGTGACCGACGACGATATCGTCACCGCGATGATCGGCCGCGAACTCAACGGGCTGTTCCCCGACCGCGATCAGCCCAAGGCGGACCCGGTGCTCGAAGTCCGGGACCTGCACGTGGCGGGTGCGTCCGAACCCGTGTCGTTCTCGGTCAGTTCGGGTGAGATCGTCGGGCTGGCCGGCCTGGTCGGTGCGGGCCGAACCGAACTGCTGGAAGCCATCTTCGGGGCGCACAAGACCACCGCGGGCGAGATCGTGGTTCGCGGGCGCACCATCAAACGCAATTCCCCCGCGGCGGCGATCACCGAGGGCATGGCGATGGTTCCCGAGGATCGCAAGATCTCCGGGGTGGTGCTGTCGATGAGTGTGCTCGACAACGGCTCATTGCCGCGGTTGTCCTCGTTCAGCGTCGCCGGTTGGCTGAAGGGCAAGGCGCGGAACAAGGCGGTCTCCGATGTGATGTCCTCGGTGCGCCTGCGCAGCAGCGGGCTGAGCCAGCTCGTCGGCACGCTGTCCGGCGGCAACCAGCAGAAGGTCGTCCTGGCCCGGTGGCTGACCGGCGACGTCAACGTCCTGCTGCTCGACGAGCCCACCCGCGGTGTCGACGTCGGCGCCCGCAGCGAGATCTACCGCATCATCACCGAATTCGCCGCCGCGGGCATGGCGGTGGTGATGGCGTCCTCGGATATGCCCGAGATCATCGGGTTGTCCCACCGGGCCTTCGTCATGCGCGACGGCGCCTTCGTCGGCGAACTCGACCGCGACGCGCTCGACCATCCCGCGGTGCAGGAATCCGTGTTCCGGATGGCCACCGCACTCGACGGACCCAAACATGTAGAGCGCCCAGCTGACCCAACACCCACTGATTCACCGGAGGCACAACAGTGACAACGCCAGTCGAGACCGAAGACACCTCGTCCGGACCACCGGTGGTCACCTCACCGATCACCGGTGAGCCGGTCCGGTTGTTCTCCCGCGAGTGGATCAGCGGCGTGGCGCTGCGCTACTCGATGGTCATCATCATGCTGTTGGTGATCTGCTACTTCAGTTACCGCAGTGCACGTTTCGGCACCGTCGACAATCTGGTGACCATCCTGGTGGCGGCCGCCCCGTTCGCGTTGATCGCCCTGGGGCAGACCCTGGTGGTGCTCACCGGCGGCATCGACCTGTCGGTGGGCAGCGTCATCGCGGTATCGGCGATGGCGTCGGCGGCGGTGGCGAAGGACAACCCGGGGCAGGTCTGGATGACCGTCCTGGTCGCCATGCTGGTCGGCCTGGCGGTGGGCTCCCTGAACGGGATCATGGTGTCCCGCATCAACGTTCCACCGTTCATCGCCACCTTGGGCACCTTGACGGCCGGCTCCGGTCTGGCTTACGTGATCGGGCACGGCGCCCCGATCAACGGCCTGCCCGCCGAGTTCGGTTCCATCGCCAACACCAAGATCCTCGGTTTGCAGATCCCGGTGCTGGTGATGATCATCGGCATCATCGTGCTGGGCGTGGTGATGCGCCGCACCACTTACGGCATGCGGGTGTACGCCGTCGGCGGTAACCGTAACGCCGCCGAGATCGCCGGTATCAACGCCAAGAACGTCCTGTTCAGTGTGTACGCGCTGTCCGGTCTGCTGGCCGGGTTGTCCGGTGTGATGCTGGCCTCGCGCGTCATCTCCGGCCCGCCCAACCTGGGGCAGGGATATGAGCTCGACGCCATCGCCGCAGTGGTGATCGGTGGCGCCAGCCTGATGGGTGGTCGCGGCACGATCTGGGGAACGGTGCTGGGCCTGTTCATCATCCAGACCCTCAACAACGGCTTGGACATCCTCGTGGTGCCTGCCTACTGGCAGGACGTCATCAAGGGCGTGCTGATCGTCGCGGCGGTGGCCGTCGACGTATGGTCTACCCGCCGAAGAGCGTGATCGATTGGCCGACACCATTTTTGCAGTGAACTGACCGAGCACGTCCATTGATCACGAGAGGGATAGACCAGATGAGGCTGACAACGAAGTTGGCGACAGTCACCGCGGTAGGAATGTTGGGTCTCGGCCTGACCGCCTGTGGTGCCGGCGATACCGAGGCCAACAGCGGCAAGACCCGGATCGGCGTCACGGTGTACGACATGAGCTCGTTCATCACCGCGGGCAAAGAAGGTATGGACGCCTACGCCAAGGCCAACAACATCGAGTTGCTGTGGAACTCGGCCAACAATGACGTCTCCACCCAGGCCAACCAGGTCGACTCGCTGATCAACCAGGGCGTCGACGCGATCATCATCGTGCCGATCCAGGCCGATTCGCTCGGCCCGCAGGTCGCCACCGCGAAGTCCAAGGGCATCCCGCTGGTGGCGGTGAACGCGTCGCTGAACAACAAGGACGTGGCAGGCAACGTCCAGCCCGACGATGTGGCAGCAGGCGCCCAGGAGATGCAGATGATGGCCGACAAGCTCGGCGGCAAGGGCAATATCGTTGTGCTGCAGGGCCCGCTGGGTCAGTCCGGTGAGCTCGACCGCACCAAGGGCATCGAGCAGGTGCTGGCCAAGTATCCCGATATCAAGGTGCTGGCCAAGGACACGGCCAACTGGAAGCGCGACGAGGCCGTCAACAAGGTGAAGAACTGGATCTCCGGTTTCGGGGACCAGATCAACGCCGTGGTCTCGGAGAACGACGATATGGGTCTCGGTGCGCTGCAGGCGCTCAAGGAGTCCGGCCGCACCGGCGTGCCGATCGTCGGCATCGACGGGATCGAGGACGGCCTGAACGCGGTCAAGAGCGGCGAATTCATCGGCACCTCACTGCAGAACGGCACTGTGGAGTTGTCGGCCGGCCTGGCCGTCGCCGACGCGCTGGCCAAGAAGCAGCAGGTCAACACCGAGCCGGTCTACATCATGCCCGCCATCACCAAGGACAACGTCGACGTCGCCTACCAGCATGTGGTTACCGACCGGCAGAAGTTCCTGGACGGCCTGTCTGCGCTGACCGCGCAGAACCTCAAGACCGGTGACATCGCCTACGAAGGCATCCCCGGCCAGAAGCAGCCCTAACTCCTTTTCCCTCAATGCTTCAACGATTTTCACAACAGAGAGAGTGAGACCAGCCAGATGAAGTTGATTACGAAGTTCGGTGCCGTCGCTGCGGCGGGGGTACTCGGGCTCGGGATGACCGCCTGTGGTGCGGGCGATACCGAGGCCAACAGCGGCAAGACCCGCATCGGTGTCACGGTGTACGACATGAGCTCGTTCATCACCGCAGGCAAAGAAGGCATGGACACCTATGCCAAGGCCAACAACATCGAGCTGCTGTGGAATTCGGCCAACAACGACGTCTCCACCCAGGCCAGCCAGGTGGACTCGTTGATCAACCAGGGCGTCGACGCGATCATCGTCGTTCCCGCACAGGCTGATTCGCTCGGTCCGCAGGTGGCCGCCGCCAAGGCCAAGAACATCCCGCTGCTGGCCGTCAACGCCGCGTTGGAGAGCCCGGATCTGTCCGGCAACGTCCAGCCCGACGATGTGGCTGCCGGTGCTCAGGAAATGCAGATGATGGCCGACAAGCTCGGCGGCAAGGGCAACATCGTCATCCTGCAGGGTCCGCTCGGCGGCTCCGGTGAAATCAACCGCGGCAAGGGAATTGACCAGGTGCTGGCCAAGTACCCGGATATCAAGGTGCTGGCCAAGGACACGGCCAACTGGAAGCGCGACGAAGCCGTCAACAAGACGAAGAACTGGATCTCCAGCTTCGGACCCCAGATCAACGGCGTCGTCGCCCAGAACGACGATATGGGTCTCGGTGCGCTGCAGGCGCTCAAAGAGTCCAACCGCACCGATGTGCCGATCGTCGGCATCGACGGCATCGAGGACGGCTTGAACGCCGTCAAGAGCGGCGAGTTCATCGGGACCTCGCTGCAGAACGGCACCGTGGAGTTGTCGGCCGGCTTGGCCGTCGCCAACGCCATCGTCAAGAAGGAAGACGTCAAGACCGATCCGATCTACATCATGCCTGCCATCACCAAGGACAACGTCGACGTCGCAATCCAGCACGTCGTCACCGAGCGGCAGAAGTTCCTCGACGGTCTGGGCGACCTGACCGCGAAGAACCTCAAGTCCGGCGACATCGCCTACGAAGGCATCCCGGGCCAGAAGCAGCCTTAAGTCCGTAGATTTCGGCGCGTTCCCGACCGCTCAGTGGTCGGGGGCGCGCCGAAATCGTGTCGTCCTAAGCTGACCGTTGTGAGTGCACGCGGTTGGACGCTGTTCGCCGCGATGAGCCTCATCTGGGGCATTCCGTACCTGCTGATCAAGGTCGCGCTCGACGGGGTGTCGGTCCCGGTGCTGGTGTTCGCGCGCACCGCGATCGGCGCCATCGTGCTGCTGCCACTGGCGCTGCGGTCCCGGGGAAACCTTCGCATCGTGGCGTCCAGGTGGAAGCCGTTGCTGGCCTTTGCCTTCTTCGAGATCATCGCCGCGTGGCTGCTGTTATCTGATGCCGAACACCACCTGTCGAGCTCGTTGACCGGGCTGCTGATTGCGGCGTCGCCGATCATCGCCGCGATCCTGGACAGAGTCACCGGCGGCGCGCGTCGCCTCGGCCGGGTCCAACTGGCCGGGCTTGCGGTCGGGTTGACCGGAGTCGGGGTGCTCGCCGGACCCGGTCTGACCGGCGGTGCGGTCTGGCCGATCACCGAGCTGCTGTTGGTCGCGACCTGTTATGCCATCGCGCCGCTGATCGCCGCGCGCTATCTGGCCGATGTGCCGTCGCTGCCGATGACCGCGGCCTGCCTCGGGTTCGCCGCCCTGATCTATGCCGCACCCGCCGCCATGCACTGGCCGCATGCGATGCCCACCACCCGGGTGCTGGTCGCGGTGGCGGCACTCGCCGTGGTCTGCACCGCGCTGGCGTTCATCGTGTTCTTCGCGCTGATCCGCGAGGTCGGTGCCGCCCGCGCGCTGGTGTTCACCTACATCAACCCCGCGGTCGCGCTCGCCGCCGGCGTGATCGTGCTGGGGGAGCCGCTGACGGTGTGGAACCTCGCCGGCCTCGGCCTCATCCTCGCCGGGTCGGCCCTGGCCACCCGGCGACCCGCCGGTGGCGGTGTGTTGCCGTCAGTGCCGGTCGACGACGGTGCGCAGGAAGTCCCGCAGCGTCGAGGCGACGAGTGACGGCGCGGTCGCCGTCGCAAAGTGTGACTGCCCCGCCCAGATGACCCGGTGCACGTCGGGCAGGACGGCAGCCAACTGATCCATTCCCGAGGGGATCGGCTGCCAGGTGTCGCTGCCCTGTAGCAGCAGCACGGGCACGTCGATCGACGCCCAGCGGTCGATGTCGGGGGAGTCGGCGGCCATCGCCTGCAGATCCCGCAGCACACCGGCCGCTGCCCGCTGCGTCTGCACCGGATCCGGTGGCTCGCTCGGTGCGCTGGCCTGCAGTACCGATTCGGGCATCCGTGCCGCCTCGCGGACGAACATCGTCATCGCCGCGGTCAGCTCACCAGCATTCGTCATCGCCACATAGCGGTCGATGACCGGCTCCAGGTGGGAACCGGTCTGCAACACCGGCGGCTCGTAGAGCGCCAACGACGCGATGTGCTCGGTCGAGACCGCCGCCGCGAACAGCGCCACCAGGGCGCCGTACGACCCGCCGATGAGATGCACCCGTCGGCCGGTCTCTGCGGCGGCGCGTGAAACCACCGTCAGCACGTCCGCGGCTTCGAGCTCGAATGTGTTGCGCCGCAGTGGGATTCCACTGGGATACCAACCGCGGCGTGCTACCAGCCGGGTCTGGAACTCCGGACTCAGCTCACCCGCGATCTGCGCCCACGATTCCAGCCCGCCGCCGGACCCGTGCAGGAACATCACCGGGTCGCCGTCGCCCCCCACGCGTACCACGAGATCGATCCCGTCGGGGCCGGTCACGATGGTGTCCACCCGTCCCATCCTGACAGGCTGGTCTTGTACCGTGGCCATGCCCATTGGCCGCTTCGGCCAGACCGACGAGGAGCTGCGGTGGACTTCAATCTTGCCGAGGTGTTCGGCGCGGTCGCCGCGGCGAACCCCGAGCGGGACTGCATCGTGTACGGCGAGCGGCACTTCACCTACGCGCAAGTCGACGACCGGACCCGCAGGCTGGCCAGGGCGCTGCACGGCTGGGGGCTGGGCGCACACACCGAACGCGCGCAGTTGGCCAACAGCGAATCCGGCCAGAGTCACCTGGCGCTCTACATGACCAACTGCAACGAATTCCTTGAAGGGATGATCGGGGCGTATCAGGCCAGGGTGGCCCCGTTCATCGTCAACTACCGATACGTCGCCGACGAACTCGTCTACCTGCTGGTCGATGCCAACACCGCCGCGGTGATGTACCACGCGCAATTCGCGCCGACCCTGGCCGCGGCGTTGCCCGACCTGCCGCCGATGCGACTGATCCACGTCGACGACGGCTCCGGGCACGACCCGCTGCCCGGCGCGGTCCGCTACGAAGAGCTGTTGGCGGCCCAGCGTCCCG